>JAQXQO010000042.1 GCA_029101205.1 Coriobacteriales bacterium | reverse complement strand
CGGGCTCCAGCTCGACGGCCTCCACCAAGCAGTCCGATTCCCGAGCGACCTCCGACAGCCCCTCCTCGCAGCAGTCCGCCCAGGACGGCAATCCCTCAACTGCCAGCCAGACCGGCTCCTCCGACACCTCGAGCTCCGCAGGCTCCGTCCAGAAGTCCTCCGCTGGCACCACGTACTCGCAGCAGTCACAGGCCGCCTCGCCCGACAGCTCCTCTAGCGCCTCGCAGTCGCGAAGCGTCGGCAAGTCCGAATCGTCTTCCAACGCAGGCTCCTCCGAGGCGGCCTCACCTGCCATCCACGTGTCCACCGAGACGCACGTGCAGGACATAGGCTGGCAGAAGCCCACGAGCGAGGGCGCCGTCGCGGGCACCACGGGCCAGGAGAAGCGCATGGAGGCCGTGCGCATCCGCCTGGTCGACCAGGATGGAAACCAAGTAAACGGCATCAGCTACAAGGCCCACGTGCAGAACATCGGTTGGCAGGACTGGGTCAGCGACGGCCAGGTGGCAGGCACCACCGGAAGGTCCCTGCGCATCGAGGCGCTGAAGATCAAGCTCTCCGACGAGCTGGCGCAGACCTACGAGCTGTGGTACCGCACGCACGTGAAGGACCTGGGCTGGCTGGCATGGACGAAGGACGGCATCTCGGGCACAGTGAACCTGGGCCTGCGCGTCGAGGCGTTGGAGTTCGAGCTCGTGCGCAAGGCGTCGTCCACCCCCGCCCGCGTACCCGCGCCCTCCGCAGGCAACGGTATCAACTCCGCAACCAACGGCTCCTCCGCGTCCGGCTCCTCGTCTGCCGCCACTGCCGACGACACCGCCGCGTTCCCAAAGAGCGACCAGGGCTACGCCTATCGCGACAACTCCGGCATCAACGCCCAGGCACACGTGCAGAACGACGGTTGGCAGGGTGCCGTCAGCGGGACGTCCGAAACCGTTGGCACCACGGGACAGGGCAAGCGCCTGGAGGCGTTCAAGCTGTCCCTCAGCGGCTTCGACCCCGAGACCATAGGCGCCGACTCCGCAATCCAGTACCGCGCGCACGTGCAGAACGTGGGCTGGCAAGGCTGGGCGTCCAACGGCCAGGTAGCAGGCACCACGGGGCAGGGCCTGCGCGTAGAGGCTGTGCAGATTCGCCTGGCAGGAGGCATAAGCCAGCTCTACGACGTGTACTACCGCCTGCACGTGGCCGACTACGGCTGGCTGGACTGGGCCTGCGACGGCGACTCCGCCGGCACCACCGGCCTGCAGAAGCGGGCCGAGGCAATCATGGTCATACTGGTGCGCAAGAACACGCAGTCCAAGCCCACGGGCATCGCATACGTGGCACCCGCGCACGTGTCCTACGACACCAGGGGCGCCGACGGCTCCTGGCGCGGCACCACCGCAGACGGCGGCATCAACGGCAACGGCTCGCAGGTGAACCAGTTCCGCGCGAACGTCAGCTCTGACAGCGGCATCACGGGCAGCATCGTGTACCAGGCCAGCACGCGCAACGTGGGGTGGGAGCAGTCCACGTCCGACGGCGCCGCACAGGGCAACGCCGACGGCCGCGGCATAGAGTCCGTGAAGGTGCATCTGGAGGGCGACCTGGCCCGCTTCTTTGACGTGTACTACCGCGTGTGCGTGGACCAGATAGGCTGGCTGGACTGGGCCTGCAACGGCGGCCAGGCTGGCACCACGGGCTACGACCTGCACGCGGGCGGCATCCAGGTGGTACTGGTGGCAAAGGGCAACGGCGCCCCCGGCAACTGCGCCAACGCCTGGTACGACGTGAACGCCCGTCCGCGCTGCGAGCAGTCGCTGGCCACCGCCAACGTCGCACAGCGTCGCGTGGTCGACGTCTGCCACTCCATGCCCTCCCCCGGCGGCGGGCTGTGCGCCTGCTGGGTCGAGAAGGTCATGAACGCGTGCGGCCACGGCTACCTGGAACAGGACGCCTGCGACCTGTACCGCAACTACTGCCACACCTCCAGCCGACCCGACCTGAAGGTGGGCATGATCGTTGCGGTGGCATCCCATGGCCACACCTACATGGGCTCCATCTATGGCCACGTGGCCATCTATATCGGCGACGGCCAGGTCATGGACAACGTGGGACGCATCAGGACCTGGAGCCTGCAGAAGTGGATCGACTACTACAGCGACCGCATGCCAGTGAGGTGGGGCTGGTACAACAACCAGCGCCTGGCCTAGCTCCTCGCCACTCTCCGTCCGAAACATAAATAACGCAAGAAGGGCGTCCAGCTTGGACGCCCTTCTGCTATGCACGCCTCTCTCGTGACGTGCATGCGCTCCCGACCTGCATGCGCCCTTCTTGCAGCAGCCATCCGCAGCGCGATGGAGATACGCGGAGGAGGCGTAGCGCGCAGGAGAGCACGCCTCCCCATGCGCTAGCATCGCTGGAGACCAAGGGAGGACCTCCATGCACATCGACCGCACCCAGGCGCTGCAGGCGTTCAAGAGCTACGTCGCCGCCTACGACCCCACGAACCCCCGCATAGCGCTGAAGGTGTCGCACACCTATCGCGTGGCGAGCCTGTGCGACGACATAGCGCGCTCGCTGGACCTGTCGGACGACCAGGTGGACCTGGCCTGGCTGTGCGGCCTCCTGCACGACGTAGGCCGCTTCGAGCAGGTGCGCCGCTACGACACGTTCCTGGACTCGAAGTCGGTCAGCCACGCGCTGCTGGGCGCACAGGTGCTGTTCGAGGGCGCCACGGGACCGACGGGCGACATCCGCCGGTTCGTGGAGGACGACAGCGCGGACGACGCCATCCGCAGCGCCGTGGCGTACCACAGCGCGCTTGCCTTGCCCGACGGCCTTGACGCCCAGACGCGTCGCCTATGCGACATCGTGCGCGACGCCGACAAGATAGACATCCTAAAGGTGAACCACGACTCCCCCGTGGACGACATCTATCCCTTCGGCGAGAAGGACCTTCGCGCCAGCGACGTGTCGCCCCAGGTGGTCGACACGTTCCTGCAGCACCGCACCGTGCCCCACGCCATCAGGCGGCACCCCGCCGACATGGTTCTGGGCCACGTGTGCTTCGTGTGGGGGCTCGTATACCCCCGCAGCCTGGAGCTGGCCGTGCAGCAGGGCTACGTGTTCGACATGCTGGAGCGCGACTTCGCGAACGAGCGGACTCGAAACACCTTCCGGCAGCTGGACCGCCACCTGCGTGAATGGCTGCAACAGGAAGGCGTTGCATCAAACTAGCGCAGGCCTCCTGAGCGCAGCGGGTGGCGGTCCGCCGGACGAGCACTACTTCTGCAGCTTCTGGTCTATCTGGCGCAGGGTGTCCCCCATCTGCTTCAGCTGCGCCTCCATGCTCTTCTGCCGCGCGACGACGCTGTGCATCAGCCACACCAGGAACACGATGACGGCTATCGGAACTCCGATGTACAGAACCATGACCACGATTTCCATGGGACCCAGTGCCATAGCGATGCCTCCTGTTCACGAGAGACCTTTCGGAAGAGCTGAAGCTTGCTGAAGTTATTCCATGTCCCAACAAGACATATCGCATGGCTCGGCGGACGAAGGTTCCAGCCCCCCAACGGTGCCTGTGCTTATCATCGGGTGCGTCTGAGCATGCGTGAGCGAGCTCTTGTTTCCCGCAGAAAAAGAAGGGCCACGACATCCGACTGGAAACATTGCTTTATCATACACATAGTAATACGTAGTATCATCCGTATAGTCATTCCATAGGGAGGCAGACGATGGAGACGATTCTTCCCATGACAACGTTGCAGCGTAATCCCAACGATGCAAAGGCAGCCGCACAGGACGGAATCGTTCGTATCACCGAGCAGGGTCGTGCGGCATACATCTTTGCTAGCGAGGAAGCCTTCAACAAGAGGATTGCCCGCGAGAGGGCTGACGCTGCATATGAGGCACGTCTGATCGAGGCGGTCGGCAGGGGTGTCGATGATATCGACGCCGGTCGATACACGGATTCTATCGACAGTGCATTCGACCGTGCCGAGACATTGCGTGCCAATCATGGATAGGCACTATCAGCTCCGTATCGCCGAGGAATTCTCGGAGGGGCTATCCATCATTCGATCCGCGCGCGTCCTCCAGAGGATACGATCGGTTCTTGAGCTTCTCCCCACGCAGCCCGAAATCGGATCGCCTGACATCCGACCGGTCCTCACCGCACGCTATGGACCTGGGCTTAGAAAACTTGTCGTCTCAACGTTTGTGATCATCTACCGATTCGATAGCCAGACTATAGACGTGCTGGCCATCATCCATGGTCCTAGCATCATCTGATCAGCCAACCTACAGCTCATACTCAGCGTATATACCAAAGTTGGCTGGCCAATACATAGCCCCGGAAGCATGCCCCGTGTGTCCAAGGTCGCTAAACGAAGGAGCTCGCCTTCCCCGAGGAAAGGCGAGCTCCTTGTGTCTGCTTCGTATGCGTGTTTCTACTGGATGCGCGTGCGGCAGTAGGGGCACACCTTCCAGTCGGCGTTCAGGGGGCGGTGGCATGTGGGGCACACGTTGCGCACCTGGGTGTTGCAGATGGGGCACACCACGAAGTCACGGTCGATGGGGGCGCCGCACTTGGGGCACACGCCGTAGTGGGACAGCTGGTGCTCGCGCAGGGCGATGTCCAGGTCCTGCTCCTCGCGGTCCACCAGGTAGCTGGACGGGCGCAGGATGACGTAGGCCAGAAGGCCCACGATGGGGATGACCGAGATGATGGCCCACAGCCACCACGGGTTCGCGCCACGGCGCTGGGCATCACGTATGACGTAGACGATGGAGAGCACGTACAGCATGACGATGCACGCCACCATCAGGTACAGCACCATACGGACCTGCGGGGTAATAATCTCGGCCAGAAGATCAGACATGAGCCTATGCGCTCCTTCGACTGTTTCGCGGATAAGACCCTAAAAACACTTTTGTATGCGCCCCGGGCGCGCACTAGACGAGTACGACCCTACCAGAGGGAGCGACACCGCGATGCACCGAGGAGCTTGCCAGTTGGCAACTTCGGCAATTGTAGCAGATGCCTGGACGCAGGCCAGCACAACCCCGCAGGTATAGGCAAGCTTCACCGAATGCGTCCAGGCTACCCCCGTGTCTGACGCTCCGCCGCCTCCACGACGTGCTTCGCCAGCACGGCCGTCGTCACGGAACCCACGCCGCGCGGCACCGGTGTGATGGCATCCACCACGGGCTCCACTGCGTCGAAGTCCACGTCGCCCACCAGGCGCTGCGCCGCGGGGTCCCAGTTGATGCCCACGTCGACCACGGTCTGTCCTTCTTGCACGCAGTCGGCGCCCACGGTGCCGGCGTGGCCGGCCGCGGCCACCACCACGTCTGCCTGGCGGCAGGCCTCGGCAAGGTCGCGCGTATGGGTGTGGCACATGGTCACCGTGGCGTTTCTTGCCTGCAGCATCATGCTGACGGGCTTGCCGATCACGATAGAGCGGCCCACCACGGTCACGCGCGCCCCGTCCAGCTGCACGCCGTAGTGGTCCAGCAGCTGGACGCAGGCCTCGGCCGTGCAGGGCGGGAATCCACAGGGCCTGTTCGCGAACACGCCGTACAGGGAGCCCTGCGTGATGCAGTCAACGTCCTTGGCGGGGTCCAGCGCGGCGCAGGCGGCTGCCTCGTCCAGGGTCCTGGGAAGCGGCCTGAACATCAGGCATCCGTGGATGGAGCCGTCGGAGTTCACCGTGTCGATGGCGTCCATCAGCTGGTCCTGCGTGCAGTCCTGGTCCAGGACGAACATCCGCAGCGCTATCCCCACCTTCTGGCAGCGCTTCGTGAGCCCGCGCTCGTACGACAGGTCGTCCTCGCGCGCGCCCACGCGCACCACGGCCAGGGTCGGCGTGACGCCACGCTGGCCCAGCGCATCCACCCTGGGTATCAGACTCTGCGTCAGCTCCTTCGCCACGGGGGCGCCCAACATCAAAGTCGCCATCACAGCATCCTCTCGACATAGCCAAAGGTGTCCTCCGCCAGGGGGCACCCCTTCTGCAGCAACGCTCTCGCGCGCGTCTGGTAGCGCAAGGCGTGGTCGCGGTCGGCCATGGACTTTGCGTTCACGAACACGTTTAGGCTGGCTGCGCGCAGCGAGGCGCCCAGCAGCGCGGCCGCGGCGGCCGCGTCGCTGACTGCCATGCGGCTGCCGATGCGCGCCAGCTCGTCCACCAGTCCCAGCGCCTCACAGGTGGTCTCCATGATGTCCAGCGGCACCTCGCAGGCGCCCACCAGGGCCTCCTGCAGGGCGGCGTCCCTGGCCGCCCGCTGCTGCGCGGTTTCGCGCGGCATCCGGTAAGCCCTGGCCAGGGGCTCGAACGCCCGGGCGTCCTCGTCGGCCAGGTCCAGCAGGCGGTCCCTGGCATGCTGCAGCTGCGGCAGCAGGGCGTCTATGCGCGGCTGCGCGTCGGCGTAGCGGACCTTTCCAGATGTCAGGCTGGCCACCATCTGTCCCAGCGCCACGCCCACCGAGGCCGCGACGGCACTTGCGCCTCCCCCGCCGGGCACGGGGGCCTTAGAGCCCAGCACGTCCACGAACTCGTCCAGGGTCAGGTCGCGCATGCGTCCTTCCATGTGAGCCTCCTGCATCAGACAGCCTTGCCTCGTATGTCCCCGCCGCAGGGGTAACGAACCCTTGCCCCGGCAGCCTTGGGACCCCAACGATTTATACGCGCCTTTTCCCTGGACACCAACACGTGAAACGCGCGCGTTGCCAAGCGTTCACACGCGCCGGACGCACCGCCAGATCTGGCCCTGCCCCACCACGACATCCACGGGAAGGTCGTGCGCGTCGATGACACCCAGCTGGTGCAGGCTGCCTTTCATCTGCACGTCTCGGCAGATGCCCACACTGGTGCCGGGGAAGTCCGCCAGGAAGATGTCGTAGAAACCGCCGCCGTAGCCCAGCCGGTACCCCTCGCGGTCGAAGGCCAGCGCCGGCACCACCGCCAGCGCGTCGGGCAGCTGCGTTGCGTCCACCAGCGTGTTCTCGTCTGCCGCCGGCTCCTGCACGCCGAAGCTGCTGGTGACCAGCCCGTCCAGCGACGTGATCACGTGCCACTCCATCAGCCTGGTGTGCGGCACGCAGCGCGGCAGCGCCACCACCTTCCCCTGCCGCCACGCGCTACGGATGATGTCTCGCGTCTGCACCTCGCTGCCGAACGAGAGGTAGGTCAGCACGTGCGTTGCCGTCGCAAACTCCCCCAGGCCGCAAAGCGTGCGGGCAATCCGCTGGTCCGCCGCCTCGCGAGCCTCGGCGGGTATGCCGTCGCGCAGGTGCCGCAGCTGCCTGCGCAGGTCCTTCTTGCGCTGAACCATATCCGGGTTTGGCTGGGAAACTGCCATGCTGCCGCCTTTCGTGAGCGCTTTGCCGATTCGCCGAAGAGCCATCATGGGAACGTTAGCACGTCGGTGGTCCCTCGCTTATATTGTTGGGAGGTCTGAGGCATTTGTGAAGCCTTGGCCCGCATGTCCACAGAGTTTGGCAGATGCGGCGGAGGCGCCGGGCACGACGGCCCGCGCGACCGCCCCGACCGCCTAGGAGGAGACCATGGACTTTCAGAAGCGCCTGGACCTGGCCCGCGACTGGGCACGCCGCTGCCACGAGGAGGAGCTCTCGGTCCTGCGGCTGTTTGCCGCCATGCCGTCGCCCTCGGGACACGAGGAGGCCCGCGCCCGCCTGGTGCAGGAGTGGCTCATCGACCAGGGCGCCCGTGACGTGCAGGTGGACGACGCCAACAACGTCATCTGCCGCATCGGCGACCCCACGGGGCGCACGGTGGTCTTCTCGGCCCACACCGACATCGTGTTTCCCGACCTGAACCTTCTGCCCCTGCACGAGGACGCCCGCAGGCTGTACGCGCCGGGCGTGGGCGACGACACGGCGAACCTGGTGAACCTGCTGATGGCCACCACGTTCCTGCTGCGCCACCCCAACCTGGTGCCCCCGCGCACCCAGGTGGTCATGGTGGCCAACTCGTGCGAGGAGGGCCTGGGGACCCTGCGCGGCACAAAGGCGCTCTACGCCCGCAACGATCTGCGCATAGCGCGTCACGTGGCCTTCGACCTGTACCTGCCCCAGTGCATCACGCAGGCGGTCGGTTCGCACCGCTTCCGCATCCGCTGCATCACGCCCGGCGGCCACTCGCTGCGCGACTTCGGCACGCCCAACGCCATCGAGGTCCTGTGCGGCATCGTCGAGGGACTGTACGGCCTGGACCTGCCCGCGGGGGCCACGGTGAACGTGGGCGCCATAAAGGGCGGCACGAAGGTCAACGCTATCGCGGCCCGCGCATCCATGGTCATCGAGTACCGCAGCCCCTCCAACGACGACCTCTTGCGCCTGTACGGCTGCGTGAAGCGGCTGGTCGACGCCCGCCGCGCCCCCGACGTGAAGCTGGAGGTCGAAAAGCTGGGCGTACGCCCCGGCAACGGCTCGGTGAACCAGGACCAGCTGGACCGCCTGAGCCGCATCTGCCAGCATGTCATCACCGCGGCCACCGGCCAGCAGCCCGACCTGTCACCCGCCTCCACCGACGCGAACGTCCCCCTGTCGCTGGGCATACCCGCCGCCTGCGTGGGCACGGTGCTGGGAGGCCTGCTGCACACGCGAAACGAGCTCATCGACAAGGGCTCGCTCGAGAACGGCCTCACCGTGGCGCTGGCCCTGATGCTGGGCGCCGACGAGCTGTAGCCTCGCCCAGAAGCCTCGCCACCATCCGCCATTGCAGGAAGGAAGAACACCCATGTCGCAGACAGACGCCCTATCCACGGACGAGACCGCAGGCTCCCCGGAGGAGCGGCCGTTCGACCGGCTGCAGATCATCCTGGGCGCGGAGGGCCTCGCTCGGCTGCGCGTGGCAACCGTGATGGTGCTAGGCCTGGGCGGCGTGGGCTCCAACTGCACCGAGGCGCTGGCGCGCGGCGGCGTGGGCCGCCTGGTGCTGGTGGACCGCGACGTCGTGGGCCCCAGCAACGTGAACCGCCAGGCGGTGGCCTGGCGCTCCACCATGGGCCAGCCCAAGTGCGACGTGATGCGTCGCCTGGTGGCAGACATCAACCCCGACTGCGAGGTCACGACCCTTCACGCCTTCCTGGACAAGGACCGGCTGGCGCAGCAGCTGGACGCCCTGCCCCGCCCCGACTACGTGGTGGACGCCATCGACACCGTGGCGCAGAAGCTGCGCATAGCGCAGTGGTGCCAGGAGCGCGGCTACCGCGAGATCAGCTCGATGGGCGGGGCGAACAAGCTGGATCCCACCCGCCTGCGCGTGAGCGACGTCAGCCGCACGAAGGCGGACCCCCTGTGCAAGGTCATGAGGAAGGAGTGCCGCAAGCGCGGCATACGCCACCTGCAGGTGGTCTGGTCCGACGAGGTGCCGCTGCGCGTTGAGCCCATCACGGGGCCGCGCGACCACTCCACCCGCCCCGCCGACAAGGGCACCATACTGGGCACCATGAGCTACATCCCGCCCGTGATGGGCCAGATTGCCGCCGGCCGCGTCATCTGCGACCTGGCCGGGCTGCACAACCCGCAGGCGGGCGACCGGTGGTGAGCGGCGGGGACGAGGCGCCTCTGGACGTGCGCGGCCTGGCGGACGCCCACGTGCACCTGGGCTTTATGAGCAATGCCGCGCAGGTCGCGGGGGATGCCCAAGCCGCAGGGCTCGGGCTGTTCGTAAACACCGTGACCCCGCAGGAGTACCTTGCGCTGCGGCGGGAGCCGTGGGTGGGGCTGCCCAACGTCCGCCTGGGCGTCGGCCTCCACCCCTGGTGGGTGGCGGACGGAAGGGCCTCGCAGGCTGACGCCGAGCTGGTGGCACGGCTTGTGGCCGGCACGGCGTGGGTCGGCGAGGTGGGGCTGGACTTCTCGCCCAAGCACACGGACCCGGCCTCGCACGCCGCCCAGGCGAAGGCACTCAGGACCGTGCTCGAGGCCTGCGCCTCCGCCTCCCTGCCCGGCGCCGCATCCGGCGCGCGGGATGCTGCGCCTCTCGTCCGCACGATATCCCTGCACTCCGTCGCCTCGGCCGGCGCGGTGCTGGACCTCCTGGATTCCACGGGGGCGCTCGCACGGTGCCGCTGCGTGTTCCACTGGTTCTCCGGGTCCACGCCCGACCTGTGGCGGGCCATCCGCTCGGGCTGCTGGTTCAGCGTGAACCCACGGCAGGCGCGCACGAGAAGGGCAAAGGAGCAGCTCAAGCTGATACCTGCGAGCCAGCTGCTTCTGGAGACCGACTTCCCGCCAGGCGAGGACGTACCCGGGTCGGCGTCCCAGATAGCCGACGCGCTGACGCAGACCTGCGAGCTCACCGCCCGCATACGAGGTGTCGAGCCCGGCGCGCTGCGCGACTCCATCGCGGCAAACAGCCAGGTGCTGCTGTCCGTTTAACACCATTGCGCTTTGTTATGCACCTGCAACCATGGACTAAAGCTCCCCATGGGACAGGAGGTTCTTATGCCAGCAACGGTTACGGTGGCGGCTTGTCTGGATCCCAAGCTCCGCGCTCAGACGTCAGGATCACATGCTCTCACGCGATGAAAAAGCAGGCCGCTCCGGACTGATTCCGGGGCGACCTGCCCTTCTTGCCCATGTGCTCGAGGACGTGCGGAGCGAAGGCGTACCGTAGCCTAGGCCTGGGCGGACTGGTCCTTCCGGCCGGCAAAGACGCCTATCTGCGCGGCCAGCTCGGCGGCCATGACCACGACCAGCAGAACGTAGGCCACGCGCGTGCCCGCCATCGTGGAGGCGGCCACGTCCGAGGCACCCTCCTGGAACGAGTTCACGATGGTCGTGACCACGCTGGTGCCCACAGCGCCCGAGAGCTGCTGCATGGTGGTGATGATGGCGTTGCCGTCGGAGCGCAGCTGCATCGGCAGCTTCGAGAGGCCGTTGGTCATCATGGTGCCCACGCCGAGGCCCTGGCCCAGGGCAAACAGCACGTAGATGCCCATGGCGGCCGCCGTGTGCAGGTTTGCGGAGAACGTGGCCAGAAGCACTACGGACAGAAGGCTCGACACGCAGCCCGTCAGGATGGGCACGCGGGCACCCAGCCTGTCCAGCAGCTTGCCCGAGATCGGCGACATGACAGCACCCACGACGCAGCCCAGAAGCAGGATGCTGCCGGCCTCGGTGCTGCCGGTGCCCATGACCAGCTGCGAGTAGTTGGGCAGAAGGAACGAGAGGCCCAGGCAGGTGAACTGCAGCAGCATGATGGACGTCAGCGACAGCCGGTAGCCCCGGCGCCTCAGCACCTCCAGGTGCAGCAGCGGCTGCCCGCAGCCGCGCTCGTGGCGCACGAACGCGACCTGGAACGCGGCGAACAGCGCTAGCCCGACCCAGACCACGGGGCTCGCCCAGCCCAGGCTGCCCGCCTCGCTGGTGGCCAGCACCAGGCACACGAAGGACAGCGCCAGGAGCACCCAGCCCCTCGCGTCGAGCTTGCCCTTGCGTGTGGGATGACTCTGGCGCAGCGAGAAGCTGCCGATCGCGAAGGCCACCACCAGCACGGGCAGCAGGCACCAGAAGATCCAGCGCCATCCGAACGACTCGGCAATCCATCCGCCCAGCGAGGGTCCCACGGCGGGTGCCAGCGCGCACACCAGGCTGCCGATGCCCATCATGAGGCCCATACGGTCCAGCGGCGCCTGCTCCTGGATCACGTTGAACATCAGGGGCAGCGCTATGCCCGTGCCAACGCCCTCCAGAATCCTGCCGCACAACAGCATGGGGAAGCTGATGGCGTTCGCGCCGCACAGGATGCCACTGATGTAGAACAGCATGGCCACCTGAAAGATGCGCTTCGTGCGGAAGCGCTTGTTCAGGTACGACGAGACGGGCATGATGACCGCCAGCACCAGTAGATAGGCCGTGGTCATCCACTGCACCGTGGACGTGGACACGCTGAACTCGCGCATCAGCGTGGGGAACGTCACGTTCATGGCGGTCTCCACCACCACGCCCGAGAAGGACATGACGCCCGTGGCCACCACCGAGAGGACCAGCCGCGTGTCCATCACGCGCTCGAACGGCTTGCCATCGACCGCCCGCACGGCGTCTCCCCCCTGCGTAACGGCCTTCGGCTGGTTGGAACTATTCGATTCTGTCATTGCATTGCCCCTAGAAAACGAGGGTGTCTCCTAACGCCCATGCGCTACCACGCATCAGGCGTGCGGAGCCTACCGCCATCTGCTGAGCCCCAATGTGCGGGGCCCTGGCCAGCCCCATGCTATTAAATGAATCTGAATCGCATTTCAGTATCGAATGGTGGCCCCAATCGCCATAAAAGCACCATCCGCGGACGAAAGCCGTCCGCTAGGCGACATGCCTTTGCCACGCTGCCTCTGACGGGCCCCCAGGCTACCTGAGGTCCGCCACCGT
Source organism: Coriobacteriales bacterium (assembly GCA_029101205.1). Lineage (GTDB taxonomy): Bacteria > Actinomycetota > Coriobacteriia > Coriobacteriales > Atopobiaceae > Olsenella_K. The sequence continues at coordinate 26,237 of JAQXQO010000042.1, read as the reverse complement.
GAAGCGTTCCACCAGCTGGCCCGGCACCCTTATCTCGCAGGGCGTGTAGCCCGGTTCCATCCCCAGGATGGCCTGCTCGAACGCCGAGCGGCCGCGCTCCAGCAGGTCGAAGCGCACCGTGGTCAGCTCGTTGTGCGGAATGGTGGCACCCAAGGAGTCGTCCACTCCCACCACGCTGACGTCTGCGGGCACGCTCTTTCCCGCGTCGCACAGGGCGGCGATGACGCCCAGGGCCATCTGGTCGTTCGCCACGTACACGGCGGTGACGTCGGGGTCCTTTGCCAGGTGGGTGCCCGCCTCGTAGCCCGAGTCGGCCGTCCAGTCGCCACGCAGCGGCTCCACCTGGTCCAGGCCGTGCAGGCGCAGCTCGTCCAACCACCCCCTCTGGCGGAAGTTCGAATCCACCGAGAAAGACGGGCCCGCCACGAAGCGTATCTGGCGGTGCCCACGGCCTATGAGGTAGTCCATCACCAGCTTGGAGCAGCCGTACTGGTCCGAGTCCACCGTAGTGCAGAGCGGGTGCGCATACATGGAGAGGATCACGGTGCTCAGCGCCGGGCTGGGCACGAAGCTGTGGAAGTCGACGGCCTTGATGCTCATGCTGGCAATCATGGCGTCCACGGGCAGCTGCGCCATCTGCTGGGAGGCGCGCGTCAGCGAGATGGGTGCGTCGTCGGGCATCTCGACCATGGTGATGGCGTAGTCGTGCTCGCGGGCAGCGCTCATGATGCCCTCCAGGGTGCTGAGGTTGCCGAACTCCTGGATGTCGTACACGCACAGCCCCACCGAGCGATAGCGCCCGCTGCGCAGCGACCTGCCGGCGAAGTTGGGCCTGAAGCCCAGGCGGGCCATGGCATCCTGGACGCGCTTGCGCGTGTCGTCGCTGACGTTGGGCAGCCCGTTCGCCACGCGCGACACCGTCTGCTGCGACACGCCCGCGGCCTTTGCCACCTCCGACATCGAGACGCGTTGCCTGGCCTGGGCACCGCTGTCTTCCCTCTGCTTTCGCGCCATACCCTTACCTCCTCGCATGGCATACAAAGATACGCCGGTCCGCCCGGATTCGCGAGCGCGCAACGAGCCCAAACCCGTCCGCACTCACGCCGAGCGGTCCCAAAACGTTTGCAGGCGGCATGAATTTCTCGTTATCCCTGTACAACCATTGTGAGTACGTTAACATTCTTCTTGGCGATTGCGTGCGATCAACGTTGCGACATCAAGGTCCTTCTTGCCCAACACTCAAACTACAGGGGAGAATAGCAGTGCTATCGATAGTCCCGTTTGGGAAACTGCCATCCGGCACACCCATTTATGAGTACGTACTCATCACTCACAGAGCACAGGTGGGCATCCTGGGGTTCGGCGCCACGCTCCAGAGCGTACGCGTGCCCGACCGCCAGGGAGAGATTGACGACCTGCTGCTGGGCTTCGACTCCATCGACGGGTACCTGGGCGACCCCGCCTGCTTCGGGGCCACCGTGGGGCCCGTTGCCAACCGCACCGACCGGGCCGAGGTGACCTTGGGCGGCCGCTTCTACCACCTGCCGCGCAACGACGGTCCAGACCAGCGGAACAACAACCACACCAGCTTCGAGCACGGCCTGCACAAACGCGTCTGGCAGCTGGAGCGGCACGGCGACGATTACGTGCTGCTGACGTGCGCCATGGCCGACGGCGAGCTGGGGCTGCCGGGCAACCGCACCTTCCGGGCGATGTTCCGCCTGGAGGACACTACCGCTGACGCCACCCGACTGACCATACGCTACTCGTGCAGCACCGACGCCCCCACGTACGTAAACATGACCAACCACTCGTACCTGAACCTGGCGGGCCACGCCTGCGACACGGTGGACGACGAGCTCCTGACCGTGCAGGCGGACGACTACCTGCCCCTGCGCGAGGACCACGTGTCCCAGGGCGTTCTGAGCCCCGTCGCGGGCACGCCGTTCGACTTCCGTGAGCCCAAGCCCGTGGGGCAGAGGACCCAGCAGCCCGACCAGCAGCTGGAGCGCGGGCGCGGCTACGACCACTGCCTTGCCATCCGCGGCTGGGAGGCCGACGCGGAGCCCAGGCCGGCCGCTCACGTCACCGACGCGCGCAGCGGCAGGACCATGGACCTTTTGGTGACCACGCCGGGCATGCACCTGTACACCGGCAACTGGCTGGACGACGTGGGCGCGAAGGACGGCGTCACCTACCGCCCGCACTCGGGCATGGCGCTGGAGCCGGAGTTCTATCCCGACTGCTGCCACCACGATATGTGGCCGCAGCCCGTATGCACGCCAGAACACCCCTACCGGCAGACCATCGTCTATAGGTTCGGCGTCCAGGAATAGACTGGCGCCGGAGACCATTCGCAAGTCATCGCAACGTCGCCGGAGGTCGACTCCCCCGACTGCAGAGAGGCCCGTGCGGGCCGAAAGGAGACCAGAGAGCATGAGCAACGAGGAAGAGGTAGGAAACCAGAAGCTGGAGACGGCACGACGGCTGTTCTTCCAGGAGTTCGGCAGGGAGGCCGACGGCACGCAGGGCCGCGTGCTTCTGGTGCACGCGCCGGGACGCTCCGAGATAGCGGGCAACCACACCGACCACGAGGGCGGCCAGGTCATCGCCGGCGCCCTGGACGTCAGCATCGAGGGCGTTGCCATGCCCAACGGCACCGGCGCCGTGCGCCTGGCCAGCCAGGGATACCCCAGCGTGGAGGTGTCGCTGGACGACCTGGCGCCCCGCGACGACCAGAGGAACACCACCGCGGCCCTGGTGCGCGGCATGGCCAGCGAGCTGGCCGCAACCGGGCGCACGCCCCAGGGCTTCGACATGGCCATCACCTGCGACATCCCCGCGGGAGGCGGCCTCTCGTCCTCCGCTGCGGTGGAGGCGGCCATAGGCAGGGCCATGGAGACGCTGTGGGAAGGCCCCGCGGTGGAGCCCATGGACCTGGCGCGCATGAGCCAGCGCACCGAGAACGTGCACTTCGGAAAGCCCTGCGGCCTCATGGACCAGGCCAGCGTGTGCCTGGGCGGGCTCGCGCACATCGACTTCCGCGACCCCGACGACCCCAAGGCGCAGAAGCTGGACCTCGACTTCGACTCGAGGGGCTACGCGCTGTGCCTGGTAGACGTGCACGCCAGCCACGCCGACCTGACCGACCAGTACGCCGCCATCCCCGCCGAGATGCAGGCCGTAGCCGCAAGGCTGGGCCACACCCGCCTGAGCGACGTGGACCCCGACGCCTTCGACCAGGCCGTGCCGCAGCTGCGCCAGCAGCTGGGCGACCGTCCGGTGCTGCGCGCCCTGCACTACTGGCGCGAGAACCAGCTGGTGCAGCAGCGCTGGGACGCCCTGCAGGCGGGCGACATCGACCGGTTCCTAGACCTGACGCGCGCATCCGGTGCCAGCTCCGCCATGTTCCTGCAGAACGTCTCGTGCGACACGCAGTCCCAGCCCGCCATGGTGGCCCTGGGCCTGGCCGAGCGCGTCCTGGACGGCCGCGGCGCCGCCCGCATCCACGGCGGCGGCTTCGGCGGCACCATCCAGTGCTTCGTGCCCCTGGACCTCGTGGGCCAGTTCCGCACGCGCATGGACGCCTGGCTGGGCCAAGGCTCCTGCAGGCACTATCACATCGACCCCAAGGGGGCGTACGCACAATGGCAGTAAAGAAGAACACGCAGGTCGCAGGCCCTACCGTCGAAAGCCCGGCAACGAGCGGTGCCAACGCGGCCAGCAGCGAGTCGGCGGAGGCCCGCGACGCCATCCAGTCCCTGGTGGACTACGCCGCGCGGCACGGCCTCGTCGACTGGGACGACCGCACGTGGGCGTACAACTCGGTGCTCGAGGCCATAGGCGCCGTGGAGCCCGGACCGACCGAGGGCTGGGTGCTTGCCGAGGCACCCGCGCCCAGGCCCGCAGCTGGCCAGCCCGTAGACGACCCCTCCTTCGACCTGGAAGGCACCCTGACCACGCTGGCACAGGCGTCGGTGGACAACGGTCGCGACGACGACACCCAGAGCGGTCGCGACCGCGCCTCCATGCGCGTCATGGGCCTTCTGATGCCGCGCCCGTCCTTCATGGCGGCCAGGTTCAGGGAGCTCCACGGTGCGCTGGGCCCCCGTGCGGCCACCAACTGGTTCTACGGCATGTGCTGCGACGCCGGCTACGTGCGTCGCGCCGCCATCGCGCGCAACGTGCAGTGGACCACCGCCACCCCCTGGGGCGACCTCGAGATCACCATCAACCTCTCGAAGCCCGAGAAGGACCCTCGCGAAATCGCGGCAGCCGGCAGGGCACCGAAGGGTCAGAAGTACCCCGCCTGCCAGCTGTGCATAGAGAACGAGGGCTACCCCGGGCGCGCCGCGTCGCACCCCCTCGGCGCGCACCCCGCCCGCCAGAACCTCAGGATCATCCCCATCCAGCTGGGTGGCGAGCGCTGGGGCCTGCAGTACAGCCCCTACGCCTACTTCAACGAGCACTGCATCGCCATGAGCTCGATCCATCGCCCCATGCATGTGGACCGCACGTCGCTGGGCTGCCTCTTTGACTTCGTGGACCTGCTGCCCCACTACTTCATCGGCTCAAATGCCGACCTTCCCGTGGTGGGCGGCTCCATCCTGTCGCACGACCACTTCCAGGGCGGCGCGCATGAGCTCCCCATGATGCGCGCGGCCGCAGATCGCACCTTCCGGCTCCCCTCCTACCCCGACGTCACGGCTGAGGTGCTGCGCTGGCCGCTGTCAGTGCTGCGCCTGAGCTCTGCGAGCCGCGGTCAGCTGCTGGACGCCTGCGAGCACGTGGTCAGCTCCTGGCGTGCCTGGTCCGACCCCTCCGTGGGCGTCATCGCCCAGACCCCGGACGGCACGCCCCACAACACGGTGACCCCCATCGTGCGCCGCGTAGACGCCTGCGGCAAGCCGCTCACCGGCACTGACGCCGACGCCGGCGGGCGCTACGAGGCCTACCTGGCGCTACGCTGCAACGTCACCAGCCCCGAGCACCCCCTGGGCGTGTTCCACCCGCACGAGCAGTGGCACCACATCAAGCGCGAGAATATCGGCCTCATCGAGGTCATGGGCCTGGCCATCCTGCCGCCGCGCCTGGTGGGCGAGCTGGGGCGTGTGGAGCAGCTGCTTCTGGCTGGAGCCGACCTGGGCGCGCTGAAGGCCGATCCCCTGGCAGCCTCCCACGCCGATTGGGCCGCGCAGCTGGCCCAGAGCCATCCCGAGCTCAACCAGGACAACGTGCACCAGATAGTGCGCGACGGCGTCGGCGAGGTCTTCTCGCACGTACTTGAGGACGCGGGCGTCTTCAAGTGGGACCAGAAGGGCCGAGCCGCCCAGGACCGCTTCATCCAGTCCCTGTAGCCTCTCGCCAACTAGTCGCGACGCAAGAAAAGGCCGCGGCCGTCGAGGTGATTCCCCGGCGGCCGCGGCCACTTTCATACGATCAGGGCACGGCCAAGCGTGCCTGCGTCAGACGGCCTACTTCAGGTCGGCAATCTGCGCCTGCAGCTGCTCGATGGTCTGCTGAAGGTCGGCCTGCTGCTCCTTCTTCTTTGCGATGACCTCGGGCGTGGCCTTGGCAAGGAAGCCCTGGTTGGACAGGGTGCGCTCGATGCCTGCCAGCTGCTTCTGGTTCTTTGCGAGGTCCTTCTCCATACGCGCGGCCTCCTTCTTGAGGTCCACCAGGCCGCCCAGGACCACGAAGACCTCCAGGCCGCCGTCCACGAACGAGACGGAGCCCATGGGCTTCACCTGCTCGGCGCCCAGCGCCAGCTGGTCCACGTAGCCCACACGGCAGATGAAGTCGCGCTGGCTCTCCAGCACGGCGGCGTCCTCGCGGCTGGAGCGCACGGCCACGTCCAGCTGCGCCTTCGGCGACAGGCGGTAGCGCGCGCGGGCGGAGCGCACCACGGACACCACGCGCTTGGCCAGCTCGAAGTCGCCCTCGGCCTTCGGGTTCAGGAACTGCTGGAAGCGATCGGGCTCGGGCCAGGATGCCACCATGAGGAACTTGGCGGAATGGTCGTCCAGCCCACTGGCGGGCAGGCTGCCCCAGATCTTCTCGGTCACGAAGGGCATCACGGGGTGCAGCAGGCGCAGGGCGGTGTCCAGGACGAACACCAGGTTGCGCTGGACCTGCAGCTTCTCGGCGGGCTCGCCGTCCAGCAGCCTGCCCTTGCACAGCTCGATGTACCAGTCGCACACGTCACCCCAGAAGAAGGACTGGATCTCACGCGCGTACTCGCCGAACTCGTAGTTCTCCAGCGCGTCAGTGGCGTGCTGCACGATGCGGGCCAGGCGCGACAGCATCCAGGCATCCTCGGGCGTGTCCGCCTTGGGCTGGCCGGGTACGTACCCGCCTAGGTTCATCTGCACGAAGCGGCTGGCGTTCCAGATCTTCGTCACGAAGCCGCGGGCGGCGTCGGTGCGCGGGGAGTCGATGAGCGCCTTGGTCTTCTTGTCTATGTTGGCATCGAATTTGACGTCCTGGTTGTTCGTGATCAGCGTCAGCAGGTTGTAGCGCATGGCGTCGGCGCCATACTTTGCGATGAGGTCCATGGGGTTCACGCCGTTGCCCTTGGACTTGCTCATGCGGCTGCCGTCCTTGGCCAGGATGGTGGCATAGATGTACACGTCGTGGAACGGCACCTCGTGCGTGAAGTACAGCGAGCTCATGATCATGCGCGCCACCCACAGGGCGATGATGTCGCGGGCGGTCACCAGCACCTTCGTGGGGTGGTGGCCCTCCATCTGCTCGGGGTGGTCAGGCCAACCCTGCGTGGCAAAGGTCCACAGCTGACTGCTGAACCAGGTGTCCAGCACGTCGGGGTCCTGGTGGATGTGGTGGCCGTGGCACTTCGGGCACTCGGTGGGGTCGTCCATCAGGGCATCCTCCCAGCCGCAGTCGTCGCAGTAGTACACGGGGATGCGGTGGCCCCACCACAGCTGGCGGCTGATGCACCAGTCCTTCAGGTTCTCCATCCAGGTGAGGTAGGTCTGCGTCCAGCGGGCGGGGTGGAACGTGACCTCGCCGTCCTTCACGACCTTGGTCGCGGGCCCCTTCAGCTTGTCCACGGCGACGAACCACTGCTCGGACAGCCAGGGCTCCAGGGCGGTGCCGCAGCGGTAGCAGTGCATGACCGAGTGGTTCAGGTCCTCGATGTGGTCCAGCAGGCCGTGCTCGTCGAACCACTTCACGATGGCCTCGCGGGCCTCGTCGCGGTCCATGCCGCTGAACTCGCCATAGCCGTCCACCACGTGGGCGGTCTCGTCGAAGATGTTGATCTGCTCCAGGTTGTGCGCCTGGCCCATGGCGTAGTCGTTGGGGTCGTGGGCGGGCGTCACCTTCACGAAGCCGGTGCCGAACTTCGGGTCGACGTGCCAGTCGCTAAAGATGGGAATCTGGCGGTTCATGATGGGCAGCGTCACGGTCTTGCCCACCAGCTTGGCCTTCGAGGGGTCCTGCGGCGAGACGGCCACGCCGGTGTCGCCCAGCATGGTCTCGGGGCGCGTCGTGGCCACGGTGATGTACTCGATGCCGTCCACGGGCTCGGTCAGCGGGTAGCGCAGGAACCACAGGTGGCCGTCCTCGTCCTTGTACTCGGCCTCGTCGTCGCTGATGGCGGTACGGCAATGGGGGCACCAGTTAACGATGCGCTTGCCGCGATAGATAAGGCCCGCATGGTACCAGTCGCAGAACACCTTGCGCACGGCCTTGGCGTACTCGGGGCTCATGGTGAACTTCGGGTCGCTGAAGTCGATGGAGCAGCCCATGCGCTTGATTTGGCTCAGGATGGTGCCGCCGTACTCGTGCGTCCAGTCCCAGCAGGCGTCGATGAACTTCTGGCGCCCCATCTGCAGGCGGTTCTTGCCCTCGGACTTCAGCTTCTTGTCCACCTTGGTCTGGGTGGCGATGCCGGCGTGGTCGGTGCCCAGGATCCAGCGGGTCGAGCGGCCGCGCATGCGGTTGTAGCGGATGTAGGTGTCCTGGATGGTGTCATCCATGGCATGGCCCATGTGCAGGATGCCGGTAACGTTGGGGGGCGGGATCACGACGGTGCAGTCGCCTACGCCCTTGCTGCGCTGGTAGCAGCCGGCCTCCATCCACTGGCTGATGAGTTCGGGCTCGGTTGCCTCGGGATCGTAGTTCTTTGGCATCTCTTCCACGGTGGAACCACCTTCTGTCTTGCCCGAGGCACCTGCGTTGGCACTCGTGTCGTGGGCGCGCGCAGTGCCACGGGCAGCTTGCATAACAGCTACAGAGGATAGCACGCCCGGCGCACGAACACGAAACCACGTGCCGCGCACCGGGCGTGCCGCCAAAGATATTCAATTCGGAGAGAGGACATTCCGCAGGCCGAGGGCCCCAACGCCCAACGGCCGCCCCAACAGCCGCCCGCCAAAGAGGATTCTCCCGGCAAGAAGAACCGCCCTGCAGCGGCCCTACGCGTTGTGGGAGTCGATCTCGGCCATGATTGCGGAGACCTCCGCGTTGGTCAGCTCCACATTGGCCCTGTCGTAGGCGCGGCAGGCGGCGGAGTAGGCCTCCTTCGCGGTGCGGAAGGTCTCGTTGGCCTTCGTCAGGGCCTCCTCGGCTGCGTGCACGCGCTCCTGTGCCTGCGCGATGGCCTGGTCAGACTGCGAGACGAACTCGTCGTGCTGGCGCAGCTGCTGGGCAGAGGACTTGCTGGAGTCCTCGCTCTCCTGCACACGCTTCAACGCGGCTGCCAGCTTCTGCTGGGCCTGGTCGCGGTCCTTGCGGGCGGTCTCCACGCCCACGACGGCCTCGCGCAGGGCGGACTGGGACGCGTCCAGCGCGCTGGCTGCGTCCTTGCTGGCCTTGCCGTGCTGGACCGCCTGGTCCTGCATCTCCTTCAGGCCCTCCTGCAGCGAGGCGTTCAGCTCCTGCGCCTTGCGCTGGGACTCCAGGGCCTTCTGCAGGTCCTCGTCGGCCAGCTTTCGGGCGTCGGCCAGGGACTTCAGGTGCTGCTGGGAGCGCTTGCGTGCCTCGGCGGCGTCGGACGCGGCCTGCTTCGCCTCGGCCAGCTCGCGCTCGGCGCGGGCCACCTTCGCATTTGCGGTGTCCAGCAGGGTCTTCGCCTGGTCGCAGTTCAGGCGGGCGCGGATAGCCTCCACGTCGGCGTCGGCCAGGGCGGTCAGGGCCTGGGTGTTCACGGTCATGGCGGCGCTGCGCACGTCGCCGGTCTTCGCGTAGGCGGCGACGGCCTGGGCGTAGGCGTCCTTCGCGGACTGCTCGCTGCCGGGGCCGGCCAGCTCCTGCTTGTCGTGCATGTCGGCTTCGGCGCGGTCGGTGGCGGCTATGGCGGTCTTCAGGTTTGCCTGCGCGGACTCGTACTCCTGCTTCGCCTTCGAGGCAGCGCGCTCGGCCTCCACCTGACGCGCGCGGGCGTCGTCGTAGTCGGCCGTGGCCTTCTTCGACTTTTTCGCGCACTCCTCGAGGGCGGCCTGGCACTCCTTCACCTTTGCGTCCAGCTTCTGGGAGTCGTCGGGGGTGTCGTGGTCCTCCTTCTGGGCGGCATCCAGGGCATCGCGGGCCTCGTCCACGTGCTTGCGGGCCACGTCCACGCCCTTCGAGGCGGTGTCCAGGGCACGCTGCGCCTCCGTGGCTCGACGCACACGGTCGTCCAGCGACGCGCGCGAGACGGACTCGTCGGCGCCGGCGCGCTCAACGTCCTTCTGGGCCTTCTTCAGGTGCTCCTCCGCCTCGTCGCGGTGCTTCTCGGCCTTCGTGATGGCCTTCTCGGCGTCGGCGGCCGCCTGCTTCGCCGCCTCCAGCTGCTTCGTCGAGACGTCGAACTCCAACTTTGCCTTCTTTGCGGCGGCAACGATGTTGGCAGCATCGTCGCGCTTGTTCTTTATGCGGGCCTTGAGGTCGGCCAGCTCGGCGCGGGCGGTGTCGAAGGCCTTCTGGGCCTCCGCGGCGGCCCTCTTTGCCTCCTGAGCCGAGCGCTTCGCGGCGTCCTTCGCCTCCTGCTTCTGCGCCACGACCTCGCTCATCTGGTCCTTTAGCTTGCGTGCCTGTACCAGCGCGTCGTTATCCATGATGGCCTCCCACCACAGCCGACGCCCAGCGCCGGCGAATGCATTCAAAGATGTGCGGTTGCTAGTTTAGGATACCCGGGCCGCCTTCGACAGCACTACACCAACTTGCCCACCATCCCCACCACCCTTCCTGGCGGCCCAGTCCGCTACATCAGGACCCAATTTCCGCCGCCACCTGTCGGGTGCGGGTACCCGCAGCGGCCACGTTTGCGCGCGGCGCTAGCACCCGAGGCGCGAGGCCTCTTGCTACAAGCCTCTGACCTGGGCTTTTGCGACGTTGCCCCAATCGGGAACTCAGCCCCTGCGCAAACCTGTCGGGTGTGGGTACCCGCGGCGGCCACGTTTGCGCAACGAGCTCGGCGCGGGGGCTGGCAGCTCGAACGCATAAGCCATCTACCTGGGCTTTTGCGATGGCATCCCAACCTGCCACCCGTCGGCCGCGCAAACCTGTCGGGTATGGGTACCCGCGGCGGCCACGTTTGCGCGGGGGGTATGGCCAGCTCCGGGGTGTGGCCGGCTCCGGGGTGTGGCCAGATCGAGATGAAGTCACGCAGGCAGGTTGAGACCCAGGCAGACTGAGCGCTCCCGAGCGCATCGAAACTCATAGGTACCCCCTCGATGTCCCGCTCAGTTCCCAGGACCCCAGCGACGCATCGTCAGCACTGCCCTGTCGGCCACTTCCCACTGCGCCGGGCATTGCCCCGCAACATCCGCTGGTACTCCTCTTCCTCGGCTATACAGGCTGAGAAGTTCGCGGGCAACGCCCACTCGGGCTTGGGGAACGTGACCTCTCCGCTGGGCAAGTGCTTGGGCGGAGGAAACAACGAGTTCCGAAGCTCCGTCCTTCTTTCCTGCACCCTAGTACTCGATGGATGGCTGTCCGTCCGCATGCCCAGTCCTTGTCTGACCTGTCGGGCGACTTCTGCGATGTGGTTTACGTCGCGCACCTGCTCTGCGGTCAGCTCGCGAACCACAAACCCGTCATGCTCAAGGCCCAGAAGTCTCCTGGTATCTCGGCCAGTGTCCTTGTGATACTCGGCCCCCAGAATCTCCAGGGCAAAGTGCGCCTTCGGCCAAAGCGCATCAACGACGCACGAGGCCTGTCCGGTCAGGCGCCGCGCGTCCGCGCTGAGCTCGATCCGAGCGTTCAGACTCGGATGCGGCAGCTGCAGACCGCCCATCATTCCGGGCAGGGTCAGCTCCATGGCGGCACACGTCTCCAGGGGCGAGTTCGATCCGTCCATGATGTGCGTCAGGGCCCTGCGCGCTTTTTCGAGGCCCGGCGTTCCAGGCGCGACGATGTCCAAATATCTTCTCAGCCTGTTTGTGCTGGTCAATGGCCGTCGGTGCACGAACCCCTTCCCTATATCCGCCGGTTGGTACGTCCCACACATCGAGTAGCCCAGAGCCACCAGCTCTCGCAGGGACAGGTGACTCGCCATCTGCAGAAAGCAGAATTCGGGCGACGCCACGCGAACGCCATCACCAATCCAGATGAACGAGCCCCTTGGCAGGGCAACCTTCCACTGGTGCGGCACTACGCCCGAAACCCGGTAACGCTCAGATCCTGGCGAGACGAGCAGATCGATTTGCAACTCGTGAGCATCGCAGCCGCAGATGTAGCTCAGCGCGGGGTACAGTGTGCGCTCCGCATCTGTGAGAGAGATGGATGCGTCATCCAGCGAGTCGGTACGCGCATATTTCAGCCACGCGAACTCCGGCTCCGGTGTCACCCGCCGCCCGGCCCTGCCTTGCTCCGAAGGCGAATGGCGTTTTGATTGGTCCGCCCCGTGAGTTTGATCCGTCCCGGTAGTTTGATTCGACACGGAAGCTTGACCCGGCCCGGAAGCAACGTGCGCGGTCACGGTGCCTTTTCGCATTGTCAGAGCCGAGGTCGCCTGGGCAGCCTTCGGTTCTACCGAATTCGAGTCCTCCGAGCTCTGATGAGTTGCCAGATCTTGTCCAGAATGCTTAGCCGACTGCCGTGGTTTGCCGAGTGTCGCTTGGCCACATCTGCCTTTTCGACGTGTCGAAGCAGGCGTTTTCCGAGAACTCGGCTTTTCCGCAGAAGATGGCTCCGAAGGAATTGCCTGCCCCAGCACAGGCGGCCCCTGCAGCACGGCGAGCGCGCTGAGCACCTTAAGAGCAGTCGTATTTGAGACGTAGTAAGCCATGCGCCTATGATGGCAACCACCACTTGCACGACTCTTGCCGTCGGCTAGCAACATACTTGCCAAGCAACCTCTCGGCTATGCCTTCGCTATTGCTTCTACCTGGCGTTCATTGAAGATTTCCAGCGACCACAGTGCCATTTTTAATTAAATTTATAATATTTTGAGAATTGCTTTTTCCATCGGGCGACCACATTGCCGCACAACCCGGTAGCGCCGTGCAACCCCATCTGCCACCGCGCACCTCATCCATCACAACGCGAGACTCGCCTTTCGCGCAAACCTGTCGGGTGCGGGCACTCGCGGCCTGCCATGAACAGCCGAAGCGCCTGCCGCGCCGACCACGCAACGTTTGCCGACGCATCACGTATGGCCTCGTCCAGGCCGATGGGCTCGTGCAGGCAGGGCACCACGGCAGTCACGCCTGCGGCCTCTAGCGCAGCGACGTTTGCGCTGCATCCGCCCACCAGCGCGATGCAGGGCACCCCGCGCTCGCGGCAATGCTGGGCCACGCAGCTGACGACCTTGCCGTGGCTGGTCTGCTCGTCGGCATGCCCTTCTCCCGTAAAACACAGGTCGGCTCCAACCAGGGCTTGGTCCAGCCCCACCAGGCGAATAATCTCTTGCGCGCCCAACACGAACCTGCCATGGAGCACCGCCTGGAGGGCAAAGCCCAGCCCGCCCGCAGCCCCCGTTCCGGGCAGCCCGCTGAAGTCGGTCCCAAGCGCATGCGCCATGACCCTGGCGTACTCTCGCATGCCGTCCTCCAGCTGCCGCACCTGCTGCGCGTTTGCGCCCTTCTGCGGCGCGAACGTGGCGGCCGCCCCATGCGGGCCCAGCAGCGGATTGTCGACGTCCGACAGTACGCGGACTTCGCACTCCGCCAGCCTGTCATCGATTCCCGACAGGTCCACGGCGCAAACGCGCCCCAGGTCAGAGCCCGTACCAGCGAGCTCATGTCCCTCGGCGTCGCGGAAGCGTACGCCGAGCGCCTGCAGGCATCCCATTCCGCCGTCGTTTGTGGCCGAGCCGCCCACGGCAATCAGCAGCGTCCGCGCGCCGGCGTCGAGCGCCCGACGAATCAGCTGTCCCGTGCCAAAGGTGCTGGTACGCAAGGGGTTGCGCTCGGCAGGCGGCACCAGGGTCAGCCCGGAGGCGCTAGCCATCTCGATCACCGCAGCCTTCGAATTGAGAGCGGGGCATTTTCCGTGCGCAGATGGGCGACCAGATGACAGCTCTTCTCCACGGCCTCGCGTGCAGCCCTCGCCACCGCGCACGCCAACCGCTTGGCCAGTGCCATCTTCTCCATCGAGCGCTCCGAACGTCCACCCCCTGGACGCCTGGCCCTGGCCTGCGTGCTCCTCGTCGCTCCGGTTCATCAGCGCAACGGCCGCCTCCACCGGGTCACCCAGCGGACCGGCGACCTGACAGCGCACCAGCGCGGCACCCTCGGCCTGCGAGACGGCCTCGACCGTGCCCTCTCCCCCATCTGCCATGGGCAGGATCGCGCATGTCGAGTCGTCGTCCAATCGATCCAGCTCCCGACGCACGGCCTGCCCGACTTGCATGGACGTAAGCGACCCCTTGAACGAGTCGGAAGCGACGACGACCTTCACGAAACCCTCCGTCCCTCTAGGTAGCCAAACAGCGCAGCTGCTGCGTGCCCAACCCCAGTCTACAAAAGAAAGCACCCCGGCCGGACCTTTCGTCCGACTGGGGTGCCAAGCGTCCCGCATCTATTTTGCGGTGACCAGAAGAGCCGCGTCACACGCAAGTGCTGCGCCACATGCAAGTGCTGCGCCGCATGCAGGAGCCGCGTCGCACGCAATAGCCGTGCCGCCTTGGGCAAGAAGTACGCGCCCTACGCGCGGCCCTTCGAGTGTCCGGTGCGGACGAGCTCGGGCTTCGCGGTGCCGTCCACGGCATCCTTCGTCACGACGACCTTGACCACGTCCAGGTCGCTGGGCAGGTCGAACATGGTGTCCTGCAGCGTGGACTCGCAGATGGCCCTGAGGCCACGTGCGCCCGTGCCGCGCTTGATGGCCTGGTGGGCCACCTCGCGCAGAGCGTCGTCGGTGAACTCCAGCTCGACGCCCTCCAGATCGAACATACGACGGTACTGCTTTACCAGGGCGTTCTTCGGCTTGGTCAGAATCTCGACCAAGTCGTCCTCCGTGAGCTCCTTCGTGGAGGTGATGACGGGGATGCGGCCGATGAACTCGGGGATCATGCCGAACTTGTGCAGGTCTTGGGGCATGACCTGACTCATGAGCTCGTCCTCGTCCTGCTCGCTCTTCTGCGCCAGCTCGGCGTTGAAGCCGATGCCCTTCTTGCCGATGCGGTCGGCCACGATCTTGTCCAGGCCGACGAAGGCGCCGCCGCAGATGAACAGGATGTTCGTGGTGTCGATGTGGATGAGCTCCTGCTGCGGGTGCTTGCGGCCGCCCTGCGGCGGCACGCTGGCCTCGGTGCCCTCCAGAATCTTCAGCAGAGCCTGCTGCACGCCCTCGCCCGACACGTCGCGGGTGATGCTGAGGTTCTCGGCCTTGCGGGCAATCTTGTCGATCTCGTCGATGTAGACGATTCCCACCTGCGCGCGCTCCACGTCGCCGTCGGCGGCGGTGATCAGCTTCAGCAGGATGTTCTCGACGTCCTCGCCAACGTAGCCGGCCTCGGTCAGTGTGGTGGCATCGGCGATGGCGAAGGGCACCTCGAGGAAGCGAGCCAGGGTCTGCGCCAGCAGGGTCTTGCCCGTGCCCGTGGGGCCCAGAAGCAAGATGTTGCTCTTTGCCAGCTCGACCTGGTCGCCGTCCTCGGGCACCTCGTCGTTGCCTGACAGGATGCGCCGGTAGTGGTTGTACACCGCCACGCTCATGGCGCGCTTCGCCTGCTCCTGGCCCATGACATACTGCGACAGCTCGTCGTAGATCTGGTGGGGCGTCGGCAGCGACTTTATGGGGGCGGAGTCGTCCTCGAAGGGCATCTGCTCGGCGTCGGCGGCGTCGGCCTCCGAGATGATGTCAGAGCAGGCCTTCACGCACTCGTCGCAGATGTACACCCCGTCAGGGCCTTGGATGAGCTTGCGCACCTGGCTGCGGGACTTCCCGCAGAACGAGCAACGCATCTCGTCGTTAAAAGATGGCATTCGCCTTACTCCTCGGTGGTCTGCTCGCTACGAGAGGTGATGACCTTGTCGACCAGACCGTACTCCAGTGCCTCCTGAGCGCGCATGTAGTTGTCGCGCTCGGTGTCGGCGTTTATCTTCTCAACAGGCTGTCCAGTATACTGCGACAGCAGCTCGTTCATGTGGTTGCGAATCCACTTGGTCTCGTCAGCCACGATCTGGATGTCGGTCTGCTGGCCCTGGGCGCCCGAGCTGGGCTGGTGGATCAAGACCATGGAGTTGGGCAGCGCCAGGCGCTTGCCCTTGGCACCGGCGGCCAAAAGCACGCTGGCCATGGAGGCGGCCATGCCGACGCAGATGGTGGACACGTCGGGCTTGATGAAGTTCATGGTGTCCAGGATGCCCAGGCCCGCATAGACCTCGCCGCCGGGCGAGTCGATGTACAGGCTGATGTCCTTGTCGGGGTCCTGGCTCTCCAGGTGCAGCAGCTGAGCGATCACGAGGTTCGCGCTGTCGCGGGTGATCTCCTCGCCCAAAAAGACGATGCGGTCGTTCAGCAGGCGAGAATAGATATCATAGCTGCGCTCTCCACGTGGGGTCTGCTCGATTACGTACGGGATGAGCGGTGTGTTGGTGGGGTTGATCATGTTCCTCCTCCAGCCGGGGTTGAAAATGTGCCCTGGGCGCGAATGGCACCCAGGGCACGATTCGGTTCGGCTTTGGTTATACCCAAAGTAGCAAATGCCTACACAGGCGGCCTTGAGCTACTGGGCGTCCTTCGCGTCCTCGGAGGAGTCGTCCTTTGCGGAACGCTGCTGGGCAATCTCGTCCACGATGTTGACCTGGGCGTTCTCGACCAGCCAGTCGACGGCCTTCGTGCGCTTGATGGACTCGCGCACGGCCGGCAGACGGCCCTCGTCCTTGAACTGCTTGTAGGCGGCAGCGGCGTCGTCCACGCCGGCGTTGTCGAACTCGGCCTTGACGTCGTCGTCGGTGGCCTCCAGTCCCAGGTGCTGGGCCAGGGCGTCCAGGGCCAGGGACTGGCGGGCGCGCTCGTCAGCCTGCGAGCGCAGGTCGGCGATGAAGTCGTCGGGGTTGATGCCGCGGGCCTTGAGGTAGAGGTCCAGCGAGATGTTCTGGCGCTGCAGCTGGGTCAGGAACTGGTTCGCGATCTCGTTGAAGACCTTCTCGGTGTAGTCCTCGGGGACCTTCTCCAGCGTGAGGTGCTTGCCGATCTCCTCGACCAGGCGGTCCTCCTTCAGCTCGGGCAGGGAGTGCTTCTTGTCGGCCTCGATCTCGTCCTTGATGGCCTTGCGCAGGTCCTCCTCGGAGTCAAAGCCGAAGTCCTTCTTGATCACGTCCTCGGTGAGCTCGGGCGTGACCTCCTTGCGGATGCTGTTCAGCGTGACCTTAGCGGCGAACTTGGCCTCGGTGGTCTGGCCGTCGTGCTCGTGGGAGCGGGTGTACTCGACGTCCTTGGTGTCGCCCTTCTTCATGCCCACGATGGCGTCGCGCAGCTCCTGCGGCAGCGTCTCGGAGGACAGGTCGAACGAGCGGTTGTCGCCCGCGTACTGGGCCATGTTCTCGACGTTCTCGACCTTGCACTGCACGTGGTCGGTGGCCTCGGCGGGACGGTCCTCGTCGATCTCCTCCAGCGTGGTGCGGTAGCTCAGCAGCTGCTCGATCTGCTGGTCGATCTCGGCATCGGTGGCCTCCTCGGGAGGCATGTTGATGGTGGGGGCGTCGTAGGAGTCCAGCTCGACGGGCGGGACGACCTCGATGGTGCCCTTGAGCTCGTAGTCGTTGTGCTCGACGACCAGGGCGGGCTCCTTGCCGTAGTCGACCTGCTTCACCGGCACGACGTCCAGCTGCTCCAGCATCTGGGGCTCGGCGGCGTTTATGACGTCGTTGGTGGCCTGGGCCAGGACGGCCTCGCGACCAACGATGCTGTCGATCACCGGGCGGGGCGCATGGCCACGACGGAAGCCCTGGAAGTTGTACTGGCGGGCAATCTGCTTGTAGGCCCTGTTGATGGCGGAGTCGACGTCCTTCTTGTCGACGGTAACCGTGGCGACCAGCTGGTCGTCGGAGGGCTTCTCAGTGGTAACGGTGATCTTCAACGTTCCTCCAGTGTCTCGTACCCCGGACGCCCGAGGGCGACCGATGTGAACTTGTGAGCCTAAACCTTGGGTCCGGCGGGAGCTGGCTGCCTCCCCGGTGCCTTCGCGCGAACCAGCGCACGATGATAAAGGCGTCTGTGCATGGTGCGGGCGAAAGGATTTGAACCTTCACGAGATTTCTCCCACTGGAACCTAAATCCAGCGCGTCTACCAGTTCCGCCACGCCCGCATATAGTGCACACAGCGGATAAAGGATACCAGAACCCGCCACACGACCACAATCAGATTGCCGCGAATTTCGACCGCTCTTGGCCAACCGCTAGCAAAAAAGCACAAAATCTGCCTGGTGAAACCCGAGTCCCTTGGCCCAGGGCGCGTCGCCTGACACCCCTACCCCAGGCGTAGCACCTCGTCGCACGCGTCCAGCAGCTTCTGGTCATGCGTCACCACGATGACTATGCGGTCGCGGCTCTTCTGCCGCAGCAGCTGCACCAGGGCGTCAACGCTCTGGGCGTCTAGCGCCGAGGTGGGCTCGTCCAGCAGCATGACCTTGGGGTCTGCCAGAAGCATGCGGATGATGGCGACCTTCTGCTTCTCTCCACCAGAAAGGGCTGGGCGAGAGTCGTCCAGCACCGTGTCCAGCCCGTCGGGGCAGGTGCTCAGCAGATGCTCCAGACCCAGCAGGCGCACCAGCTCCATCACGCGTTCGCGAGGGGGCTGCTCCTGGCACATCAGGGTCAGGTTGTTCAGCAGGGTGTCCTCCACCACCGGCGGCTCCTGCTCCGTGTAGCCTATGACGTCACGGCGAAGCGCGTAGTGGTCCACGTTCGCCTGCTCCACGCAGGCCGTCCCCTTTGGGCCTGCCGGAAGGTACTCGATGCTGCCCTGGTACAGGCCGGCCCACTCCGCGTCCAGCAGCTTCATCAGAGTGGACTTGCCGCAGCCGTTATGCCCGGCGATGGCCCACAGATGACCAGGGGTGAACTCGGCGTTGAGGTCGCGTATAGTTGCCACGTCCTTCCCCGGGTAGGCAAAGGTCAGGTCTTTGCAACCCAGCGCGCTTACGTCCTGGATGGCCTGGCTGCCATTGGGCTCCTTAGGCATCTGGGCAATCTCGCGCAGTCTGCCGTAGCTGGCCTTGCACGCCTGGTACTCGATGCCAAACTCAGTGAAGTACTCCACCGTGCTCACCAGCATGCTGAAGTAGCTGGACACGGTGGCCAGGTAGCCCACCTGCATGTTGCCGATGGCAATCTGCCAGGCAGCCGCCAGCAGCATGACCGCTTGCAGGCAGGCGCACATGGCGGCGTTCGCGGATGTCAGCCTGGCGACGACCTCGTTGTTCTGGATGTAGCCGGACCGCACTCCCTCGTAGGATCTGTCGAGCGCCTGGCTATAGCGGCCAAACAGATTGTGGCGTCGAATGAACGTCACGTCAGCATACTGGCTGAGCTCGCAGGTGGCATAGCGTGCGAAGGCTTGCTTATACTGGAGGTTCTTTCGAAATACCTCATTGCGAAAATGCAGATAGCCTAGGCCTGACACCACGGTCAGCACCCCGCACAGCAGGGCAACGACCACATTTATGCTCAGCAACACGATCATCAGCGCCGCAATGGTACCCACGCTAACCAGAAACTTGGCGCACGACATCAGAAAGAATATCGAGGTGTCGTTTGTGTCGTTGTTCACTCTGCGCTGGTATTCGGCAGGTTCGAACGTCGCATAACAGTCTTGGCGCCAGTGCCAAACATGGTCGATGCTCTGCTTTTCCAGCTGGTAGCTCGAGCCACTCTGAAGCTTTGAGTATGTATAGTTAGCGAAATAGTCCAACAGCGCAGAGGCCACACCCAAGACGGCCACCGCCATGCACCACATGACCAAACTCTGTATCGCGACGCCCGCTACCAGGGAATTTATGATGAATCCTACGATAAAAGGGGCAACGATGTCTGCCAGTGCCTTGGACACGCGAGCGATGCCATAGCCTATGCATCGCTTCTTTGATGTTATGGAGTTCCAGCAGAACTGAAGTATCTCCCTCAATGAAACCATCCCCTAGACATGAGCGTCTCACACGCTGACCAGCGCAGCATGTGAGCCAACTGTGGTGCTTCTTATTGCGTATACAATTATATATATAGAAATTTTTCAACAATCTGGTATGGCCCAGCGGCGCAGCCGGCAGCAATTCCGGCACCCGCCAAAGAACCCCGCCGGTGCCAGAGGCATCGACGGGGTCATAAAAGCAAATATGGGAAATGGCGTGACCTGGGCGGCCCGGCCGCCTCAGCCCCGGCGAAGCTACTTCTTCACCGGCAGGTCGCGCAGGTCCTGCAGGGCGTAGGGCTTCAGCGTCGTGGCGCGCAGGGCTGCGATGGCCTGAATCAGGGCCGTGGCGCCCGACATGGCCGTCACCAGGTCGACGCCGTGCTCGACCGCGGCGGTGCGGATGCGGTACCCGTCACCACGCGAGCGGCTGCCGTGTGGCGTGTTGATGATGAAGCAGATCTTTCCGTCGGCGATGGCGTCCAGGATGTTGGGATGCGGCTCGTCCACCATGTTGATGTGCTCGCACTCGATGCCGGCCGCGCGCAGCGTCTTTGCGGTGCCGCGGGTGGCGCAGATCTTGTAGCCGTCGTTCACCAGGGCCAGCGCCACGGGAGCGATGTTTCGCTTGTCGCGGTCGCACACGCTGATGAACACCGTGCCGGACATCGGGATGGAGTAGTTGATGGCGTCGCGGGTCTTGGCGTAGGCCTTCGGGAAGGTCGTGGCTATGCCCATGACCTCGCCCGTCGACTTCATCTCGGGGCCCAGGGTGGTGTCGGTGCCGGGGAAGCGCGACCACGGCATGACGGCCTCCTTGCAGGCGTAGTAGCCCAGCTCGCGATCCTCGGCGGGCAGGTTGAACTCGGAGATCTTGTGCCCGGCCATGATGAGCGCGGCGTACTTCGCCAGCGGCACCGTGGTGGCCTTGCTCGAGAAGGGCACCGTGCGGCTGGCGCGCGGGTTCAGCTCGATGACGAAGACCTGCTCGTCCTTCACGGCGTACTGCACGTTCAGCAGACCCTTGATGTGGCAGTTCAGCGCCAGCTTGCGCGTGATCTCGCGAATCCTGGCCACGATGGAGTCGGACAGCGAGAAGGGCGGGAAGCAGCATGCGGAGTCGCCCGAGTGGATGCCGCACTCCTCGATGTGCTCCAGCACGGCGCCCACGTAGCACTCGTGGTCGTCGCACAGGGCGTCCACGTCCAGCTCGATGGCGTCCTCCAGGAAGGAGTCCAGGTACACGGGGTGGTCCGGGGACACCTGCGTGGCCTCGGCCATGTAGGTCTTCAGGTCGTCGTCGTCGTACACGATGGCCATGCCACGGCCGCCCAGGACGTAGCTGGGACGCACGAGTAGCGGGTAGCCGATGCGGCGCGCCACGCGCTTGGCGTCGTCCAGGGTCTCGGCGGTCGAGCTGGGCGGGTAGGCGATGTCCAGCTTGTCCAGGAGCTCGCTGAAGCGCTCGCGGTCCTCTGCCAGGTCGATGGCCTCGGGCTGGGTGCCCATGATGGGGACGCCGGCCTCCTTCAGGCGGTGGGCCAGGTTGATGGGGGTCTGTCCGCCCAGCGTCACGATGACGCCCACGGGCTTCTCGACCTCGACGATGTTCATGACGTCCTCGAAGGTCAGGGGCTCGAAGTACAGGCGGTCGGAGGTGTCGTAGTCGGTCGAGACGGTCTCGGGGTTGCAGTTCACCATGACGGTCTCGAAGCCCTCTGCCTCCAGGGCGTAGGCGGCGTGCACGCAGCAGTAGTCGAACTCGATGCCCTGGCCGATGCGGTTGGGGCCGGCCGAAAGGATGATGACGCGCGGCTTCTTTGCCTCGTGGAACTCGGTGGCTCCGCCGCGCTCGTAGGTGACGTAGTGGTAGCTGGTGCGGCTCTCGAACTCGCCAGCGCAGGTGTCCACGGTCTTGACCACGGGACGCACGCCCAGCACCTCGCGCAGCGCGCGCACCACGGCCTCGTCCTGGCCCGTCAGGTAGGCGATCTGCGCGTCCGAGAAGCCCAGCTGCTTCGCGGCCAGCATGCGCTCGGGCGTGAGGCCGGCCAGACCCAGCTCGTGGATGTGGCGCTCGGCACGCACGATGTCGGCTATGCGGTTGAGGAACCACGGGTCGATGTTGGTCATCTGGTGCACGCGGTCCACGCCGTAGCCGCGACGCAGGGCCTCGGCTACGTACAGGATGCGCTCGGGCGTGGGGGTGCTGACCAGCTCGTCGAAGTGCTCCTCGTCGAATTCGTCGTGGCCGTCGGCGCCCAGGCCCAGGTGGCCCTTCTCGAGCGAGCGCATGGCCTTCTGCAGCGCCTCCTCCAAGGTGTGACCAATGGCCATGACCTCGCCCACGGACTTCATGCGGGTGGTCAGGCGGTCAGAGGCGCCCTTGAACTTCTCGAAGGCAAAGCGCGGAATCTTCACCACGGTGTAGTCGATGGACGGCTCGAAGCACGCGGGCGTTGCCTGGGTGATGTCGTTCGTAATCTCGTCCAGCGTGTAGCCCACGGCCAGCAGCGCCGCCTCCTTCGCGATGGGGAAGCCGGTGGCCTTGGAGGCCAGGGCCGAGGAGCGGCTGACGCGCGGGTTCATCTCGATGACGATGACCTCGCCGTCCTTCGGGTTCACGGCAAACTGCACGTTGGAGCCGCCGGTGGCCACGCCGACCTTCTCGAGGATGGCCAGCGAGTAGTCGCGCAGGCGCTGGTACTCCATGTCGTTCAGCGTCTGGGCGGGGGCCACGGTTATGGAGTCGCCGGTGTGCACGCCCATGGGGTCCAGGTTCTCGATGGAGCAGATCACGATGCCGTTGCCGGCGGAGTCGCGCATGACCTCCATCTCGTACTCTTTCCAGCCCTCCAGGCTCTTCTCGACCAGAACCTCGGTCTCGGGCGAGAGGTCCAGGCCCTCAGAGGCAATGCGGTCCAGGTCCTCCTCGGTGTAGGCCATGCCGCCGCCGGCACCGCCCAGCGTGAAGCTGGGACGGATGACGACGGGCAGGCCGATGCGGTGGGCCACCTCGCGCGCCTCGTCCAGCGTGTGGGCGATGCCCGCCTCGGCCACCTTTAAGCCGATCTCGTTCATAGCCTTTGCGAACAGCTCGCGGTCCTCGCCGCGGTTGATGGAGTCCAGGTCGCAGCCGATGACCTCGATGCCGTACTTCTGCAGCACGCCGGCCTTGCCCAGGGCGACGGCGCAGTTGAGCGCCGTCTGGCCGCCCATGTTGGGCAGCAGGGCGTCGGGGCGCTCGCGGTCGATGATCTTCGTCACGGCGTCCACCGTGATGGGCTCGACGTAGGTGCGGTCGGCCGTCTCGGGGTCGGTCATGATGGTGGCGGGGTTGGAGTTCACCAGCACCACCTCGTAGCCCTCCTTGCGCAGGGCGCGGCACGCCTGGGTGCCGGAGTAGTCAAACTCGCAGGCCTGGCCGATAACGATGGGGCCAGAACCGATGACCAGAATCTTGTGAATATCGGTGCGCTTAGGCATTAGAAGCGCCTCCCCTCACGAACGTCGATGGCCAGATAGTCCTCGCGGCCCTCCATCAGACGCGTGAAAGCGCGGAAGAGGTACTTCGAGTCGTTGGGGCCGGGCTTGGCCTCGGGGTGGTACTGCACCGAGAAGGCCGGGATGTCCAGGAACTGGATACCCTCCGGCGTGCCATCGTTCAGGTTCACATGGGTCAGGCGGATGCGGCCATAGCGCTCGTTCTGCACGACGGGCGCAATGTGGCGCTGGCTCCAGAAGCGTAGGTCGTCGTGGTGCTGCGTCTGGCCGCCCGACAGCTCGGGCACCAGCTGGCCCAGTGAGCTGAAGACCGTGCCGAAGTTGTGGTTCTGCGCGGTGATCTCCACCTTGCCGGTGAGCAGGTTCATCACGGGCTCGTTGCCGCCATGGTGACCGTAGGGCAGCTTCTCGATGGAGCCGCCAGCAGCCACCGTGAGCATCTGATTGCCCAGGCAGATGCCAAACACGGGCTTCTTGCCCAAGATCTCCTGGGCGGCCTGCGCCGTGGCCTTCACCTGCTCGGGGTCTCCAGGACCATTCGAGAAGAACACGCCGTCAGGGTCGGCCTCCAGGGCCTTCTGCGCCGGAGTGTCCCAGGGGACGATGGTGACCTCGCAGCCGTTGGCGGCAAGGCCGTCCACGATGCCGCGCTTCATGCCGCAGTCGTAGGCCACCACGCCAAAGCGGCGCTGGCCCTTTGCGGGCACCACGCGGAGCTCGGTGGGCGACACGTCGAGCACGAAGTTGTGGGCCGAGATGGACGGAGACTGGCGCACGCGCTCCACCAGGTGCTCGGGGTCCAGGTCGGTAGTCGAGATGGCAGCACGCATGGCGCCGCCGCCGCGAATCTGCAGGGTCAGGGCACGGGTATCGACGCCCTCGATGGCAACGACCCCCTCCTGGCGCAGCAGGTCGGGCAGCGAGCCCTCGCTCTGCCAGTTGCTGGGGGTGTAGCACATGTCGTGCACCACCAGTCCGCGCAGCGCCAGACCCGCGGACTGCATGTCATGGGCGTTCACGCCGTAGTTGCCCACCTGCGGGTAGGTCAGCGTGACGATCTGCCCGGCATAGCTGGGATCGCTGACGATCTCCTGGTAGCCAATCATGGACGTGTTGAACACGACCTCGCCGAAGGTCTCGCCCTCGGCTCCAGCGGCGTACCCGGCAAACGTGCTGCCGTTCTCGAGCGCCAACAGCGCCCGCGGCCGGTCCTCGTTCACCAAAAGGTTCATACGCACCGTCCCTCTCTGTCTCTGCCACCCGTCCAGGCTAAGAAAAAGGGAGCGACCAGGCCGCTGTGCGGTCTGCGCTCCCTTCGAATGTCCTCTGCCTAGCTCAAGCGGTCTCCTTGACGGTATCTCTGTACCGCATTAAAGGCTGTCTGGATGCTACTCCAGCGAGGCAACATGCCGACGCAGCGACGTTTCGACGCAGCGCGGACACCGCTCTGGGCGTCCACGTCAACCTCGCGTCTTCCGTCGAAGACGTTTGGTCCGGAGTCGCTTCGCACGGTGGTTCGCGTGTCACTTCACGCATCGCTTCGCGTGTCACTTCGCACGTCATTCCGCGCGTCGCTTCGCCAGAGACATTGCCTCACGGACTCCCATTCTAATGAAAACTTTCCGCACGAACGAGAAATGGAGCGCTTTGCATAGAACAAATTCCCAGTTAGAAGGCCTAACTTTTCGTTAGGCAATGAGAAACTGTCGGCAAACGCACCGGCATCTGGGCTGCAGCGATATTCTGATGGAACTCGGATGGGATACGGCGATGAGCCGACTTTCCCGCGGCCCGCAGCGGTGTTCGCGCAACCTTCGCGCAGTCCTCGACAGCACCCTAAGCCTCCGATAACTATCGAGAGCGCACGGGAGTGCACAATTTCACAAGCGAATACGGACTCTCAGCGCAGCAAACATAGACAGGCACGCGAGTCAGCCAACCAGTAGGAGTCGCCACCCTACAGGACTCCGAGGTACGATTGCCAGTACACTCGCACCCGCCACCCCTGCAGAAACCTCTGACAGGACCTCGAAGTGTGCGTGTCGCCACACTCGCACCTGGCATCCCTGCAGAAAATCCTCTGACAGGCCATCGAGGTGCGTGTGCCACCCCACTCGCATCTGGCACCCCTGCAGAAAACCTTCGATGAGGTATATGGCTACCACTCACTCCCCCGGCCCAGTCCGCACCGACATAAAACCGGGGTTCGATTGAAGGCCGATGGCCAGGGCCTGGCTCGCATTGCAGTCCGCACCGACACAGAAACCGGGGTCCGACTGACGTCGGAACCCCGGTTTGTTCTTCTTGCAAGCATCGCCACTTTCATATGGAGTACAGAGTGGCGACGGTTGACGAGCATGGCGTGCTACTACTACAGCGCTGCATCGACGAGAATGACGTGCGGATCGAAGCGCTGCATCGACGAGCATGGGTCGCATATCGAAGCGCAGTGTCGACGAGAATGACGTGCAGCTCGCGGCGCTGTACCGTCAGACGTAACGGCTAGGAATAACTAACCACGACGTCCGGTAGTTTGACCTGGCAGCTGTTCCTGGCAGCTGGACCCGCTAGCAGATGCCCTGGGCCATCATGGCCTCGGCGACCTTCAGGAAGCCGGCGATGTTGGCGCCAAACACCAGGTCTCCCTCGTGGCCGTACTCCTTTGCAGCGCTGGAAGCGGCGCTGTAGATGGAGTCCATGATGCCGTGCAGCTTGTCGTCGACCTCGTCGAAGGTCCAGCTGAGGTGCTCATGGTTCTGGCTCATCTCGAGACCGGAGGTGGCCACGCCGCCTGCGTTTGCGGCCTTGCCGGGCGCGAAGTACACGTCGTTGGCCATCAGATACTCGGTTGCCTCGGTGGTGGTGGGCATGTTGGCGCCCTCGACCACGAACTTGCATCCGTTGGCCACCAGGGCCTTGGCGTTGTCCAGGTCGAGCTCGTTCTGGGTGGCGCAAGGCATGGCGACGTCGCACTTCTGGCCCCAAGGACGTTGACCCTCGAAGTACTGGGCATTCGGACGGCGCTCGGCGTAGTCCTTCACGCGGCCGCGCTCGACCTGCTTCACCTGGATCAGGGTGTCGAAGTCGATGCCGTCGGGGTCGTACACGTAGCCGTTCGAGTCGGACACGGTGATGACCTGTGCACCCAGCTGCTCGGCCTTCTGCACCGCGTACTGCGCCACGTTGCCGGAGCCGGAGATGGCGATGACCT
>JAQXQO010000041.1 GCA_029101205.1 Coriobacteriales bacterium | reverse complement strand
CTTTCCAGTCGGACAACGACAACTCGCATCATCTGAGCCTCATCTGGACCATGGCCCAGACGGGAAACTACTCATCCCTGTCCACTAGCCTCTATACCAGCAGCAGCGTGTCGCCGGTACTCTCAAGCGGTTTCTACCCAGCCGCATTCCACTCTCTGTGCGCAACGGTAATTTCAATGACCGGTGCACCCACTGCCATGGCCGAAAATGCCTTCGTTGCAGCTGTGATGTTTGTCATATATCCCGTAGGCGTATTCCAGCTGCTGCGTGAGATTTCCGGACAAAAGACGGTCGTGCTTGGCGGTGCCTTTGCTTTTCTCCTGATTTGCGCGTTCCCATGGAGGCTCATCTCCTGGGGACCGCTGTTCCCATACATGCTCTCGATGACACTTGTGCCTCTGGGGTTCATCGTGTTCGTAAGAGCACTTCGTAGCCTGCTGGCACAATCTCGTAGAGCCTGCGCCGCTGCCCAATGCCTGGTAACGCTGCTTGCGCTATTTCTGGCCCATCCCAGCGGCGTGTTCCTACTGGGCATCTTCCTCATGTGCTACATCGCCCAGTGGATATACCTGGGGGCTTGTCCCAGTGACCACGATGCCACACCTTCACAAGAGCGCGGGCTTCGCCCCATGCTGCTATTTCTTGTTGCGTGCGCCATTCTGTGGACGCTTCTGGTACACCGATCAGCACAGGATGGCGGCCAACTATGGCTTGGCCATCGTTCCACTGTGCGCACTGGGCTTTAGCCAGATTTTGGAGCAGCTGCAGAAGCGCTTTGCCGGAAACGACGAGGCGCTCGGCACCATCGACAACGGTGACGTTGTCATCAACATCCCCAACGACGGCAGCTGCTTCAGTTATGCATTGCAGCAAATGAACGTGTACTACCACTCGGTGGAGCTGGCCACCGGCGACTCGAACAACGAAACCCAGGACAGCAAGATCATCCGCACGAGGCTTAGCCGCATCGCCACTGATTCTGAGGTGCAGAAAGCAGTGGCAAATACCGGTGCAAAATATGTCTTGGTTCTGGACAAGGGCACCATGGAACATGGCGGGGCAAACATACTCCCACCGTACGAGGAGCAGGTCTGGGAAGGCGTCTACTCTATCGATGACTCAACCCCAGGGTTTACGACCGTCTTGTCAAAGGGGGATATGCGCCTGTATAAGATAGATAGCGCGTACACCGACTAGTCATCGAAGAGCGCTTTGGGTACCAGCGCCACACAAGAGGGGCAGCCACATAATGTGACTGCCCCTTGTAATACAATTAGAGGTGCCCGTACTTAGAACACCGCAGGCTGGACGCGGGTGACGCCGGGCACGTGCTCCTTCAGGATGCGCTCGATGCCCTCGCTCATGTCGTAGGTCGACAGCGGGCAGCCAGCGCAGGCGCCCTGCATCTCCAGCGTGACGACGCCCTTGTCGTCGCAGTCCACCAGCACCAGGTCGCCGCCGTCGGCCTGCAGGCTCTGACGGATAACGTTGATGGTGGCCTCCAGGAGCTCGCGATTGACCTTCGGGGCCTCCTCGGACTTCTGGTCCGCCTCAGGCTTTGCCTCGCCCTGCGGAGTCGCGGTCCGTGCGACGTTCTTCTGATCTTCCTCTGCCATAGTGCAACCTCTCCCTGGCGCAGCAGCGCCCTATGTCTGACGCTGGAATGCGTCCGCTTGTGTACTACGCTATGCTACCCCACCTTGCGGGTAGGATTTCGCTCGGATGCCACTCAATATGGCATTCCACACATAGCATTTATGAACCCTATCCTATGGGCGAGAACAGGTGTCCCGACGTGCAGCCCTGCAGCCTGGCCGCGGGCTTCTTGCCCTGGCGGGCGGCCTCGACGGCACGCACGATGCGCTGGACAGCGAAGGCGGTCTCCTGTGGGCTCAGCAGCGTGGCGTCCGCCGCAAAGCGCGAGATGCCCGCCGCCAGCATGTCCCCTATCTGCGGCGTGGCGTCCAGCGGGTGCGAGGCGTAGATCCTGGAGCGGCCGTGCACGTCGGTCCTCACGGGCAGCAGGGCACCGTCGCGGTCCCGCAGCGACAGCCTGCGCTGACGCAGCTTGCAGTTGGGGCAGTCGTGGATACACGCGTTGATTGCCTGAAGCACGCAGTGCTCCGAGGTCATGGCGCGGGGCCTGCCGCTGACCATCATGCCCAGGGGCACGGAGGTGCGCCTGGCCAGGTCCAGCGACTCGTCCAGCGTCAGCTCGGGGCTCAGCCACACGCCCTTGGCGCCGGCGGCCTCCAGAGCCACCAGGCAGGACTCGTTGTGCACAGGGATGCAGGTGCGAATCTCAGCGTCGGCACCCAGCTGTCGAGCCAGCACCAGCTGGGACACGTTACCCACCGCGACCGGCTGTTCCGGGCGCACCCAGGGGTCCAGGCGCGGAAGGTCGGCCTCGCGACTGACCTCGTCCAACACGGGTACCACACCCTCGGGCCAGCTGCCCTGCTCCAGGGCGTCGCTCGTGGCATACAGACGCGTGGCGCCGGCGTCCAGGGCGGCCTGTGCGCACTCAGGCGTCGTCACCAGTGCGCATACCTCGGGCTCGGGCATCGTGACCCAGCCCGCACGACGCACGCCGGACCTGTCACGAACCTCGCGCAGGTCCGTCTGTATCTGGTACTGGTCGGGCACGGCATCCAGCCGCTGGCCGCGGTCCTGGTACGGTGCCAAAATTGCCTCCTCCAGACGACGGCATGCCTCCGCGCGCACCTTGTGCACGGCCGAGAAGCTCATGCCGCAGCCGTCGTCCAGCGCCACATCGAACGACACTGGCTCGAACACCGAGGAGCCCATGCGCCCCACGTGCTCCACCAGGTCGTCGTAGGTCACGGCCTTGGTGCGGGCAGGCTCCACCACAAAGCCGGTGGCCTCGGCGGAGTACCTCCCGTCCACGGTCTCCAGCCTGACGCTGAAGGAGTTGCCCTGCAGGGCCTCCACCTGCACGTTCACGCGACGCTTGCGCGGAATGCCGGACTTTGCCGCGCGGGCCGCCTCGTCCATGATCTTCTGGCTGCGGATGACGCGCACCACGGAGCCCACGGGCATGGGACGCGCGGTGATGCACTGGATGGTGGCGCCCGCCGGCGCGTCTGCCTGCGCGTACGTGGTCAGGAACTGGGAGGGGTCGTCCGTGGGGCGCACCTCCAGCAGGTCGCCTGCACCGACCTGCTCGCGCAGCACGATAGTGACCTCTGCCCTCGAGTAGGTGCGCGTGCGCACGCGACCGCCGTTTGCGCCGCCGCGCGCGTGGCGGGTGGTGCCCAGCGAGCGGCTGGACGTCACCTCGCCCACCAGCTGGCCGCGGTTGTTCGAGCGGTCGTAGCTCATCATCTCGTCGCCGGAGCGACCGTGCAGGTACGCATTCGTGAAGTCACGGTTGAACGCGCGCTTCAGGGTCTGCCGACGACTGGCCAGCTGCCGCTTCGTGGGGGTGCGGCCCGCGGCGATGTCGTCCATCTGAGCGCGGTAGGCAGAGATCACGGCATACACGTAGTCGGGGGCCTTCATGCGCCCCTCCACCTTCAGCGAGCCAACGCCAGCCTGGGCCAGGGCCTCGATGTCGTCGAAGCTGTAGTAGTCCTTCGGGCACAGGGGCCTGGTACGACCGGGCGCCTCGATGGCCTTGCCCTGCTCGTCCACCAGGTCATAGGGCAGACGGCACGGCTGTGCGCACAGGCCTCGGTTGGCCGAGCGGCCACCCGCCAGCGAGCTCATCATGCACACGCCCGAGTAGCAGAAGCAGATGGCGCCGTGCCCGAAGGCCTCCAGCTCAACGCCTTCCTGGGCAATGGTGGCCATCTCGTCCAGCGAGAGCTCTCGCGACAGGGTGACGCGCTGCACGCCCAGCTCCTTGCAGGCGCGCGTGGCACGGGCGTCGTGCACGTTGGCCTGGGTGGACACGTGCACCTCTATCTGCGGCCAGCGACGCAGCACCTCGGTCATGAGGCCCCAGTCCTGGATGATGAAGGCGTCGGCGCCCAGCACCCAG
>JAQXQO010000040.1 GCA_029101205.1 Coriobacteriales bacterium | reverse complement strand
GAGCCGATGCGACCGGTGCCGATGACGCCCACCGTGGAGGTCGAGATGTCCTTGCCCAGCTTGCCGTGCAGGCCGAAGTCCTGCGCCGCGGACTCGCGGGCCAGGAGCTTCACCTTGCGTTGGGCCATCAGCATCAGCATGATGGCGTAGTTGGCCACGCCCTCGGGGGGATACGGCGCATTCGCCACGCGCATGCCGATTTCGTAGGCATGTTTCACGTCTATGTGCTCGTAGCCGATGGTGCGGGTGGCCAGGTACTTCACGCCGAGCGACTTGAACGCGTCCAGCATGGGGGCGGGCACGGGGTTCGTGATGATGCACACCGCGTCGTGGCCTGCGGCCAGCTTGATGTTGTCCTCGGTCGGGTAGTCGCTCGTCCAGTCGAACTCAAAGCCCATTTCCTGGGCGGCTTCCTGCAGGTAGCCCAGCTCGTCGTACTCGCGCAGGGCGTAGGCAAACAGCTTCATGTACCGCTTCCTTCCTTGTGTTCTCGTGCTGGCGGGCGGCGCAAGAGCTTCACCGCGCATGGCGCTATTGTTGCTGACAGGCACCAGACCAGCGGCTTTATCCTACCGACCACGCAAGCGGAGCATGGAACCTGCAGACCTTTGTATTCCAGATTTCATGGAGCGAGTCCGACGCCGTTCTGACCTCCTTTGCGCAAAGATGTCCGCTGCGGGTACCCACCCCAGCCAGGTTTGCGCAGCGTCGACCCAGCATGCCCTTATTGGATGCGCGAATCTCCGGGGTTACAATGTTGCAGATCAAATAGCATCTGACCATTCAGAGATCCTTTCGGGTAAAGTCTCAGGTCCCCAAGCAAGATTGGAGCAACATGTCCATCATCACGACCATCTTGGCGGTGCTCGTGGCCGCCGAGTTCCTCTTTATCATGTACCTCGAGACGTTCGCGACCACGTCGGAGCGCACCTCGCAGGTGTTTGGCATGAGCGTCGACGAGCTGTCGCGCGACTCGGTGCGCACCCTCTTCATGAACCAAGGCGTCTACAACGGACTTCTGGCCGTGCTTATCCTGGTGGCGGTCTTCGCGTTCGTCAGCAAGGCGGCCGTGGTGGCGCTGATGCTGTACATCATCGCCGTGGCGGCGTACGGCTCGTTCACCAGCAACCCGAAGATCATCCTGATGCAGGGCGGCCTCGCCATCCTGTGCCTGCTGAGCTGCCTCCTCTAAAAGTGGACAGTCTGGTTGATTTGGCGTGAAGGCCTGTACAAATGGCTGCCAGATTGAGCCCGTGCGAAGATTTGCAAGAAGGGCTGTCCGGCTGAGCCCGCATGAGTGCCGGCAAGAAGGGCCGACAGGTCGAGCCGGCAAAGAATCTAGCTAGAGGAGAAGGGCGTGTGGCCGTCGGGTCGCACGCCCTTCTTGATGATTTGTCTGCGCCAGTTCGAGCAAGCGTCTGCATCGAATCGGGATGCGCTTCGGATGGGTCTTACCTTGCCACGCTGCTGACACGCTGCAGCTCGAAGCGCCACTTCTGGGTGGCGTCGGGGTACTTCTGCCGGTCGACGGGCGAGAGGAACATCTTCTTTGGCCTGATCCACAGCGAGCCGTCGCCGTACAGCTTGCGGTAGACCACGTACTCCTCGCCGTTCTCGGAGTTGCGCGCCACGTCCTCCACCAGGTAGCAGTCGCCCTTGAAGTGGCGGTAGATGCCGTGGATCTGCAGCGTGCGCCCGGATGCGGACGCCAGGGGCGACTCGGCCGAGACGGCTGCGAAAGGTTGTGCGCCCTTTGCCGGAGCCTTCGCGCCCTCGGTCTCTGCCGGCGTCTGTGCCGGCTCCTTGGTCTTCGCCTCTGCGTCCTTCTTTGCAGCTTTCTGCTGCCTGTCGATGGCCTTCGCGATGACCTTCTGGACGCGCTTCTTGCACTTGCCGCACTTCGAACCCGCACCGGTCTGGCGCCGCACCTCCTCGTACGTGGTGGCACCTGCGGCAACGGCCGCCTCGATGTCTGCCTTGGTGACATGCTTGCACCCGCACACGACGTCCTTCTTTGACATGAGAACGCTCCCTTCGCTGGCACAATACTGGCCGGTCCCCAGCCGAGCCCAACAGGTGCGGTGGCGCCTTCTGACTTCAAGCCAGGGAATACCCATCTGGCTACCCGACGGGGGAATACAATTGCCACCCCAAGGGGAATATTCGAAAAGTGTACAACGCGACCAAGGGAGAATTTCATGCACGCTGCCGTCCGGTACTTTTCGCGCTCTGGAAACACCAAGCTCGTCGCTGACGCCATCGCAGACGCCGCTCACACCCAGGCAGTCTCGGCCGACGCGCCCGATGCCACGCTGTCCGAACACGTTGACGTGCTGTTCATCGGTGGTGCGCTCTATGCTTACGGGCTCGACAAGCACCTGCGGGATTACGTCCGCTCGCTCGATGCCTCGCAGGTGGGCAAGGCGGTCGTGTTTTCGTCGGCGTGGTTGTCGCGTCACGCGCTGGACATCCTGCGAAACGAGCTCGGCGCGCGTGGCATCCAGGTGGAGGAGCGCGACTTCTTTGTGAAGAACAAGGCCAATGCCGACCAGCTGGAGCAGGCGCGCCAGTTCGCGCGCTCGTTCCTGTAGCGCTGACGCAGCGCCGGCCGTTCATATGCCGGCGCAGCAGCCATCCGCTGCCATCAGTAAGGGCCATGCGGGGGTACGGTCTCAGGGGCACAGTTTGACTCGTTTTCGCTACCGAAAGCAAGGCAAACTGTGCCCCTGACCTGCAAAAAGGTGCCCCTGACCTGGGCGAACGGTGCTCTAACCTGCTCAGAACGGTGCCCCTGACGTGTGCAACTGCATCCCCGATGCGTAAAAGTCGGGGCGCCCGTCGCCGGACGCCCCGCTGCAATGACTATGCGATGGCTACGCTACGCGATGAACTTCAGGAACGCGTCGGCCTGCGCGGCCAGCGCGGCCTCGTCCTCGGCCGAGAGGGTCAGCGTGCCCGTGCCCCAGGACTCGCCGGACAGCGCGATGCCGGTCTCGGGCTCGCGCATGACCTTAGCACCCACGAACTCCAGCAGGGAGTCCAGCGCGGCGCGCATCTCGGCGGTGGCGGTGCGTCCGCCGGCGCCTGAGACGGTGGCCTTCATGCCGCCGGAGACGGCAGTGTCGCGTCCCTGGCCAGGCAGGGGACGGCTGAGCCAGTCGACCAGGTTCTTCACGTGACCGGGGAACGACGCGTTGTACTGCGGGCTCACGAACCAGACGCCGTCGGCGTTGCGCACCTGCTCGCGCACGGCAGCGACCTCAGGCTGCTCGGGGTTCTCGAGGTCTTGGTTCATGAGGGGCAGCTTCGAGTAGTCCAGCACGCTGACGCTCGCACGACCGTCCAGCAGCTGCTGCACGCGCTCCGCCAGCTGCTTGTTGAAGCCGTTCTTGCGCAGGGTGCCGATAACCAAAAGTACGTTCTTCTGTGCCATGGTGCTTCTCCTTCGTTGGTTCTTCTTGCCTGTTTGTCGTTATGTGCCTGGCATGCCGAGGCGGACGCACGGCATGCCGTCTAGCCTATCTGCCCAGCCCGAACGCGTAGCTGGTCATCGAGATGGAGCCCAGGTTCTGCACGTCGTTGAAGACCTCCGGTGTCTCGCCCTCCGACGCTCCCAGAACCGTCAGCAGGGGCAGGTAGTGGTCGGGGGTGGGCACGGCGTAGCGCGCGTGGGGCAGGCGCTCGTACGCGATGACCTTCTGGTCGTCGCGGGCCTCGACAGACGCGCGCACGGCACGGTCGAATGCCAGGTTCTGCGGCGTGCCGTCGGGGTTGTCCCAGTCGGCCTGGGCCAGGTTGTGCACCACGTTGCCGCTGCCCAGGACCACGAAGCCCTCGTCGCGCAGGGGAGCCAGACGGCGGCCGACCTCGTAGGCGTGCTTCGCGTCGCTGAGACCATCCACGCTGAGCTCGACCACGGGGATGTCGGCCTGCGGCAGCATATGGTGCAGCGGCGTCCAGACGCCGTGGTCGATGCCCCAGGTGTCGTCTACCCGCACGTCGTCGCCCAGAAGCTCCAGCACACGCTGCGTCAGCTGTGCGTCGCCCTTCGGACGGTAGCTGATGGCGTACAGCTCGGGCGGGAAGCCGTACATGTCGTTGACCTGGCGCGGGTTTGGGTCGCTCTGCACCAGCGTGCCCCGGGTGTACCAGTGCGCCGACACGGCCAGTATGGCCTCGGGCTTGCCGGCCTTCAGCCTGCGGCCCACGTTGCGCAGGCCGCGTGCCACGTCGTCGTCTCGCAGGGCCATCATGGGGTCGCCGTGTCCCACAAATATGGCAGGCTGTCGTTGAGTTGTCATACCTGTCGCCTCCTAGCCGGGCGGGCTTCGAACCTTTGTGGCACTCGAGCGTTCCGCGTTGTTCCGAGGCGCCCAAAAGTTGTCCGACCGAACTTGGTAGTAATCTTGTACTATGTAGAGCATACGAGATGACCGCGCCGCGTAACAGTGCGATTTTTCGCAATACTAGGTATGTTTGCCAATACCTACCTGGTAGAAGCGTTGAGTTTTGCTACGTTCGCGCCGACATTTTGACTGACGTCGACGTTTCGCCGCCAATGTTCGGCGCACGCCCACTAGGGAAAGAAGCACATTTCATGCGTAACCCCACGCCCGACCAGTTCGGAGCCTGCCCCTACGTCACCGCGCAGAAGCTGCTGCAGGGGAAGTGGTGCATCCTGGTGATGCACCACCTGAGCTCCGGTCCGAGGCGGTTCAACGAGCTGCAGCGCCTGATGCCCAACCTGACGCACTCCACGCTCTCGTCCCAGCTGAAGCTGCTGGAGGGGGAGGGGCTCGTCCAGCGTACGGTCTATCCCGAGGTGCCACCGCGCGTGGAGTACTCGCTCACGGAGATCGGCCAGGCGTTCCATCCCGTGCTCGACTGCATCGAGACGTGGGGAAACGAGTACATTCAGTACCTGGGGAGGCGCGAGGCTCCGGCCGCGTCGGCGTAGAGTGAACGTGGGGCGCCACGTCACCGTCCGCGCCACCCGCCCATAGCCTTCCACCCTCAAAGGGGGAGTCGCCATGTACAGTCCCTTATTGGACGCACAAGGCCAGCCGAAGTCGCTGGCCGACGTGGAGTATGCCGACCTTGAGCAGCTGCGTGGGCAGGAGGAGGGCTTCGCCCTCGAGTTCAAGCAGACCTTCGGCGACGGTGTCAGGCGCAAGGTCCCAAAGATCATCGCCTCGTTTGCGAACTCCCGCGGAGGCTGGTTGGTCATAGGCATCGAGGACGGCACGGGCGCCGTGAGGCCGGTGCCTCGTGGGACCGCCGACTACAGCCAGGTCATCGGCGAGCTGTGTCGCCGGCACGTCTCGCCGGCGCCGCGATTTGACGCGCGCTTCGTGGCCGACCCCACAGACCCCGACCGCGGCGTGGTCGTGGTGCTGGTGGACCTCTACGACAAGGCCACTCGTCGCGGAGCCGAGGTGCGCCGGTTCTGCAGCCGCTCCGTGTACTATCCCATGGTCGACGCCCCGTCGGGCAGCTCCGTGCAAGGCCAGCCGATATTCGACCTGTACCTGTTTCGCATGGGGATGCCGTCGCGTCAGACTCCGGTACCGCCCCGCCCGGTCATCAACCAGCGGGCC
Organism: Coriobacteriales bacterium; assembly: GCA_029101205.1. Lineage (GTDB taxonomy): Bacteria > Actinomycetota > Coriobacteriia > Coriobacteriales > Atopobiaceae > Olsenella_K. Next base: position 11,936 of record JAQXQO010000040.1, on the reverse strand, counting down.
GCGGTCATGCGTCGCGTGTTCGACTATCGCGGCATGGGCTGCCGCATCCAGCATGCCCACGACAGCCTGGTGTTTCGCGTGCCCGCCCACGACGAGGCCACGCTCCCGCACTCCGCCATCGAGCTGTTCCCCGACGATTCCATGAAGCTGTCCGTGCCCGCCGTGGTCCTGACCGGAGACGAACGCGCGCGGGCCATGTCCACCCTGAGCCAGCGCGCGTACTTCCCGCCCGCCCCGCATGCCCTGCTGATAGATGCCCGCGCCACGCTGCGCAGGGTCAGCAGCATGGCGGCGCTCCTGGACGCCTACGTGAAGGAGAGCTCGCTGGCCTGGTCGCAGTACGCCGTGGCCTACGAGCTGGAGGGCATGGCCGGCGTCACCCTGTGGAGCGACGACCCGACCTACCTGCGCTATTGCGCACAACACGGGGTTCTCAGCTGCGCCACCACCGACTGCATCAGCTGCATCCGCTACCTGGACGACGGCGCGCACGACACGTTCCGCGCCCGCCAGTTCGCGGGCAGCCACTTCTTTGAGGCGTGCGGCCTACCGCTGGGATCGCCCGACGCCGAGGACAACGAGCTGGTGGACGCCCTCCTGCGCACCGGTCACTAGCCCCCCGGTCGGCCCGTCGGTTGCGCTTCGGCGTTCCAGCGAATGCCGTTGCGCCGCTTGAGCTGCTGCGCGCCGTCTGGGCAGCCGTGCACCGCTTGGCCCGTCGTGCGCCGCTTGGACGGCCGCGTGCCGATTGGGCAGCCGCGCGCCCCTAAGGCTCCAGCAGGTGCCGCCGCACGCGCGCGAGTGCCGACCTGTTGCATCCGCATTCCAGCAGGTAGTCCTCCACGGAGTCGTATGCCTGGACCACGTGGTCGTACACGGTTCCCATGAGCTGACACAGGGTGACCAGCGACTCGTCCACGTCGCTGACATCCGCATCCAAGGCGACCCTCTGCACGTCGGCGCTCTGACCAAACGAGTAGCCGTAGTCCGCCACGATGAACCGGCGGTCCACCCCCGCCAGCCCCAGCAGCAGCATCGACACCACGCCGGTGCGATCCATACCGGCCGCGCAGTGGTACAGCACGCATGATTCGTTCTGCGCGTGCGAGAAGAACCTGATTATCCTGCGAATGGCACGGTGGTTGCCCAGCATCTTCAGGTAGCCGTTTGCCAAGAAGTCCACCAGGTCGTCGTCGGACTGCACGGGAGCCAGGTTTGGATCATGCAGATTCGTGTCGTGCAGGGGTACGTTGAGGTAGCGAATGCCCTTTAGACAAGCAAGCCCGTCAGGGTGCTGGTCGACTTCGGACGTGCTGCGCAGGTCCAGCACACGCTGCAGGTTCATGCCGCGCAGTCGCGCCAGATCCTCAGGGCTAACGCCTCCGGTGTTCCCCGAGCGCAGGAAGCGACCGAACTGCGTCATGCCGTCAGGCGTGGGATATCCGCCCAGGTCACGGCAGTTCTCGCAGGAGTCCAACACGCGCTGTCCCTGGTTTTGCGGGATGGGGAGGGTGACGGACGAGCGGGCTGCGAATGCCGCGCTGCTCAGGTTAGTCGAGCTGTCGTGGTCAGCCGACACGACCTGGCGTGCCGAGTCGCCCTGCCCGTGGCCTTGAGGCCTGAATGAAATTGTGTTAGCTGGATTTCTCATCATGGGGCACATTCTATGCTGCGCCCGCTTTGCGCCACTATATGCCGTCGGCAGACGAGGTGGTTCTGCGTTGATGCGGTGGCTATGCGTCCGCGTGCGGATTGCCAGGTGCATTTTGGTGCGCCAACCGTCTGTTGGAAGCGCCGTCACCGGGGTCGCGGTTGCTGTGCTCGACCGCTTTAAAAAACGCCTCCACAGGATGCAACCTCAGTCTTCGCCGTCCTCATCCTCGTTGTCGCGCGGCCGGTTCAGGAAGGCGGTGTAGGCGGCGTTGGCCTCCTCGCTGCGCATGCGCTCGATCCAGGTGGCGCGTTCCTCCAGCAGGGCGACGGCCTCGTCGCCTACCTCCGCCATGCTTTGCGGTCGGGCGGATACCAGATAGCTGGACATGCGCTCCATGGTCGAGGGGCTGCGCAGGAACTGCACCAGGGCCTCGCCGAACTCCTCGGGAAATCCCGCGGCCATCGCCGAGCGAATCAGATGCCGCCGCGCCGCGTTGTAATCCACGTCCATGAGTGCCCCCTATATGAGTGTCCCTATATATGTTCATCCGTGCCATCTGCGCCATGGCGTTCCCGCCGGCCACATCATCAGTGCGCCCGCGTCGCCGTCTCGCTCAGCCTTGGCCATGCTGCTCAGCCTTTGCTCAAACCTGGCTCACCCTGGCTAAGCCCTGGCCGTTCGCGTCTTGCGGTCCAAATGCACGGTCAGCGCCGCCAGCGCGCAGGCCACCACCGACAGCATCGCCCCGACCAGCCCCACGCTCTGGATGCCCGGCCCGGCCACCACGGCTCCGCCGACTGCCGTGCCGAACGAGATGCCGACGTTGAACGACATCGGCTCCAGCGAGCTGGCCAGGGTCATGGCCTTCGGGTGCCTCCTGCGGGCGGTGCGCATGAACAGCGACGCGCACGGCACGGACGCCAGATACATTAGCAGGGCGACGCAGAACACTAGCGCCAGCGCGGGAACGGTCGCCGACCCAGCCAGGTACAGCCCCAGCAGCGCCAGCCCCTGTGCGACGAAGGTCACCACCAGCGCCTTTATGCCAAACCGAGAGTCGATCCACCCGCCCAGCAGGTTCGACACGAAGGTCACCGCACCGTAGGCCATGAGCGTGGTGCTGACCTGCATGGTCTGCATGCCCAGGATGTTCTCCAGGTACGGGGTCACGTAGCCGTAGAACACGTAGGTCGACCCCACGCCGAACACAAATATAAGCATGGCGGTCAGCACTGCCGGCTCGGTGAAGATCCTGGCCTGCTCACCGAACGTGGCCGGCTCGTCGGTGGCGCCCTTGCGCGGCAGCAGCGCCACGGACGTCGCGCAGATAGCCAGGGCCAAAACCAGCGTGCCGTACATGGCGACGTGCCAGTTCAAGGTGTCGGCCACTATCTTTCCCACCGAGGTCACGACGACCATGGCCACCGAGTACGACGCATAGACCACCGACAGCACCATGGACGCCTTGCGCGGCTGGACGAGCTCGGGGATGTAGGTCAGCCCCACGGCCAGCAGCGCCCCCGACACCGAGCCTATGAGGATGCGTGAGACCAGCAGCACGCCAAAGCTCTGTGCCACGGCGCTCACCAGGTTGCCCACGCAGAACAGCGCGCAGTACGCAACCAGCAGCTGGTAGCGCTTGAATCGGCCGGTCGACAGCGCCAGCACGGGGGTCATGACCGCGTAGGGGAGGGCGAACATGCTGATGAGCTGGCCCGTGGTCGAAAGCGAGACGCCCAGCGCGTCGGCCAGGTCGCTCTCGATGCCTATGATCACGAACTCCGAGCATCCTAGCGAGAAGCCCAGCAGCACCAGCAGCGCCACGCACACCTTCGCGCGCAGGGGGCTCATGCGTCCCGGTGTGACGGCGGCTCCCGATGCCGAGGTGGAAGGCGTGGCAGACTTCACTTCCGCACCGGCAGGCCCCGCTGCCGTGGCGGCAGGCCCCGCTACCGCACCGGCGGGCGAGGGATTGGTTTCGACGTCGGTCGAATTGGAACTCAAAACAAGCCCTTCTTTCATTGGCGCATGTACCTGCATGTTTGCCGCGCGCAAGCCAGCGCACGACCCGTGCTAGGTTAACACGCTAGATTGCCGCATCCACCTCCCGCTCAGGCTCGGCACAATGGGCCCGCGCGCAAAGATGAACCTCCCTGCGCGCAAAGAGCCCGGAAAAATGCATCCTTGCGCGCACCTGCGAACAAGGATGCGATTTTGAGACCGTTTTGCGCGCAAGGGTTACCATCCCTGCGCGCAGAGGCTCTAGCCGGGTCCCGCCTGGCCGGGTGCCGTGCCGTCGCTGTTGCACTACCGTATCTTGCTTGGTCCGCGCGACTTGCGCCAGCGCCGCTATTCTGCGCCCAGGATCTTCAGTGCCTTGTGGTACTTCTGCATACGCCGCAGGTCCTTCTCGGTCGGCTTATTCCCCAGGCGCTTGACGTCCAGGTTGTGGTGCAGGTCGGCAATCTTTACCTCGCGGGCGATGGGATTGCTCCCGGCGCGCTTGACGTAGTCCAGGTAGGGGACGCCGTCGCGGTGGGTCAGCAGGTCGACCGCCTCCACGACCTCGGGTGGGAAGCCCGTGGCTGTAAGGTCGTCCAGGGTCACGTCTGTGTCCTCCACCGTATCATGCAAGAGTGCTGCAATCTTTGCGATCATCGTCTGGCACTCGGCACTGACATATCGCGGATGTTCGATGTACGGCCTGCCACCGCGGTCCACCTGTCCCGCGTGCGCCCTTGCGGCGACCTCGTCTGCCAATGCCAAGAAGTGCTCGAGCTCTTGTTGGGTGTAGTTGCCGGCCATGATTCGCCCTCGATGTGTTGCCTTCTATCTCATCATGACGGAGATACAGTCTGCCTCGATTTTCTCAACAAAGTCGAGGCAGACAGTACCCTTGTAACCGTGCATTTGTCAACGGGAGGGCAGTACTATCTGGTCTGCTGTGCGCTTCTTCACTGTGGGCGCCCCCACCTCCCACAGGGTCTTCAAGTCGCTTGGGGTAGGATGGCTCTCATCAAGGAACGAAGAGTAGGGAGCTGTCATGGCAGAAGGCAGGTGCGACGTGCGCGCGTTCATTCGCCGCCTGAAAGACCGCATTGCGCTCAACCGACGTACGTTCATCTTGTATTCAGTTCTGAGGGGCCTGGTGCTGCTGACCCTGATCCGCTGCATCATGACCCAGCGCTGGGAGGGGGTGGCGCTGTGCGTCCTGTCGCTGGTGCTGTTCCTGATTCCGCCACTCATCGAGGACCGCGCGCAGATTGACATCCCGCCGCTGTTCCAGGGCATCATATACGCGTTCATCTTTGCGGCCGAGATCCTGGGCGAGATTGACCACTACTACGAGCTGGTGCCCGGCTGGGACACGGTACTGCACACGCTGAACGGATTCTTGTGCGCGGCAATCGGATTCTCGCTGGTAGACCTGCTGAATCGCTCGAGCAAGAAGATCAATCTTTCACCAATATACGTGACGCTGGTCGCATTTTGCTTCTCGATGACCGTCGGCGTGCTGTGGGAGTTCGTCGAGTTTGGCTTCGACAGCTTCCTGGGCACGGACATGCAGAAGGACACCTTCATCACGTCGATCTCGTCCGTTTCGCTGGACCCGCAGCAAGCTGGCAACCGCATCCACATCAACGACATCGCCACGACGACCATCACCACCGCGTCGGGCCAGACCACGACCATCAACGGATACCTGGACATCGGCCTGATCGACACGATGAAGGACCTGCTGGTGAACTTCGTCGGAGCGGTCACGTTCTCCGTCGTGGGCTACTGGCACCTGCGGCGGCATGAGAACGGCAACTGGGCCGAGGGGCTGCACGTGAGACCGATCCCCCCCGACCAGTTCGAAGAGGAGCAGCAGCAGATAGATGCCATGGAGCGAAAACGCGCCAGCAGGTGGCGTCGCGGCAAGTAGCCGGCTGGCGTAGCGCTGGCACGGCACCCCCGGCATTCGGGACCTCAGAGGCCCAGTTTGGTACGTACTTCTTGCCGAAAACGTACCAAACTGGGCCTTTCGCTGTATCAGAGCGCCTCGCTTGGGATGCCATCGTGCTGGAGAGATGCGCCGGGCGTCCCGTCACCGGCTCCCGTTCTGCTTGCGCACGTGATCGTCAATCGCGTGCGCAGGCCTGGATCGTGTGCGCAAGCCTGTGGTGACATGCAGTTTCCGCGCCAGGCCTTGACTGGCGAGCCCTACGATGCCAAAGTGAACATTGTTCATATACAAGAGAGGCTAGCTCAATAGGGCCTTCACCGACTCACGAGGAGCCGGGAGAGCACCTAGGGATAGCGCCTAGGGAGAAAACCTAGAAAGAAGTTCACGCCATGCATAAACCTTCAGCAAATAATGTCGGCAACACCGTCAACGAGCCCGTCATGGCTACCGGCCACTCCGCCAGCAACGCATCCGCCGTCGGCCAGGGCACTCGCCCCGTTGCCACCACCCTCCACCTCGAGTCCATGCCGCGCGGCATGCGCATCGGCGAGAGTGTCTTCGACATCGCCTATCTGCTGTTTGATCTGGTGGCGGGCATCGTGTTCCTGTGTGCGGCGCAAGGCCGTACGGTCTTCTACCTGTACGCGGCGCTGGCGCTGGTGCTGGGCGGGGGAGACGCGTTCCACCTGATTCCGCGCGTGCAGATGCACCTGCGCGGCGTGGGCCCCGACACGCAGCGCAAGCTTGGCCTGGGAACGGCCATCACCTCGGTCACAATGACCGTGTTCTACGTGATTCTGTACTTCATCTGGCGGCAGATTTTCCCGGCCATCCAGGTTTCGCCCGCCATTCCTGCACTTATCTTCGTTACGGCGGCGCTCAGAATCGTGCTATGCCTGTGCCCGCAGAACGAGTGGCTGTCTGGCCGCGAGAACCTGCGCTGGTCGCTGTATCGCAACGTGCCCTTTGCCATCACGGGCATCCTGGTGATTGCGCTGTTTGCCATCTCGGGCAACGCGGGCGGATACGGGCTGTGGCGCATGTGCATCGCCATCGCCCTCAGCTTTGGGTTCTATCTGCCGGTGACATTTCTGGCCAAGCGCAAGCCGGCCGTCGGCGCCCTCATGCTGCCAAAGACGCTGATGTACGTGTGGATCATTGCCATGGGCCTGCAGCTGCTGCCCGTCCTGTAAGCGCGGCCGTCGCCCGGCGAGTACAGAAGATAGAGTCCGACGAGCACGGGTGCTGTCGTCCTATAGGCACAGACGCCACCCGGCGATTGAAAATTTATGAGCGCAGCTCGTCCTGTGGACGCAGTAGAGCTCATTCGATAAGGAGGAGTCGTGAAGCCGCAAGCCACGTCCACGCAGCAGATCCTGCAAGCTTGCCGCCAGATTGTGCACGCGCAGGGGCTGGGCAGCATCAGCATCCGCTCTGCAGCTGCGGCCAGCGGGGTCGCCGTGGGCACCATCTACCACTACTTTCCCAGCAAAGAGGCGCTGCTCCTGGCTGTGACCGCCGACGTCTGGTCGCAGATCTTCGGGCTTGCCGACGACGAGGGCGGGCAAGAAGGGCAGCCTGGCTACGAGCCTCTGTCGGGGGAAGAAGGGCAATCGGCCCGCGAAGTGCAGCCTGGCCCAGAAGGGCAACCGAGCTGCGAGTCTCATGCAGAGTCGCTGCCTGCGCGAAGCTTCGTCTCCTACGTCCAGCAGATGTTCGAGGGGGCTCGCAGCCGGCTGCAACAGTATCCGGGGTTCCTCGGTGCTCATGCCGTCAACCTGGGCTTATATGGCGGCGGGAACGAGGGAGGCCACAGGCGTGCCGGTTGCATGACTGAGAGCCCTGCGACGGACGCTGCCGAGATGGGCACTGCCGCAGCGGACGCCAACGGCGTCCAGTACATGCGGTCCTTCTTTGCCCGGTTGCGAGGAGACCTGGCAGATGCCCTTGCCCGGGACTCTTGCGTGCGAGCCGACGCCTTCGGCAGCAAGCTGACCAGCGAAGAGTTCGTTGGCTTCGTGCTGCAGAATATTCTTTTGCTGTTGGTTACAGGTCAGGAAAGCTGCCGCACGCTTCTGGCGTTTATCCAAGCCACCATATACTGACGCGAACGGAGCACGTGAACAGGCGGACGGGTGACTGCTCACACAAAACGAGGTGCGGAGGACGCATGAGAAACGACTACGAGTGGAACCGCATGCTGGCAGGCCAGCTGTACAGCCCCAATCGCGTGGGCGACGGCTCGTTCGAGCGTGTGCATCAGGCGCAGGCCAGGTTCAACCAGTCCGAGTTCTGGCACGACCGTACGGCGCTGGACCAGCTGCGCACCTGCTTCCGACAAGCTCCCGAAGACATGATCTTGACGCCGCCCGTCTACTTTGACCACGGTGACAGGATTTCGTTCGGCCAGCACTTCTACGCGAACACGGACCTCACCATCTTGGACGAGAACTACGTGACCTTTGGCGACAACGTGTTCCTGGCGCCGCACGTCAGCATCTACACGGCGGGGCATCCCATAGACGCCCAGGCCAGAGCGCTCGACCTGGAGTACGCGCTGCCGGTGACCATAGGCAGCGACGTCTGGATAGGTGGTAACGTCGTCGTGAACCCCGGCGTCACCATTGGGAGCGACGTCGTCATAGGCTCGGGCTCGGTGGTCACCCACGACGTCCCCGACCACGTGGTGGCTGTGGGCAATCCCTGTCACGTGCTGCGGCGCATCAACGACGACGACCGCCGTGCGTGGCACCGCCAGCTGGACGACTATCGCGCGTGAGCAGGGAATGGAGACTTCGCGAGTCGCGATGACACCGCATCTCAGAAGCCCACCGCCGACTTTCGCCACGACATGGCCGCCATCGCCGCTGCCGCCATGCCCGCAGCCCACGGTCCCTACCTGGGCCAGACCGCGTGGCATCGCGTCTTGCGCTCCGACACGCTATGGCAGCTGACCGACTCGGATGTCGAGTTCCTGCGCGGGTATGGCGTGCGGCTGGTGCTGGACCTGCGCGGGCAGTCCGAGGCCCAGCGTTACCCCGACCGCTCGCTGGGAGCGGACGTCCCGTACCTCAACATCCCGCTGGCCGACTTCGACGCGGCCGACGCCGAGGATGCGAAGTGCCTGATGGCCCAGGGCCAGATAACCCCCGGAGAGGTGTACGCTCAGATCCTGGACAACCGTGCTGCCTTTGCCGCCGTCGTGCGTGCTGGACGAGGCCGGCCTGCTGCGCGACATGATCGACTCGCTGCCGCAGACCATGGCCTACACCTACGACTACGTGCAGCGCCAGTTCGGCGGCGCCGTCGGCTACCTGCGCGGATGTGGCCTCTCGAACGACGAGCTGTCCCAGCTGCGCAGCCGACTGATTGCGTAAACAGAAAAGCGGCGGGCCGACCTCCCCAGGTCGACCCGCCGTTGTACTGCATCTGGCATCGCGCCAGGTGCATCCTCTCCTGGTGCCGTGACACCGGCCGGTCGTTCGTTTGGCCGGGCCCAGTGGCACTTGCCCCTACCTTACCACGTGAGCGGGAAGCGAGGGCTCGTCCCCGCGCTACCACACCCCAAGAAAAGCAGTCAGGGCCGGCCACGCGTCTACGGCGGCCTGGAGTCCCTGCTGGTAGGCGGCCAAGAGTCGCTCCGGGTCGCTCTCGGTCATGCGCGCGCGGATGGGCGCCTTCGGCCAGATGCAAAACAGCTCGCCCGAGTCGTGCAGGTCCTCCACCTGCGACAGCTCATCGGCGTACTCCTGGGGCCGGTGCGCCATCGCCCGAGCCAGCGCGTGGTGAGCGGGGTAGCGCATGCGCACCAGGGGTATGGCGGGGTCGTTCATGTTGGGTCGAAAGCCGCGGGGTCGCGTCAGCACCACGACCTGTCGCCCGCGGTACTGCTGCCGTCCGTACATGAAGGGGACGCTGCGCACGATGCCACCGTCAAAGAGGCTCTTTCCCTCCACGTACACGGGTCGGTTCGCGCAAGGCAGCGCCGCACTGCCCATGAGGTAGCGAGCCTCAGTGACGTGGCCTTTGTCCTTAGCCATTACGTGATAGTCGGGCTGACCCGTGTCGATGTTGGTCGCCACGGTGACCAGCTGGATGGGGGACCGAGCGTACAGCCAGGTGGGTATCTGCTCCAGCTCGTAAGGAATCGTATCAAAGATGAACTCGTTTCCCACGTAGTCGCCGCTGCGCAGCTTTGACCTCATCGACATGAACCGACAGTCGCTGCGATACGCCATGATCATACGGGCCGTCTGCCCGGCCACGCCAGAGGCATAGCTGAATCCGCACGACGCGCCGATGGACACGCCCACCACCGACTCGGCCAGCAGTCCATGATCCAGGAAGAAGTCCAATACGCCGCAGGTAAACATGCCTCTCATGGCACCGCCTTCCAGCACCAGCTGGAAGGGCGCCGTCCGCCAGTGCAGCCAGGCGGGGTCGGGTGCGGGCTCGTGCGTGGGTAGTGCCGGCGATGTCGCCGGTTCGTCCGATGCCTCCGAGGCATCGGCAGAATCCGAGGCATCGGCAGAAGCTGGGTCTCGGCGGGGCCGTGGAATGGTGTCGTGTGCTTGGTCGTGCTTGTCGAGCGGCATGGTTCTTCTTTCCCGGAAACGCTTGGAACGACCTGATTGTAGGCGCCTACGGTCGAACGAGCCTCCGACGAGCCATGCCTTCAACACTTAGCGGGGATGTGTCAATGAACGTGACAAGCGCCCGGTCAAGATAGGCTTTTGCTATGTGAGTAACGGCACTGCAGCTGGTTCGAGGGGTGCTGTGGCAGTCGCGAGAACGTGTGTGTCGGTAGCGTAGTTGCCGCGTCGCCGCTGCAACAACTGCGGGGACGCTGCAACGATTGCGAAAATGCCACGGCGTCGCGGTTTCACGACGGTGGGCATGGGCTATCCGCGACAGTCGCAAGGTTTTTCGGGGGTCATCGCCCGCCTTTGCGGAGTCGCCGCGTGGAAAACGACTGAGATTGCGAATTGGAGAGGCGATTTCGAGAGTGGCCGAGTATAACCAGGCCGATTATGCTCAGTACGAAACTGGAGAATATTACGGACGTAATGTTATTTTACCTCGAATACTCGCCGAGTCAGAAAAACACCTCTCCAAGTTGCCATCCCAGTCGTTTTTCGTACAACGACTCTTTGGATGGAAGCCCCGAGGGGCATGGATTGGCCTTTCGCTGCCGATGCCCCACGCGCCCGACGCTTCCACGCTCTAAAAAACGAACAAATGTTTGTGTTTTGTCGCTCCGGTTGCTATGATTATCGCAAGGAATACCCGCGCAAAAGTACCCCCAGCCCGAAGGAGAGTATGCACGACATCTGGAACCCCTGGCACGGCTGCACGCGTATCAGCGAGGGCTGCGCGCGCTGCTACATGTTCTACATGGACCGGCTCCGCGGGCTGGACGGCAGCATCGTGCGACGAAACAAGACCACGTTCAACTACCCGCTGCAGCGCGACCGCTCGGGCAGGTACAAGGTGCAAAGCGGCGAGCTGATTCGCGTGTGCATGAACTCCGACTTCTTCATCCCGGAAGCCGACCAGTGGCGAGACGAGGCGTGGAACATCATCCACGCCCGCCCCGATGTGAAGTTCTTCCTGCTGACGAAGCGGCCAGAGCGCATGGCCGAGTGCCTGCCCGCCGACTGGGGCCAGGGCTGGGACAACGTGATGCTGAACGTCACGTGCGAGAACCAGCGTCGCGCCGACGAGCGCATTCCGATCCTTTTGGCCACGCCGGCAGCCCACAAGGGCATCATGTGTGCGCCGTTCATAGGTCCGGTGGACATCGAGTGCTATCTGCGCGCGGGTGACCAGGCCAGGAATGCGGCCCAGGTCAGAGGGGCTGCCCATTCCGCAGGCGCCAGTTGGGCTCTAGATGCGTCCCAGCCCGACGGCCCGAACCAGGCCAGAAGCGCGTGCGAAACCGGCCAGCCATTCGTAACCTCCGACGGCCTGACGGTGCGCGGCTGCGGCATCGAGGAGGTGAAGTGCGGGGGCGAGAACTACGAGAACCCTCGCCCGTGCCACTTCAGCTGGGTGCAGCACCTGTCCCAGCAGTGCCGCGCGCACGACGTTACGTTCGCCTTCATCGAGACGGGTACCCGCTTCGTTGTGGGCGACCGAGAGTACCACATCCCCAGCAAAACCGTGCAGGCCCAGCAGGCGTACCGTTCGGGCGTCGAGCACGCCGGCAAGCCCCTGCAATGGAACCTCTCCGATCCGCTGGGGCTCCCTATACCTGACGAGTACCTGTACCATCCCCGCTATCGCACGCGCTGCATGTCGTGCGGCAGCCACCTCATCTGCAACGGCTGCTGC
>JAQXQO010000039.1 GCA_029101205.1 Coriobacteriales bacterium | reverse complement strand
GCCGCTGCCTGGCAGAAGGAGCCAGGTGGCGCGCGTCCGCGCCATCCAGCCGCGGGCTAGCGCCAACGGGTTAGGTGCCCTTCTTGTGCCCTGCGCCTTGCGCGGGAAAGGGTGCTCTGCAACCAAGAACGCCCCGACAGGCCGCATGGTCTGCCGGGGCTGTTTTCTTGCAAGAAGGGCTTCGCCTGGCTGGGTCTCACCGGGCTAGGCGAACATGTTCCGCTCGTCGAACTCGGCCTCCACGGTGGCCATCATGAGGTCCACGTCCTCCAGGCCCAGGTGGCGCTCCTTCTGGTTCTGCTGGAGGGTGCCGCGACGACGCGCCCAGTTCTCCAGCGTGGCGGGCCTGGAGTCGTGCGGCAGGCTGCGGTACTCGGGGTCGATGCGGCGGCAGATGTCGCGGGTGTCTATGGGCACTATTCGGCCGGCCTTGCGCCCCTCGGCGTAGCCGTCCAGGTTCAGCATGAGCCACGAGTCCTCGAAGGCGGCGTTGTGCGCCATGAAGGGGTACGCCTCTAGAGCTGCCAGAAGCGCCTTCTGGAGCTTGTGGTTCTGGCGGAAGGGCTTCTTGTCCGCGATCATGTCCCACGTGATGTGGTGGATCTCCTGCAGGGGCACGCCCTTGTCCTTGTACATGTCGGGAAGGCCGCAGAAGGCGGCGTACCCGCGCTTGGCGCGGCCCTTCGGCGCCAGCTTCACGAACTCAAGGCCCACGTTCAGGATGTAGCCGCGGTCGGGGTAGCGCTCGGTCGTCTCGAGGTCGATGCCCACGACCATGCCCCACACTGGCGCCTCCACGTAGGCCACGCCCAGGTCGCGGATCTGCGGGCCGGCCGCGCGTCTGACGTCCGCCTCGCTGCGGTGCTGCAGCACCGCCACGGAGCGCACCAGGTCGTCGTCGGACAGCTTTCGGGCCAGGCTGTTTCCGGGCGTGTTGCGCAGTCGCTCGGTGCCGTATGCGTCGCAGATGGCGCGGTTGCGGTCAGCCAGTCCCCTGACCAGGTCGAACGAGAATGGCTCCTGTCCCGCGGGTGCGCTCCTCCACGCGTCGCTCAGAAGGGCGATGGCCTCCTCGTTCTTTTGGCGCTCAGCTGTGAGCGCGTCGTCGCCCGACAGGAATCCGGGGATGACGAAGGCGTTTGCCTGCTCTATAGCCTGGGACAGATCCATGTGTGATGCAGCTTTCTCGTGCTGGCGCCAGCTGCGCCGGTCAAACCAGACTAGCACACGTTTGGGACCGCGCTATTATGGGGCGCAGAACAAGCACCAGGCGCGCAAGCGCGAAACCTACGATTGACGAGGTCTCATCACATGAGCTACCAGCTGCCGTTTTCCGTACCAAAGACCACGTACGACGAGGCCATGCAGATTCTGACGTCAACCAAGCGCTTCGGCATCCAGCCCATGCTGGAGAGCGTGGAGGACATGCTGGCCGAGCTGGGTCGCCCCGAGGCGGGATACGACTGCGTGCAGATAGCCGGCACCAACGGCAAGACCTCGACCGCGCGCTATACCGCGCAGATTCTGATGGCCCAGGGCATGCGCTGCGCGCTGTACACCTCTCCCGAGCTGGTCAGCTTCACCGAGCGCATGGAGGTGCAGGGCCATCCCGTCAGCGGTGACGACTTTGGCCTGGGCGTGCGTGCGGCTCAGATGGCGGGGGAGCGCGTGAACCAGCGACGCCAGCAGCAGGGCCAGCGCCCCTATGACATCACCGAGTTCGACGTGCTGACGGTGGCGGCGCTGACGGTGTACGCGCTTGCGGGCGTGGACGTGGCCGTGCTGGAGTGCGGCATGGGCGGCAGGTGGGACGCCACGTCCGCCGCGTGCTCCATCAAGGCGGTCGCCGTCACGGGCATAGGCCTGGACCACATGCGCATCCTGGGCGACACGCTCGAGAAGATCGCGGGCGAGAAGGCCGCCATCATCCGCAGGGGAAGGGCGTGCGTGCTGGGTGTGGGCACGGCGACCCCGGACTCGGTAGAGGACGTGTTCCTGGAGCAGTGCCGCAAGGAGGACGTGGTGCCGACGCTCGTGAGGCCCGAGCGCCTGGACGATGCGCTGGGCCAGCTGCATCCTGGCGTGCCGCGCGAGCACCCCGAGCTGGCCCACTATCGTTACATCATCCAGCAGCACCCCGGAAGGCTGGGCGACGCACTGCTGCTGAAGCTGACCAGGCCCGATGGCGCCGCCGTGGAGCTGGCGGCGCTGAAGCCCGCCTACCAGGCGGCAAATATCAGCTGTGCCGTTGCGCTGGCCGAGGCATACCTGGGCCATGCGCTGAGCGAGCGGTCGCTGTACGACGCCGCGGTGTCCTGCCCGACTCCGGGTCGCTTCGACGTGCTGGTGCCCAACCCCCTCGTGATTATAGACGCCTGCCACAACCCCCAGTCCGTGCAGACGTTCCTGGGGTCGCTTAGCCAGATGGCCCCCCGGGTCGAGCAGCGCCCCAAGCTGCTGTGTGCGGTCCTAGCCGACAAGGACGTCCAGGGGATCGTGCGCTTGCTGACCCCCGAGTTCCCCGCGGTCAGCGTGACGCAGACGAGCTCGGACAGGGCGCTCTCCGCCGACGAGCTGGCCGGGATCTTCCGGGCGGAAGGCGCGCACGTCGACGGCGTGTACCACACGGTCGACGCCGCGGTCAAGGCGCTGCATGACACCTCGTTCGTGGGGTGCGGATCCATCACCCTGGCGGGCGAACTGGCCGGGCTGCTGCGCCGGCACTTCGCGACGCCAGACCATCCCGAGCGCGGGATGTAGGGCGGCTGTCTCACACCGGCGACGGCTGCCCCTCGCCAGTGACGGCTGCCCATTGACTGTAAGCGGCATTTGCCGAACCCGGCCCGACCCAGGCTTGCCGAAATCCGCCCAGCCTTCGCCAGCTCCGCCAGAGGCATTGACCGAGCTCGATGGGGCGCAGCCCCCAACAGACCTTCAGCGACCCCCGACCAACCCCAAACCAACCCCAAAAAAACCCAAAAAACCCCAACAAACCCAAAACAACCCCAAAAAACCCAAAAAAA
>JAQXQO010000038.1 GCA_029101205.1 Coriobacteriales bacterium | reverse complement strand
GGTGTGCATCATCACGAACCCCGTGCCCGCCCCCATGCTGGACGAGTTCAAGTCGCTCGGCGTGAAGTACCTGGCCACCCGCACCATCGGCTACGAGCACATAGACGTGAAGCATGCCTACGAAATCGGCATGCGCGTGGCAAATGCGCCGTATCCCCCCGAGGGCGTGGCCAACTACGCCATCATGCTGATGCTGATGGCCCAGCGCAAGGTGAAGCTCCTGGCCCGCGAGTCCGCGGCGCAGGACTTCGGCCTGCACGGCAAGCTGGGCAAGGACATCTCGACCTCCACGGTGGGCGTCATCGGCACCGGTCGCATCGGCTCCACGGTGGTACGCCACCTGAGCGGCTTTGGCTGCAAGATCCTGGCCTACGACCCCTACCCCAACGACGACGTGCGCAAGTACGCCACCTACGTCGACCTGGACACGCTGCTGCAGCAGTCCGACGCCATCACCCTGCACGCACCCGGCATGCAGCAGAACTACCACATGCTGGACGCCAAGGCCTTCGCGCAGATGAAGGACGGCGTCGTGGTGGTGAACGCCGCGCGCGGCATGCTCATAGACACCCAGGCCCTCATCGACGCGGTCGAGTCGGGCAAGGTGGGCGCCGCGGCGCTGGACACCATCGAGCACGAGAACGGCCTGTACTACCTGGACCGCAGCCGAGACGTGCTGGACAACCGCGACCGTAGCATCCTGATGGCCTTCTCGAACGTGATCGTGTCGCCCCACATGGCCTTCTACACCGCCGAGGACGTGCGCGCCATGATCTTCAACTCGTCGAGCGCGCTCCTGGCCTTCTCGCGCGGAGAGGACACGCCGTTCGAGGTGCGTCACTAGCACGTCACATGCGCCGCGCCGGCAGCACCTTGTCCGCAATCAAAGTCCCAACCACCAGCTGCCCTTCTTGCCAAAATGGTGCAAGAAGGGCAGCTTTCTTGTGGACGATCGGCGGCAGGCGACCGCAAGCACGTTATTGACACAAGTGATTGCCAGTACGTTCTTGCCAGCACGTTATCGCCGTCGAGCAGTTGGACTCAAGCGCCTACTATTGGGTGGGTAGATACTTGCGGGAGTCGCTCCACGACTTTCGTTCGACGCCAGTCAGCAGGGTACGCGCCAACGCTCAGAGCAGAGAATGTATGGAGCAGGGCATGGATGTGGTCTTCTTTGACATAGACGACACGCTGTACGACCAGGCGCAGCCTTTTTGCTATGCGGTGCACACCGTGGTGGGGCAGGTTCCCGCCACGGACGACCAGCTGTTTGCCAGCAGCCGCAGGCACAGCGAGGAGGTGTTCGCCGCCTTGGCAGCCGGCAAGCGGCCCACCGACGCCATGTACGTCCGACGCATGCAGGAGACCCTGGCCGACGCGGGAGTGACCATCGACGTGCCGACGGCCCGACAGCTCCAGCACATATACGCCACCACCAGCGGAGAGGCTATGAGCTTGTACCCCGGCATGGAGCGAGTGCTGGACCTGTGCAGCTGGCACGCAAAGGTTGGGGTCATATCGAACGGGCGCGGGCCGCGCCAGCGCGACAAGCTGCGCATCTTGCACATGGACCGCTGGGTCGGAGCCGACCAGGTGTTCATCAGCGACGAGCTGGGCGTGGCGAAGCCCGACCCGGCGATATTCCGGCTGGCTTGCGAGCGCATGCAGACGTCGCCGGAGCGTTGCCTTTACGTGGGCGACTCCCTGGCCAGCGACGTGGCGGGCGCCAAGGCCGCGGGCATGCCCGTGGTGTGGTTCCACCACCGCGACAGCCTGGTGCCCGCCGACCGGCGGGCCACCCCCTCGCCCGAAGCCGCGCCGGACTGGACCGTGACGAACTCGGAGGAGCTGCTGGACCTCTTGCGGCGGCTGCTGTAGAGCTGGGCCCCGGCCGACGCTCGACGCGGTCTATGAGCTGCAGGCGCACGCGCCCCAAGCCAAAACCACATCATCAGGGAGAGAAGAACCATGGCACTCGTATCAAAGATTGGCATAATCGGCTGCAACCACGTGGGCGCGCACGTCGCGAACGCCCTGCTATACCAGGGGCTCGCCACCGAGCTGTACCTGAGCGACGTAAACGTGGACCTGTGCCACGCGCAGGTGAACGACCTTCTGGACGCGATGAGCTTCTATCCGCTGCACACGGCGAGCGTGCACGAGTGCGACGACCGCTACGAGGAGCTGGCCGGCTGCGACATCATCGTGAACGCCGCAGGCCACGTGGACGCGTCTCGCACCAACCGCGACGCCGAGCTGACCGTGACAGTGGCGGAGCCGAAGAAGTTCGTGCGCCGCATCGAGGACGCCGGCTTCAAGGGCATCTGGGTCAGCGTCTCGAACCCCAACGACGTCATCGCCACGGAGATCTGGCAGCTGGCCGGCTGCGACCCCTGTCGCGTCATAGGCACGGGCACCACACTGGACTCCGCCCGCTTCAAGCACGCCCTCAGCCGCGCCACGGGACTGGACCAGGCCAGCGTGAACGCCTGGATGCTGGGCGAGCACGGGCTCTCGGAGTTCGCGCTGTGGTCGCACGTGTCGTTCGGCTGCCTGACGCCCGATGAGGTCCAGGAGCAGCTGGGCGTGCGCTTCGACAGGGACGCCCTGGAGCAGGAGGCCGTTCGCGGCGGATACATCACCATGAAGGGCAAGTTCTGCACCGAGTACTCCATCGCCAACGGCACCGTGGCCATCGTGGCCGCCATCGTGCACGACACGCATCTGGTGACCCCCGTGTCCACGCTGGTAGACGACGTGTATGGCATGAGCGGCAACTTTGCCTCGCTCCCCTGCGTCATCGGCCGCACCGGCGTGCAGAAGGTCATCGTGCCGCAGATGTCGGACTCCGAGGTGCAGAAGTGGCAGGCCAGCTGCCGCCACATCCAGGACAACATCGCGAAGGCCAGCTGGTAGG
This sequence comes from Coriobacteriales bacterium, assembly GCA_029101205.1. Lineage (GTDB taxonomy): Bacteria > Actinomycetota > Coriobacteriia > Coriobacteriales > Atopobiaceae > Olsenella_K. The sequence continues at coordinate 903 of JAQXQO010000038.1, read as the reverse complement.
GCCGGCACCCCCGCGAAGCGTGGGGGCGTCTCCCGGTGCCGTGGAGTGACGCCGCGGGCGAGCCGCTGGCGTTGTGCGGCGACGGATGCCGTAGGTTTCCAAGCGTACCCCATCAGATTTCAAAACAGTACCGTCTCGCGAACCGTTGTGGAAACACTGAAATCCTGGGATATTATGCAAGCCATCTGGGCCGTTGGGGCTGCAATACGCGGCGCGACCACGGTGGGCGCACGCGCTCGACCCCGGCGAACCGGCCCTACGACAGACGAAAGGCTGGTACACATGGCAGACAGAATCGCAACGCTTCGCGCACAGGACCCCGAGCTGGCCTCCTGCATCGACCAAGAGCTGGGCCGCCAGCGCGACTCCATCGAGCTCATCGCCTCCGAGAACTTCGTCTCGCCCGCGGTCATGGAGGCCGTCGGCACGGTCCTGACAAACAAGTACGCAGAGGGTCTGCCTGGGCATCGCTACTACGGCGGCTGCTGGGCCGTCGACAAGGTGGAGAACCTGGCCCGCGACCGCGTGAAGAAGCTGTTCGGCGCGGCGTACGCCAACGTGCAGCCGCACTCCGGCGCGCAGGCCAACTACGCCGTCGAGACCGCCTTCGCGAAGCCCGGCGACACCATCATGGGCATGGACCTCAGCAACGGCGGCCACCTGACGCACGGCTCGCCCGTGAACTTCTCGGGCAAGCTGTTCAACGTGGTCAGCTACGGCCTGAACCCCGAGACCGAGCGCATCGACTTCGACGACGTGGCCGCGAAGGCCAGGGCCCACAAGCCCAAGCTGATCATCGCCGGAGCCTCCGCCTACCCGCGCATCATCGACTTCGCGCGCTTCGCCCAGATAGCGCACGACAACGGCGCCATCCTGATGGTGGACATGGCCCACATCGCCGGC
>JAQXQO010000037.1 GCA_029101205.1 Coriobacteriales bacterium | reverse complement strand
ATGCGACCAGCTGAACTCCATTGTGACCGCCCACGGCTGGGCCTTCCTGTACGGCACGGTGGAGTAGCGCAGCTCTGAGCCGCACTCGCCGGGCCGTACCTGCCGGGCCGCTCAGGCTTGACCTGGATTGCGCAAACCTGGCGGGTGTGGGTACCCGCGGCGGCCATCTTTGCGCGCGGGGTGCAGCGGCAGGTCGGCGCCGCCTGGCGGGCGGGCCCCCTACCTGGGGATTCATGCCGGGGCCACAAGTGGGCGCCACGGGCCTGCGCAAACCTGGCGGGTGCGGGTACCCGCGGCGGCCATCTTTGCGCACAGGCCTGCAGGGGTGGCAGGTGTGGGCGCTCATACCTCCCACTTCTGCAGAAGTGTCTGCAAAGGTCCGAGGTGCGGGCGCCCACGGGTCCAACCCTTGCAGGAAATCCTGCAGAACCCCGAGGTGCGAGTACCCACAGGTCCGACCTTTGCGTTCAGAAATCCTAGCCTCCGGGGCGGCAGGCCTCTGACCTGGTGTTCTGTCAGAGGGGCAAGACGGGCGCCTGCAAAGGTGGCAGGTGCGGGTACCCACAGGTCCGACCCCTGCAGGAAATCCTGCAAACCTGGCAGGTATGGGCGCCCATACCTCCGACCTTTGCATTCAGGTGGTCTTAAGATCTGGTCGACGGGACCTTGACCAGGGCCTTTTCGAGAGGGGCAAGACGGGCGCCTGCAAAGGTGGCAGGTGTGGGTACTCGCAGGTCCGACCCCTGCAGAAACCCCTGCGGAAAGGCCAGGTGTGGGCGCCCACTTCAGTGGACTTTGCACCGGGAAGTACAGACTTCACAGGCCTGGGTACCCACAGCCAAGCACTCTGCACCGATTGGCGCAGACCAAACGGGGCTGGGTACCCACACCCGCCGACTTTGCGCAAGCACGCGCGTCCGCACCGACTGCTGGTACTTGAGCCTCGCATTCTTTACGTAGAAAGCCAGGTGCGAACATCCACACCTGGCTTGTTTGCCACGAAGGTCAAGGGCCGGGGGCTATCGGGGCTATCGAGCCGGGGCCATCGGGGCTATCAGTCGAAGGTCGGCGGAAAATATCCGTAGCCGGTGCTCGGAGGCCGGCGCTCGGAGGCCGACGCTCGAAAACCGGTGCTCGGAGGCCGATGCTTGGCTGCCACCGCTCAACAGCCAGTACTCGGCAGCTGCCGCCTCTCACCCGAGCAACGAGGAGCCAGAAGCCCGAGCACGGTAGCCAGCAAGGCAGCCCCTTGCCCCTACTCCACCTTCGGTCGGCCCAGGATCTTCTCGGCCACGAACACGAAGCACAGGCCGACGACGCTGGAAGTGAACGACCCGGCCATGATGGCGCACTTCGCGGCCATCGTCTCGGCGGGATTCGAGAACGCCAGGCCCGATATCAGGATGGACATGGTGAAGCCCAGCCCACCCAGTATGCCCACCGCCACTATCTGCATCCAGTCCACGTGGCGCGGCAGCTTGGCGAAGCCAATCTTTACCAGCACGAACGTCACCAGGATGATGCCGATGGGTTTGCCCAGCACGGCGCCGAAGTACACGCCACGCGTCACGGGGTCCGCTACCAAGGCGCCGAAGTCCGCACCTACCAGCCGGATCTGCGCGTTCATGAACGCGAACAGCGGCAGGATGACGAAGTTCACCGGCACGGCGATGTCACGCTCGACGCGCTGCAGGGGCGGCGTCACATGGTGCATCACGCGCTCGACGTGGTGCGCGTCCTCGGTGAAGTCGTGCTGGCCCAAGACGTGGGTCTCGTCATCGTAGGTGTCCTCCAGGTCGCGCGCACGACGGGTGAGCCACTTGTGCAGGCTGTCCAGCCTGACGTCCGAGCGCGACGGCAGGAAGAACGCCAGGATGACGCCGGCCAGCGTGGCGTGGATTCCCGAGTTGAACATGCACACCCACAGAACGAAGCCCACCGCCATGTAGGGCTTTGCCGAGTATACCCTGCTGCGATGCAGCAGTGCCAGCGCCACCACGCACAGAAGCGAGGCCGCACACCAGGCCACGTCCAGCGTCTGCCCGTAGAACAGCGCCAGCACAACGATGGCCAGTATGTCGTCCGCGATTGCCAGGGTCTGGAAGAACACCTTCGTCTCGGGCGCTATGCGGTCGCCCAGCAGCGACATGACGCCCAGCGCGAACGCGATGTCGGTGGCAATGGGGATGGCCCAGCCCGTTGCCGTCGAGAGTCCGTGGTTGAACAGCATATATATGATGGCGGGAGCCGCCACACCGCCGCACGCCGCCAGCATGGGCAGCGCCGCCTGACGAGGCTTTCGCAGCTGGCCCACGGTCATCTCGTACTTCAGCTCGATGCCCACCAGCAGGAAAAAGATTGCCATCAGAAAGTCGTTCACGAACTCCTCGAAGCTCATTGACACCCATAGGGGTCCTATCTGCAACCCCAAAGGAGCCTGCACGAACGCCTGCACGGCGTCATATGCGGATGAGTTGGCCACAATCACGGCCAGAAGCGCCGCGCACACCATGACCGCGGCGGCAATGGTACCGTTCGAGGTAATCTCCTCCAGCGTGCTGCGCTGGTCCAGACGGTGGATGACGCGCGGCTCCTCGTAAATCAGCCTTCTCATGCGGGCCGTCTCGTCCATAGAATCCATCTGCGGGCTTGGCTTGTCCATCTTGTACCTTCCTTAACTCGCGATGGTCATTTCCATACTAATATATGGTCCAGAGACTCAGGAATTGCGGAGCTACCAAGAAGAGCCACAACCCTGGGCATCGCATCGCACATGGAGGGGTATCAACCGTACCGACTGCACTGTAAACAATCCTTGGGAGCCGCCATGAACGATCAACGCATCGCCGTTATCACCGACTCGGGCACCGACACCCCGGCGGACTTCGTCCGCCAGCATGACGTGCGCGTGGTTCCCCTGCAAATCAGCTACTCCGACGGCCACACGTACAAGAGCGGCGTGAACATCACCGCCCAGGAGGTGCTGGACCGCCTGGACACAGAGATTCCGAAGACCTCCTTGCCCGCCCCCACCCAGATGATGGCTGCGTACGAGAAGGCACGCCAGGACGGCTACACCAGCGCGGTGTTCGTCAGCATCTCGGCTGCGCTGTCGGGCACCAACCAGATGGCCCGCTTCGTGGCAAACGAGCTGAAGGACTTCCCCGTCATCGTCATCGACACCAAGAGCATCGGCGTCATCGCCGGCTTCGTGGTCATGGAGGCGGTCCGCATGGTCGAGAGCGGCGTGCCCTTTGACCAGCTGGAGGATCGCCTGAACGACCTCAGCTCAAAGAGCAAGGTCTTCTTTGCCGTGAAGGACCTGAAGTACCTGCGGGCCGGCGGTCGCATCAGCGAGGCGGTGTATCGCCTGGGTTCCATGCTGAACATAAAGCCCGTCATGTGGTGCGACGAGCATGGCTACTACGCTGTGGTAAAGAAGGCCCGTGGCTGGAAGCGCGCGCTGGCCGCCGAGGTGGATGCTGTGCGCAAGGAAGCCGCCAAGTACCCCAAGGTGCGCGTGGGCGTGTGCACGTCCATGGGTCCCCAGCAGATGGAAGCGGCGGTCCGGATGGTTCGCGACGCCATCCCCAACATCGGCGAGCTGGTGCAGACGGGCCTTTCGGCCGACCTCATCGTGCACACGGGTCCCGACCTCCTGGGCATGGGCATGCAGCCTATGGAGTAGCCTCAAACGCCCACAATCGCGCCCGCCGCACGGCCCCTTCTCCGCCGTGCCGCCCCATTCATGAGGTCTTCCCTAGCACGAATCCCAACCAGTGCGCGAATCGGCCCCGCCTGCCAAACGCAGACGGGGCCGACTTCTTTTGCAGCAAACTTGCAATGCTCCGCACGCCGAGCCATTTCAGGGCAAGAAGGACACCCGGGATTCCGCGCCCTACCCGATGCCCATGGCCTGCAGCACGAACATGACGATGGTCAGGATGATGACCGCTATGACCGTGAACCAGGTGAGGCCGTTCCAGATGCGACCGTTGGCGTTCTTGCCCATGATGTGGTGGTCGCTGGCAATGATGACCAGGCACACCAGCAGCAGGGGCAGCAGCACGCCGTTGATGACCTGCGCTGCCATCATGATGCCGAACAGGTCCACGTTGGGCACCAGGATGATGGCGGCCGACACGACGACGATGCCCGTGATGAGGCCGCGGTACACCGGCGCCTCACGCCAGCTGCGGTCGGTGCCGCGCTCCCAGCCGAAGGCCTCGCACACGGCGCTGGCCGTGATACCCGGCAGCACGCAGGCGGCCAGGAACGACGCGCCTACAAGGCCCAGCGCGAACATCGACTTTGCGTAGGGACCCGCCAGGGGCTCCAAGGCCTTCGCCGCGTCGGCGGCCTCGTTTACCACGATGCCCGCAGGGTGCAGCACGGTGGCCGTGGTCAGCATGATGAACCAGGTGATGATCTCGGCCACGATGGCGCCGGACACGTTGTCGGCCCTCTGGCCGGGGATGTCCTTCGCCGTCAGGTTCTTCTCGACCACGTTGCTTGCCACCATGAAGATCATGTAGGGCGAGATGGTGGTACCCACGTTGGCCACCAGCAGCGAGATGTAGCTGGGGTCGTTCGAGAACTGCGGAATCAGCGTGGCGCTGATGGCGGCACCCCAATCGGGCTTCGAGATGACACCGGCCACGATGTAGGTGACGAATATGCAGCTGATGCCCAGAAGGACCTTCTCGATGCGGTGGTACGAGCCGCTCATGGTCAGGATGAGCACCAGCATGGCCGACACGGGCACCGAGTAGATGATGGGCACGCCGAACAGCTGCATGCCCGACGCGATGCCCGCGAACTCGGACAGCGTGACGGTGAAGTTGGAAATCACCAGCGCCAGCATGGCCACCGCGGACATGCGGATGCCGAAGCGCTCGCGAATCAGCGAGGCGAAGCCCTTGCCGGTGGCGCAGCCCATACGCGCGGCCGTCTCCTGAACCACTATCAGCAGCAGACACATCAGGGGTACGGTCCACAGCTGGCCAAAGCCAAAGGTGGCGCCCGCGCTGGAGTAGGTGGCGATGCCGCCGGCGTCGTTTCCCGCCAGCGACGTCAGCAGACCGGGGCCCATGGCCGCCAGGATGGCAAGGCGCTTCTTGTGCTTGCTGCGGCGCTCCTGGTCCCTCTGCGAAGGCTGGTCGGTCGTCTGCGTCTGGCGCATGTCCTTGGACTGGTCCATGGCCTGCGCCCTGTTCTTCGCGCGACCCATGCTACACCAGCGCCGTCGCGGCAATCGAGGGGGCCACCAGGGCCGCTATCAGGGCAAACATGGCAACCGAAATCAGCATGGAGATGACGGAGAGCACAAAGCCGGAGGTCTCCTTGTTGTGCTCGTCTCGCACGCGCAGGACGTGCAGCCACAGGGGCGTCAGCAGGAAGGACACCACGGCGCTGCCGCCCGCGCTGAGGAAGCCTGCCACCAGCAGGCTGCCGGAGTGGTGGCCGTTCGGTCCCACCAGCAGGCTGACCACGGCGGAGGCCACCAGCGCCACCAGCGTGCCAAACACCAGGCCCAGGCCAAGGCTCTTTATGGTGAAGCCCAGCATGGAGGGCGTGTCCTCGTCGTCGGGGTCGTGCTCCAGATAGAAGTTCGTGACGTAGTTGATGGAGTCGTCGGCCACGATAAGCGAGACGGGCAAGGCCGAGCTCAGCAGGATGGCGTTGACGACGCCGTCGTGGATGCCCACGCCAAAGCGCAGGATGGCCCACACGCACACGACGCCCAACATCCAGAAGAAGAACCACATCTCGCGACGCAGCAGCCAGCGCAGGTCGTGCAGGGGCACCTCCTCGTCGGAGTCGGCCTCGCTGCGGCCGCCGCCGGCAATCTGCAGGTCCTCCTCGTGCTCCTCGTTCATGACGTCGAGGGCGTCGTCCACTGTGACCATGCCCAGCAGCTTGTGCTTCTCGTCCACCACGGGCATGGCCAGGAGGTTGTACTTCGAGATGTCGTCGGCCACGTCCTCCTGGTCGTCGTCGGGCGAGGCAGTCACCAGGTCGTGCTCGGCGATGTCCTCCAGGCGCTCGTCCTTGTGGTGCACGATGAGCTCGTTCAGGGAGACGGCACCGGTCAGGCGACCCTCGTCGTCCTTCGTGTAGACGTAGCGCACCGACTCGTAGTCCTCGTCCAAGTTGCGCAGACACTCGATAGCGTCGGCCACCGTCTGCGTCTGGGGCAGGCACACGACCTCCTGGGTCATGATGCGGCCGGCCGTGTCGTCGCGGTAGCCCAGGAGCTGCCTGATGGCGTGCTCCTCCTTTACGCCCATCAGCTTCAGCAGCTTCTCGGCGCGGTTGTAGTCCAGCTCGCTGACCAGCTCGGCTGCGTCGTCGGGGTCCATCTCGGACAGCATGCGCGAGGCGTCCTGCTCGTTCATGCCGCCAACCAGCTCGGCCGCGTCGTCGCTCTCCAGCTCTGCGATGGCGTCTGCTCGCTGCTCGTCGTCCAGCTGCGCGAAGACCTGGCCGCGCAGGCGCGGGTCCAGCTGCTCGATGATGTCGGCGATGTCGGCGGGGTGCAGCTCGTCCAGGGTCTTGTGCGAGACGGACAGCTTCACGTCCGAGAGGTCGCGCTCGACCAGGTCCATGTAGCTCCACGCGATGATGCGTTCGGGAAGCGGCTTGCCGAAGGCGCGGCTGATGCGCATGGCGGCGTGCTCCAGCTTGGGCGACAGCGTTCGCAGGATGCCGCGGATGCCCACCTCGGCGCCCAGCAGGCGCAGCTGGGTGGAGCTGGTGTCCGACAGCTTCAGGTCGTTCACGCGGACGACGCGCATGCCGCGCGTATCCACGATTTGCTTGTTCAGGATGTCTCGGGCAAGCAGCACCTCGGTGGGCTGCAGGTACGAGAAGCGGATGTCGACGGCGGGAACCTTCAGACGAACCTCATGGTCGTCGTAGCTGTCGACGTACTTGCGCCAGGAGATCATGAGCGGGTCCTGGCCGCGGTCGCGAAACGCCAGCGAGGTTACCTGCGGAAACACCTCTCCCGTGGCGATGCCGAGGTCATTGACGACACCCAGGCGCTCGCCGTTGGAGTCCAGAACGGGATTTCCCAGTATTTGGGACAGATAAATCATGTGCACTCCTTACTGGCACGTGCACGCCTCCGGCAAAGAACCGCGCTCGGCGGACTGCCATTCGCAACGAAGCGCCACAAGGGCCAATCGCCACGCAAGCGAGCAACGCGACTGCAGCGCTGCGCTACGGCAGCAAACTGCTGGTTACACCCCGTGCGATGCGACCAGGAGCCACATCACAGGGGTCATCGACTGTGAGGTCGAGACTTCATCGATGACCTTTCTCCCTCGGAATCAGATATCAACCACGATGCCTTCACGAAACGGTTGGTGCCGACCGAGTGTCGCACGTCGTACGCGCGGCATGCGGACCGCCACCGGGCCGGAGCCACATGCGGTCGTAGCACGGCCGGGGCCGCTTGCACTTCCACATCGCCACGCCCGCGAGTGCCACCACGAGCCTGCACCAGCACTTTCGCAAGAAGGCATCAGGTTGGTTGCGAGCCTCAAACGCAAACCTTGCAGATGATAACGCACGTTCGCCGATTCCGGGCCAAACCTGCGCTGATATTACAATGCGCTGCGTAAATCCTCACATTACTTTGCCAAGAAGCGCATATGCTCTAGCGGCTCTACGCTTCTGGTGCTCCCCCCCGAGCCGACCTATATCACACGAACCGGTAGAAACCGCGCGAACCGGCAGACACCGCACCAGCCTGCGCAAGGCGCTTGACGCAGCACCAACCAGTGAGCCACTTGACACTGCACCAACCCGCGAGCTGCTGCCCAGACCCAGAATTCACGAATCCACACTCACCCAGTTCTGAATATTCTTGCCCACCTGCGACCGGATCTCGGATTTTCCTTAGTCGTAAGCACCCAGGCCTGGAGTTTCCAACGCACCTGGCGCCCAGTCCAGGAGTTTGCCGAGGCCTACCCACGGGGAATCCCCAGGTCTGGGCGTACAGCCAGCCCGGATCTCCAAGTGTGGGCGTCCTACCCGTCGGCATTTCCAGGTCTGGGCGTCCTGTCAGCCCGGATCTCCGGGTCTGGGCGGATCCTGCACGTTAACGTCGCCAGGTCTGGGCGGCGGCCGAACCGCGAAAGTCCGGGTCTGGGCGCCGCGGCCGTAGAATCTCCAGGTCTGGGCGGATCCTGCACGCTAACATCGCCGGGTCGGGGCGACCGACAGCCCGGGCAAACTCCGGGTCGGGGTATCTAGCCTCACGTAAACCCAGGTTGGGGCGGCCATCTCTTTCAAATGCCCAACGCGAGATTTTCGATATGCCCAATTTCGGAAAATTCAGCATCATCCGCTGAAGCCCACGGAAATATACCCTACGACCAAACGCAAAGCCCCCTACGACGTGCATCAGCTCGCATGCCAACCCCTGGCCGTACCGGCTAACGCAAACGTGGTTCCAGCACATGCCCGATTCGGTATCGTAATGGTTGCATGCGCGATTTCCGTGCCTTCGCCAAGTCGATGTTCTAGAACGTCGCGCATGAGCGTAGATAGCATCTCCGCGACGCGTTTCACACGGATAGCCGGCATGGCAAGTGCCAGTGGCATGGCAAGTGCCGGCGATATGACAAGTGCCGGTAGTCGTTGCATCAGGCGCCTGCGCATCCATCGCTGACACGTATATTTCAGCACCCCGCGCTGGCAACAGGCCAGCGCCAACGAAAGGAAACCCATGTACCAGCAAAACAACCCGGAGGCACATAGCGCCGGTAACAGGGCGCCCGCCCAGGCACCCAGCGTCGGCAACGGCGCGCCCGCCCAGACCCACGGCTCCCACGGCAACGGCACGCCCGCCCAGACCCCCGGCGCCCACGCCCAAGCTTGCACCCCCGTGGACGATGCGCGCGAGCTTATCTGCCAGATTGGCAAGCTGCTGTACGACCGCGGCTACGTAGCCAGCAACGATGGCAACATCTCTGCCAGAGTTGCGCCGGACCGCCTGCTAATCACGCCATCCGGCGTCAGCAAAGGCCGCATGACCCCCGACATGCTGGTGCTGTGCGACCGCCAGGGCAACGTGGCACCCGAGGACACCTCCGGCCGCCACCCCTCCTCCGAGATAAAGATGCACCTGCGCGTGTTTGATCGCCGTCCCGACGTGGGTGCCGTCGTGCACGCCCACCCCGTGTACGCCACCGCCTTCGCCATCTGCCGTCACGAGCTCAGCGAGGCCTACCTGCCCGAGCTGGTGCTGAACTTCGGCAAGATTCCCGTGGCGCCCTTCGCCATGCTGTCGACCGAGGAGGTCCCGCGCAGCATCGAGCCCTACCTGGACGACTACAATGGCCTCTTGCTTGCCAACCACGGCGCGCTGGCGTGGGGCGCAAACCTATGGGCAGCCTTCGACCTGATGGAGACGATCGAGCACAGCGCAAAGATCTACCACGCCGTGCACCAGCTGGGCGGAGGCGTCCAGCTGGATGAGGACCAGGTGAACTACCTCACCAGCCTGCGCGCCTACTACCGCAAGCGCGCCGAGGTGCAAAAGCCCGACAACGAGCGCTAACGGACAGGTTGGCGCAGATCCGCATCAACCGCCAGCGCGTTCGTTATCTCGCCCGGCAGTGCTCGCACAAGAAGATATTCGCACAAGAAGAACTATCCCATAACGCGCACGTAAACCCCTAAGGAGTTCCTATGACCCAGCCGCAGAGCAACCCCGCCGCAACCGATGCGGCCTCCCCCACCGTCGTGAACGTCGACGCCGTCGAGCTGGCGCCTAGCAAGGACGCGGTCGTGATTATCGACCAGACGCTTCTGCCCAATCGCCTGGAGCACATCGACCTGCAGACGCCCAAGCAGATGTACGACGCCATCTTTCAGCTGAAGGTACGCGGCGCGCCGGCCATCGGCGTGTGCTCGGGCTACTGCTACTACGTGCTAGCTCGCCAGGAGGCGCAGCAGGCATCAAGCTACCAGGACTTCGTTGCCCGCATGCAGCAACATCGCGACTATCTGAACTCGTCGCGCCCCACGGCGGTCAACCTGCAGTGGGCGCTCGACCGCATGCACGCCGTCACGACCAGCCACTCCGACACCAACCTGTCCGACCTCGTCGACCTGCTGGAGGCCGAGGCGCGAGCCATCCACTCCGAGGACGTGGCCATGAGCGAGGAGATCTCGCGCCTGGGCGCCAGCCTGCTGCACGACGGCGACGGCGTTCTGACCCACTGCAACGCCGGCCCCCTGGCCTGCTTGGGCTACGGCACCGGCCAGGGACCGCTGTTCTATGCGCACGACCACGGCAAGGAGGTGCACGTCTTTGCCGACGAGACCCGCCCGCTCCTGCAGGGCGCACGCCTGACCAGCTACGAGCTGCAGCGCGCCGGCATCGACGTGACCCTGATCTGCGACAACATGGCCAGTCTGGTCATGAAGAACGGCTGGGTCCAGGCTTGCATGGTAGGCTGCGACCGCGTGGCCATGAACGGCGACGCGGCAAACAAGATCGGCACCTCCGGCGTCGCCATTCTGGCAGCTCACTACGGCATCCCGTTCTACGTCCTGGGCCCGACGTCCACCATCGACCGCAACTGCCCCACCGGCGACGACATTCACATCGAGCTGCGCGACCCCGACGAGATCAAGACCATGTGGTACGCGGAGCCCAAGGCCCTGCCCGAGGTCAAGTGCTACAACCCCGCCTTCGACGTGACCGACCACAACCTGATCACCGCCATCATTACCGAAAAGGGCATCTGCCGTCCGCCCTACACGCAGAGCCTGGCGGCGCTCTTCGACGACTAAGGCGACCGCCCCGCACGCGAACCCGCGCGCCCGCCACGGCCGGGTTCGGGCCGCCCGCCACACCGGCGCTCGACCCTCCCCACCTGGGTGCTATTCTTCGGGCAGTATGGACATGCGTCGCCGGCACGGGCGACGCGACGCTGACGCTGCGGACGACGTGGCACACACCTGCTGCACCCATCAGCGCGTCAAACGAGAAAGGACTCCATCATGGCAGACCTCCCGCAGGCAGAAATAGGCATCTTCGGCGGCTCGGGTTTCTACAGCCTCTTTGAGGGCGACTACGAGGAGGTGTCCCTGGACACGCGCTGGGGTCAGCCGTCCGACGTCTACACGGTGGGCACCATCGCAGGCCGCAAGGTGGCGTTCCTGCCCCGCCACGGCCACAAGCACACCTTTGCCCCCGGCGAGGTCAACTACCGCGCGAACCTGTGGGGCATGCACATGCTGGGCGTCAAGCAGGTCATCGGCCCCTGCTCCGTGGGCTCGCTCTCGCTCGACATCCACCCCGGCGACTTTGTGGTGTGCGACCAGTTCGTGGACCGCACCAAGGGGCGCGCGGACACGTTCTTCACGCACGACCTTGGCCTGGGTGTGCAGCACCTACCCGGCGCCGAGCCCTACTGCGCAGAGATGCGCAAGGTGGCCGTCGACTGCTGCCGCGAGCTGAGCATCCCCGTGCACGACGGCGGCACCGTCGTCACCATCCAGGGGCCGCGCTTCTCCACCAAGGCGGAAAGCGAGTGG
>JAQXQO010000036.1 GCA_029101205.1 Coriobacteriales bacterium | reverse complement strand
AGGAAACCGAGGCAGCGCACAGGACCGGCCAAGGCCACAGCCTCTCCCCCATGCTAGCCATCGCAGCTGCCATAGGGTTTACCTGCGAAGAGGCGTGGCGCTCGCTGGGAGGACCCTCGGTTCTCGCTGCCACGATTCCCTTCTGCATCGCCCTCATCGTGGGGTCCCTTCTGGTTCTTCGCAGCCAGGACAGCAGCATCAGATATGCAGCTGCCCTCGCATTGATATGCATCCTCTTTGGTGCCGGAGGGGCACAGATGGAGCTAGCACGCATTGCGTTCTGCCTCAGTGCCTCCGCGTTTCTGCTAGCAGAAACGCACAGCCCGTCCGCGGGTTTCTTGCTGCCATCATTTGGCGTGGGCATGCTAGTGGGAAACGTCGGCATAAACACGTACGGAGACTTCCTTCTGCACAACGAGATATCGCTGGCATTCATCGGCGGAAAGCTGGGCCTGGTGTCAAGCGTCGGGTTCCTGCTGGGAGTGGGCTTCACCGCAGCAGGAGCGGCGCTCGTGCTGTATTGCATCAAGCTCGCAAACCTGAAGCGGGCACTGGACTCCAACTTGCTCGACGATACCGACTCGACGGCGCGCGAACGGGCCAAGAGCCTTCTGTCAGCACGCGGCCTTAACAGCACCCAGATAGACGTTTTGCTGGAGATTGCAGCCGGAAAGGACATCGGCCAGATTTCGGAGGACCTGAACTACTCCCGCGGCACCGTGAACTCAGCTCGCCTGGCTGGCTACCGCAAGCTGGAACTCCACAGCCGCCAGCAGCTCATCGAATACATTTCCGCAGGTACAAAGCTTGTAAACACCCGTTAGCGCACTTTCATAGCGATGTTTACTGACATCGCTCAGCCATAAGGCGACACTCTCCCCAACCGGGCGCCCCGCAATGCACAGCAAGGCAGTACTCGAGAAAGGGAGATCAACATGAAGTCAATCACTCAGCATCGCGTTTCCCTGACACCCATTGCTCTGGGCATCGCGTTGACGGCATTCCTGCTCACAGCAACACCCACCTTCGCCATGGCAAGGACCACCAGAGATGCCGGGTTCTGGTTCTCCATGCCCGACCTAGGAACCGCGGCAACAGAGGGACGGCTCAAGGAGGATACGACCCCTACCTATATTCACGTCACGACCATCACGATGAAGTCTTGCAGGGTCTACGTTGATGCGCAGGTGCTCTTCGGATGGAAGAATGAAACTGTAGCTGACCATGCAACTGTAAAACATACCGGTAAATTCGCCATTCACCAAAACGTCTACGAGAACCACGGTCAGTGCAACGCTCGCCTGACCGCCTGGGCAAACAACGGCGGTGGAGATCTCGGCGGCGAGTGGAGCCCAGATAGTTGGGGCAAATACGCTTCCATCAATGGCGACTAAACGCCTTGGCTAGACCGTGACGTAGCGCTCCGGTAGAAAATCTACCGGAGCGCAAGAAGAGGTCCACCATGCAAAAGAAAGAATGGATGTTGCTCCTGTCTCTCGCTTTAGTAGCTGCCGTAATCGGAGCAACACTTTTGGGACAAGCGATCTACAAGAGCTTCTCGCAATCCGCCCAGTCTACCGACAATGTAGAGCGCACCATAATACCCGCTGGCAGCACATGGTCGTTCAACTCCAATGACCCGCAGAACGACAGGGTCAATGACCAGGGCGCTAGCTACCACTACGAGCTGGGATGGTCTGGCACCATGGAAATGACCGTGCTTGGTGCCAGGGCCTACGCCAACGTCGATGCACTTGATGGCGATGTGCCAGAAAACCTTGCAGCGCAAATGAAAAGCGGGAGCTCGAATGACAAACGGGGCCTGCTTCTGGTGACGCTGAGGCAGAAAAATATAGACGCTGCTTCCGACGGCACGATATTGGACTCCAGCAACAACCCAGTCCTTAATGCCTACGTTTTTTATGTTCCAAATGCCGAGCTGGTCTATTTCTCCGAAGCAACACATCCGGATAACGATCACGACTATTTCGTATATCAGCTGGAGCCTGGCGAAGAGAAGACGATGGTCCTGGGCTATCGGTACGGCCAACTTGACGGATCAACGAGCAATCAACCCCCGACAGCAATGACGCCCGGCTTTGACGGTCAATTCAAACCCTTCGAACTGCAGCTAGGAACCACGCTCGTGGAAGGAGAGTCATGAAACGCCTAGTTCGCATGGAGCTGCAGAAGGCCTTCCGCAACCCCTGGCTAGTAGTGGCGCTATCCATCGCAATCGCTCTAGCCGTATACAGCGCCGTCGGCGACATTCTTGCGAGGTATAACTACGGAATTGGCAAATACGACTACAAATACCTCTCCCCTTCGCCGGACAGCTGCTTCCGCTACTGGATATCGATGGACTTCATTCAGCCCACGTCCACGCTACTGTTTCACCTGCTGCCGCTGCTGGCAGTAATACCCTACGCCTGGTCTTTTAGGACCGAGCTTCAGTCCGGATACCTAATGCAGGTGACGTCTCGGCAGACGCCAGGTCGATACCTCACCGCCAAGGGCATTGCGGTGTTTTTGACCGGAGCCTCGGTAGCCATGGTTCCCCTTGTGGTCAACTTTCTCATATTGGCATGTTTCGTGCCGGCGTACATGCCCGATATCACCGCCGTAATCTATATCGGCATAGATGATGAGGACCTATGGTCGTGGTTTCTCTATAACCTGCCACTAATCTATGTACTGCTGTACACGCTGCTTGCGGGGGTGCTCAGCGGACTCTGGGCGTTATTCGTGCACGCCCTCTCCTTCTTCATCGACAACCGCGTGGCGCTGCTTTCGGCTCCCTACCTAGGGCTTCTGGGCATACAGTTCGTTACCGACCGCATATGGCTTGCGATGGGGGATCTCAGTGGAGTCGAGCTGGGCCTCTCGGCAAACATGCGCGCCGGCACAGAGAGCTACCTCCACAACGGATGGGTCATTTTGGCTGAGGGAGCCATCCTGCTAGCGTTGTCCCTGGCATTCTCCCGCTGGTGCACAAGGAGGGACGCCATATGAAATCTGGAATATGGCACATCGACCTGCGGGAGGGGTTCCGTTCCTTGCGCAAATGGTTCCTGGTGGCCGAGGCGTTGTTCGTGTGCGAGGGCGGCCTGTACCTCTTGGCCTCCGTCATCAACAGCAAGAGGCCTCCCTGCACCTTTGGCAATGAGATGGTCGTGACGCTGGCTGGCATGCAGGCCTACCTGCCCGGTATGTCCGACCCGTTCAGATTTCCCGTGTCGTGGGTGATTCTGCTGATGCTGGTCTCATACATGACATTGGGGTTTCCCTACCGGGACCTGGAGGGCTTTGGGCAGAAGGTTTTGACGAAGTCGGGCAGCAGATGGCGCTGGTGGCTGTCGAAGTGCGTCTGGGTGACGCTCTGCGTGCTGGTCTACTGGGCGCTTCTGTATGCGACCCTGATGGTTTTCTCAATGGCTACCGGCAATGGCATCAGCCTGAAGGTCTCGGACGCCGTACCGAAGCTGGTGCAGGCGGATCTGACCATCCGTCCCAACACCGACGAATTTGTCGCCTTTCTATTGGTGGCCCCCTGCGTCATGACTTCCCTGTGTCTGCTGCAGCTATGTCTGTCGCTATTCATCAGACCCACGCTGAGCTACGTGGCCACGCTCTCGATCCTGTTCCTCTCGGCGTTCTACTACCAGTGCCCGCTTTTGCCAGGGAACTACCTCATGATGTTCAGGTCCTTGGGGCTCGTGAGGGACGGCTATCCAGCCCTGCAGGGACTCGTACTGGCCATCGTGCTGGGTACCGCCTCCGTCGTGGTGGGTGGCGTCGCATTTCGCCGGAAGGACATCCTTGGAAGGACTGATTAGCATGTCTGTAGTGGTAAAGAACCTGACCAAGTCCATCAAGGGCAGCCCTGTGCTGCAGTCCGTGTCCGTCGAAGCGCCCGAGGGCGAGGTAACGGGGCTTGCAGGCGTGAACGGTTCCGGGAAGACCATGCTCATGCGCGCCATGGCCGGGTTCATTCGTCCCGACAGCGGCACCGTGACCATAGACGGCAAGGAACTATGGAAGGACATCGAATTTCCTCCCAGCATCGGGCTGCTCATAGAGAATCCCGCCTTCCTGCCCAGGAGGACCGGCTTCGAGAACCTTCAGATCCTGGCCTCTATAAAGAACATCGCCGCGGACGACGACATCCGCCAGATGCTGGATTTCGTAGGATTGGACCCAGACGACCGTAGGCACTTCTCGAAGTACTCCCTTGGCATGAAGCAAAGGCTAGGACTGGCGGCGGCCGCACTGGAGAAGCCCCGGGTGGTCCTTTTGGATGAGCCCACCAACGCACTGGACGAGTCGGGCGTACGGATGGCGCGACAGCTGGTGTCGAGGCTACGCGACGAGGGGTCAATAGTGGTCCTGGCCTGTCACGACGCCAGCGTGCTACACGGGCTTTCCGACCAGATATACCACCTGGCAGAGGGGCACCTGGACGGATACGAGGACCTGCGGGAGGCGAAGCGCTCATGAAGAAGCCAAAGCGCAGGTGGCCCATTGTCGTCCTGGTGCTGGCACTGCTGACGGCGCTCCTGGGGTATCGTATCTGGGACGTCAACCAGCACCGCGTAACATACCCCATCCAGCATTACTCCATGGGGCAGGAAGTGCCCCTGGACGGAGACTTCCTGGATTACGACGGAGAGAATACCCAAGGCTACTATGTGAACGTACAAAAAGCCGAGATCATGGACTCAAACGAATACCTGGCACGATACGCGCCAGACGTAGACCCCGACAGCATGTCGAACGGCCCAGGAGACGTAATCGTACTGACCTACGACGTCAGGAACGACGGGAACACCGACGGATACCTGAACATGGTGAGCCTGTTCCTGGTGGGCGAAAACAAGAACACGTTCTACAAGGTGGACAGCGAACTGTGGGAGGCGAGCGAGCCGCGCATACGGGGGAACTCCAACGGACTCGTGCTTGTGCCAAACACCAGCTATACGACCCACCTGCCCCTCTCGTGCATCCAGAACCCAAAGTTTCTCGAATACACGTTGGACACAAAGAACTACACACGCAAGAACGTGCGGGAGCACTCATTCGAGCTGGTTCTGACGAACGATCCCACCCGAAAGATTATCGACATCAACGTCGGCCAGTAAGGTTAGCCCAGTGTGAAGGCCTTTGGTAAGACAATCCGTCTACGATGTGCTTCTGCGTCATCGGGCCGGTACCGCAAAGGCGGCACCGGCCCGTATCGTTCTCAAAAGATCTCTGGCGGCAAGCTCAATGTACTTCTTGCCTGGCGTTTCTGGTCCTCGCGGATAGGTCTGGACCCTTCCGGCCTGGCTAGTCCTGCCGGTCGGCGGAAAGCGAGTCGACCTCGCGCAGCCACAGGGTGGCCAGGGCGTCGGAGGGCATGCGCAGATCGCCGCGCGGGCTCACCGCCACCGAGCCCACCTTGGGACCGTCGGGCAGACAGCTGCGCTTGAACTGCTGGGCAAAGAAGCGCCGGTAGAACACACGCAGCCACTTCAGGATGGTGGCGTCGTCGTAGGTGTCGCCCAGAGCGTAGCGTGCCAGGCGGTACACCTTGCGCGGGCGGGAGCCGTGGCGCAGCACCTCGTACAGCACGAAGTCGTGCAGCTCGTAGGGGCCCACCAGGTCCTCGGTCTTCTGCGCGATGGTGCCGTCCTCCTGTGCGGGCAAAAGCTCGGGCGAGACGGGCGTGTCCAGCACGTCGTACAAGACGTTTGCCTCGTCCTCGTTTCCGCAGGTGTCGGCCACGTAGCGCACCAGGTGGCGCACCAGGGTCTTGGGCACGGAGGCGTTCACGCCGTACATGCTCATGTGGTCGCCGTTGTAGGTGGCCCAGCCCAGCGCCAGCTCGGACAGGTCACCGGTGCCGATGACCATGCCGCCCTCCTGGTTTGCCAGGTCCATCAGAATCTGCGTGCGCTCGCGCGCCTGGCAGTTCTCGTACGTGACGTCGTGCACCGACTCGTCGTGGCCTATGTCCGCGAAGTGCTGGCGCACGGACTGCGAGATGTCCACCTCGCGCAGCTGGCAGCCCAGGGCATCGGACAGCTGCGTGGCGTTGGAGTGCGTGCGATGCGTGGTGCCAAAGCCCGGCATGGTGACGGCGATGATGCCGTGACGGTCCAGGTCCAGAAGGTCGAACGCCCGGACGGCCACCAGCAGGGCCAGCGTGGAGTCCAAGCCGCCCGACACACCGATGACGGCGGTCTTTGCGTGGGTGTGCGCCAGGCGCTTCGCCAGGCCGAACGCCTGGATGGAGAACACGTCCTCGCAGCGGGCGGCGCGCTCGCGCTGGCCGGCGGGCACGAACGGATGCGGGTCAACGTAGCGGGTCAGCAGGGTCTTCTCGACCTCCAGCGAGAAGTGCCCCACGTGGTAACCGGCCGCCTCGGGCGAGGGAGCGCAGCGATAGCTGGACATACGCTGGCGCTCGCTGCACAGCATCTGCACGTCCACCTCGGTCGTGGCCGCGCCGCCACCGAAGGGCTTGGACTCGGCCAGCACGCGGCCGTTCTCGGCGATGATATCATGGCCCGAGAAGACCAGGTCCTGTGTGGACTCGCCCCAGCCCGCGCTGGCGTAGGCGTAGGCGCACACCAGGCGCGCGCTCTGGCCGCTGACCAGGTCGCGGCGGTAGGCGGCCTTGCCCACGATGGCGTTGGAGGCCGAGAGGTTCACGATCAGCGTGGCCCCGGCCAGCGCATGCTCGATCGAGGGCGGCTGGGGAGCCCACAGGTCCTCGCACAGCTCGGCTGCCACCACCAGCTGCGGCATGGAGTCGCACACGAACAGCTGCCTCGTGCCGAACGGCACGTCGTCCTGTCCGGCAAAGCGGATGGGCGTGACCTCGCAGGGCCCCTCCACGAAGTGGCGCCCCTCGTAGAACTCGTTGTACGTGGGCAAGAAGCGCTTTGGCACGATGCCCAGCACCTCTCCGCCCGCCAAAAACACGGCGCAGTTGTACAGCTTTGAGCCAGCCACGACGGGCGCGCCCACGACCACCAGCGCGTCCAGGTCGGAGGTCTCGCGCGCCAGGGCCTGGACCCCGTCCTGCGCGGCGTCCAGAAGCTCGGTCTGCAGGAACAGGTCCTCGCAGGTGTAGCCGGTCAGCACCAGCTCGGGCAGTACGATGACCTTGGCTCCGGCCTCGTACGCCTCCTCGATGGCGTCGATGCACGCCTGCACGTTGTGCTGCACGTCAGCCACCTGCACGTGCGGGGTGCGCACGGCAACGCTTACGAATCCGTCTAGCATGGGACCCTCCTAGCTTCTGCGCCTTGCGGCAACGGCCCCCGGGAGGGGCGCCTCGGACAGGCACCATGGTATCGCGGCGGAGCCAGGCGGACCACCCGCGCGGGCCAATGCCGCGGCGGAAGGCGGGCGCGACGCGCTCTTCTTGCCCACCCTTCTGGGCGAAAGGCAGAAAAAGCGCCGGGACGACGGGCGTCCCGGCGCTGGCAAGGTGCTGTTTGAGGCGATGTGCGGTGGCACGACCTACGGACGCTCGACCTTGCGGGCGTCGTCCTCCAGGTAGCGGGCCAGGAACTCGCGGGTGCGCGGGTGCTGGGGATGGCCAAAGATCTGGTCGGGCGTGCCCTGCTCGGCGATGACGCCCTTGTCCATGAACACCACGCGGTCCGAGACGTTCTTTGCGAACTCCATCTCGTGCGTGACCACGACCATGGTCATGCCGTTCTTTGCCAGGTCGCGCATGACGTTCAGGACCTCGCCCACGATCTCGGGGTCCAGGGCGCTGGTGGGCTCGTCGAACAGCATGATCTCGGGCTCCATGCACAGGGCGCGCGCGATGGCCACGCGCTGCTTCTGGCCACCGGAAAGCGAGGTGGACGGCGCGTCGATGAAGTCCTTCAGGCCCACGGCCTCCAGGTTCTTTCGGGCGCGGCGGTCGGCCTCCTCCTTGCTGCACTTGTGCAGCATGACGGGGGCCAGAGTGCAGTTGTCCAGGACGTTCTTGTTGTTGAACAGATTGAACGTCTGGAACACCATGCCGATGCTCTCGCGCAGCTCGTTCACGTTCGTGTGGGCGTTCGCCAGGTCCTCGCCGTGGAACCACACGTGGCCCGAGTCGGGGGTCTCCAACAGGTTGATGCAGCGCAGAAGGGTCGACTTGCCCGAGCCCGAGGCGCCGATGATGGTGACGACCTCGCCGGGATACACGTCGAAATTGATGCCCTTCAGCACCTGCAGCTGGCCGAACGACTTGTGGAGGTCTTCCACGCGGATGAGGGGCTGGCGCCCGGCCGCGTTGTCTTGGCTTTGCATGTGATGGCCTCCCCTAGTTCGAGCTGGGCACGCCGCTGGAGGTGCCGGCGCCCAGCTTGGTCGAGAGCATGTTCAGGAGCTTCGTGGCCAGCATGGTCAGGATGAGGTAGCACACGGCCGCCGCCACGTAGATCTCCATCTGCTTGTAGTACACGCCGGCGATGGTGCGCACGGCGAAGGTCAGCTCGACCACGCCGATGACCATGAGCACGGACGAGTCCTTGATGTTAATGACGAGCTCGTTGGACAGGGCGGGGATGGAGTTCTTCACGCCCTGGGGGAACACGACGGAGCGCATGGCCTGCCAGTGCGAGAGGCCCAGCGAGCGCGCAGCCTCCTCCTGGCCGGGGTCCACGGCGCCGATGCCCGAGCGCAGGACCTCCATCATGTAGGCGGTGGAGTTCAGCGAGATGGTCACCAGGGCGGCCGTGAAGGGCGACCACACCGTCAGGATCTGCGACGGGGTCATGCCACGTGCGGTCAGCATGCCGGTGCCGGCGTAGTAGATGATGAGGCCCTGAATCATCATGGGCGTGCCGCGAACCACCGCGGAGTACACGCGGGCAAAGCCGCAGCCCACAGTCTTCAGGAAGCGGATGAAGTCGTTGTCGGTGCGGTCGGGCGTCTGCAGGCGCAGAAACACCAGCAGCAGGGCCAGGAAGAACGCGATGACGGTGCCCACCGTGGCCAGGATGATTGTGTTTACGATGCCCTCCACGAACACGTCGTGCATGTTGTAGATCATGTAGACCGTGGAGCTGAGGAAGTCAGTCGGGTTCGTGGACTGGGCGATGCTGGTGGTGATCAGGTTGATGGCACCCATGACTGCGCGGTCGATGAAGAAGACCACCATCAGGGCGAACACCGCGTACGAGCCGATGCGCTCGACCTTGCGGGCCGCAGGACGCGCGAACGGTGAGGTCTTCTGGTAGGCGTCGCCGTTCCAGTGGGTCAGCTTGGTCACGAGGGCCAGTGCCGACACCACCAACCACGCCACCAGCACGTAGTACATCACGACCTCGAGCGCGTAGCAGTCCTTCAGAAAGCTCATGGCCGAGTGGGGCTGGTTCGCCAGCCACAGGCCTATGAGGGCGAAGGCGCTCGTGCCCAGAAATACGTAGCGGTGGTCATCCAGAACGAAGCGGGCAAGGCCCTTGCGGGCCGGCTCCTTCGCCTGTGACGCGTCCGCCGTGGCGGACGGGCTCGGGCTCTGGTTCATGAATCCTCCTTGCAGACGGAAAACAAGGGACACCGCCGCACGTGGCGGACGATGCCCCCAAGGCAGAGCAAGTGAATGGTAGCGCTAGTCGGGCAGACGCGTCTGAACGTCGTCCCAATACTGCTGGCGCTCGTCCTGCGAGACGCCGTTGATGACCTCGTTGATCTTTGCCAGGACGTCGTCTTGGCCCTTCGCGATGCCGGCGTTGATGGGCGCGTCCTCCTTGAACAGGATGTCGGAGCCGTTGATGACGACCTCCACCAGGTTGGGGTTCGCAGCCAGCAGGCCCTTCTTGTTCTCGACGTCGAAGGTGATGGCGTCGCAGGTGCCCTGGTTCACGGCGGACAGCTGCGCAGGCACGGAGTCCACGGGGGTCAGGTGGTTCACGCCGTCAATTTCGTCGATGACGTCGTCCAGCAGCGTGTCGCGCTGGCCCAGGACGGCTGCGCCCTTGAAGTCCGAAAGGCTGGTGGCGTTGGCGTACTTGGAATCCTTCTTTACCAGGAGTCCGTAGTGGCCGTCCCAGTAGGGGTCGCTGAAGTCGATGGACTGGCGGCGCTCGTCGGTGGCGGTCATGCCGCCGCAGATGATGTCGATGGTGCCGTTGGTCAGTGCCTCGACCAGGCCGGAGAACTCCATCTTTACCGCGACGGGCTGCAGGCTGAAGGCGTCGGCGATCTTCTTTGCAAAGACGATGTCATAGCCGTCGGCATAGGCGTTGGACTCGCCCTCAACGGGAATGGTGTTGTCGGACTCCTGGGACACCTGGAAGTTGTACGGCGGGTAGGCCACCTCCATGCCCACGCGCATCTTTCCGTCGGAACCGAAGTTCGTGGTGGAAGAAGAGCTGGAGCTCGTGGAGGAGGAGTCGGTCGTCTCGGTGGAGGGACCGCAGCCGGTGAGCGCAACGGCACCCGCACCCATGGCGGCGACGCCGGAGACGCGCAGGAAGGAGCGGCGAGACATCTGCTTGTGGTTGAGTGACATGTTTATGCCTCTCTTTTGGCGATTACGGAATACGTTGTAGGATAGACCATGGATTCTGTTATGGGCCGACACCACATCCGCAGGTAACGGCACCTTAACAACAACGGAATTCTCGAACCGACACAATGCAGGGCATGCGGACGTGGTTGCGCTTTACGCGGCCCGCGGGGCGTCGACGGGGACGCCCCATCCTCATGCCCATGACCGACGCGGGGAGACGTACGCTCCCCGCACGGCAGTACAGGGGAACGAGACCCATGGCTCACACAACTTCGCATTCGGACGACCAGCCGGGCAAACGCGACGCATGGCAGTCGTCCGCGGGCGGCTGGCAGACGGACGGCTCCGACAACGACGGCCGCTACAACGCGGGCGACAGCGTGGCGGCGCACCTGGTCAGCGGAGCGCATTTCGCCGTCCCCGACGACGATGGCACGCGCGGGGCTCACATGGCCCCCGGTTCACGGGACCAGGCTCCCGATGACGCGCGGGCAGGCGCCGCCTCGCCGACGCAGCCCTCACCCAGAAGCTCGTCCCCGGCGCAACAGCCGGCCTCGTCCGCGTCCGCGCAGGCCAGGCGCTCCCCCTCTGCGGGCGACCCCCAGCCAAACGGCCGCCCCGACGCGGGCGGCCCGTCAGCCCGTCAGTCATCCGCCAGCGCACGTCCCGGTGCCCGCGGTCAGCAAGACGCCGGCTCCGAGCCCGCGTCAAAGCCCTCACCCAGGCCTTTGCGCCTGGCGTCGAAGCGGCCCGCACAGAGGCAGGCCGGCGCAGCCCAGACGCCGCAGCCCCGGGCCGGTCAGAACGCGGCGCAACAGAACCCGAACGGCCCCAGCGCCGAGCCCAGGCCCCGCCTGCAGGACCGACTGGGCTTCAAGCCCCGCAGGAGGCAATCCGCGAGCGCGCAGGGTACGCCCCAGGGCTCCCCTGTGAACCAGGGCCCCGCAGCCCAAGGCCAGGGCCCCTCGCAATCTGCCCCTCGCACCCGCGTGGCCAGCGAGTACTACCGCAAGCGCTCCCATCGCCAGAACCACAAGAGCGAGGTGCGCAGGAACGTCCTCATCGTCGCCCTATCCCTCCTGGCGGCCTGTCTGGTGGTCATGGTGGTCACAGGATTCACCGCGGCCTCGGAGGCCAACCGCGTCGTGAACGACCTGAAGGGAGCCGTGTCCGCCACCGCCTCCGGCGACGCCGACACGCTGAACAGCCAGGTGTCCGACCTGCAGGAGGCCACCGACGACCTCAGGGCCACGGTGAACGGCCCTGTTTTCTCCGCCTTGGCAAACATCGGCTTTGGCAGGGACGTCGCCAGCGTGCGCTCCATGGTCGACGTCCTGGACGTGGCGAACCAGGAGGTCATGGTGCCCCTGGCGCAGCACGGCGACCAGCTGAAGGGTGACGTAATGGAGGAAGACACCATCAACGTCGACGCCCTGACCCAGCTGATCAGCATCGCCGAGGACCTGCGCCCCGGCATCCAGAAGGTCTCCGACGCCGCCAGCAACATGGACTCCGCGGCCCTGCCGCAGCTGTCCTCCGTCACGTCGAAGATTAAGAGCCTCCTGGAGTGCGCCGACCCGCTGATCGACAGCCTGTCCACCCTGAAGCCCGCGCTGCCCTCGCTCTTGGGCGCCAACGGAAAGACCGCCAGCTACCTGCTGATAGCCCAGAACAACGCCGAGCTGCGCCCGACCGGCGGCATCCCCGGATCGTGGGGCGTCGTCACGGTGGACAACGGAAAGATCAAGTTCAGCAGCCTGGGCGAGCCCGACGAGTACACGAAGCAGGGCATCCAGATCAGCGAGGCCGACCGAGACCTCATGGGCGAGTACTACACCTACATGAAGCCCGACCAGTTCTGGGTCAGCGCCAACTTCGACCCCGACTTCCCCCGCTCGGCAAAGCACCTGGCGACGTACTGGTCGCTCATAAAGCAGGAGAACATCAGCGGCGTCGACCCCGACACTCCCGACGAGGTGGATGGCGTCGTGGCCGTGGACCCCATCGTGGTGCAGAGCCTGCTGGGGCTGACCGACGGCTTCGACGTGGACGGCCATCACATCGACGGCACGAACGCCACGAAGGTGCTGCTGAGCGACTCGTACTGGAACGTGGACCAGGACCAGCAGAACAGCTACTTCGGCGACGTAGCCTCGGGCGCCCTGCAGACCATCATGTCCAGCCTGGGGAGCATGAACCCCTCCAGCCTGTACGACGTGGTCATGGACGCCGGCCAGAAGGGCCACATCCAGGTATGGTGCCAGGACCAGACCGCCCAGAAGGCTATCGAGCAGCTGGGCTTCTCGGGCGAGACCTCCGACGACGCCAACAACCCGCAGCTGGGCACGTACTTCTACGACATCACCTGGTCAAAGATGGACTGGTACCTGAACCAGACCACCACGGTGGGCTCCGCGCAGCAGAACTCCGACGGCACCACCAGCTACACGGTCACCACCACGCTGATAAACCAGATGACCGAGTCCGAGGCGCAGAGCGCACCGGACTACGTGGTCAGCTTTGGCGACAACAAGCTGGTGGCCAACCGCGGCGGCATGGCCACGGTGGTCTACCTGTACGCCCCGTACGGCGGCAACATCTCGAACCTGCAGTGCAACAGCGGCACGTTCAGCAAGATATCCACGAACGGCTACTACGTGTACCGCGGCCTCGTGATCTTGGACCCGCAGAAGCGCGAGACCATCACCTACACAGTCACCACCGCGGCAGGCGCCACGGGCGACCTCAGCGTGCGCTCCACCCCCACCTGCACCGAGGTGGCGGGTTGGCGCTCCGACAAGCGCGGTGACGACTCCTACGAGCTTCAGGACAGCTCGTCCTACGCCGACCCCGACGGCGCGGCCGACAACTACAAGTCCGGCTACACCTCGACGAAGCCCCGCAACCGCGGCTACGGCACCAACGACACCAGCTCGTCCAGCTCCTCGGCCAGCAGCTCCTCGGGAAGCTCTTCAGACTACAGCGACGACAGCTCGTCCAGCTCCTCGTACAACAGCGGCTACCACGGCCAGAGCGGCAGCTCCAGCGACAGGGACGATGACGACTGAGCCGCTTCGCTCCGGGCAAGAAGAGCCAGTTAGCCAGAATGCAGTCCATTGCGCTGCGGCTCATGAAGAGGGGCCCTCGCGGGGCCCCTCTCTTTTTGCTCGCTTTCCCTCTCTCTTCCTCTTTTTTCGCTCTCTTTTCCCTCTCCTACCCCCTCCCCTGCCTCTCCCCTCATACAGTCACCTCTGGGCACCCACCCCTCGAGGTTCTTCAGCGAACCCTGCAAAGATCGGAGGTGTGGACACGGCGCCCACACCTCGACCTTCTGCAGCGAGCTCTGCAGAAGTGGGACCCGTGGGCGCCCATACCTCTGACTTCTGCAGGGGGCCGGATTGCCCCTCCTGCAAAAGGCCTGGTAGAAGACCTGCCCCTCCTGGCGCGACGCTTCCTGAATGCAAAGGTCGGACCCGTGGGTACTCGCACCTGCCACTCCTGCAGGGATTTCTGCAGGGGTCGGACCTGCGTGTACCCACACCTGCCACCTTTGCAGGGGCCCGGTCTGCCCCTCTCGCAAAAGGCCTGGTAGGAGGCCCGGCCCTCCGAGCATGCTGGTTCCTGAATGCAGAGGTGGGACCCATGGGCGCCCACACCTCGACCTTCTGCAGCGAGCTCTGCAGAAGTCGGACCTATGGGCGCCCACCTCTCGAGGTTCTGCAGGCAGCCGATTTGCCCCTCTTACAAAAGACCAGGTCCGAGGCTTGTCCTTCCGAACCCAGGGGTTCCTGAATGCAGAGGTGGGACCCGTGGGCACCCACACCTCTACCTTTTGCAGCGAGCTCTGCAGAAGTGGGACCCGTGGGCGCCCACACCTCTACCTTCAGCAGCGAGCAATGCAAAGGTGGGCGGTGTGGGCGCCCCGATCCGGGCTTCCCACGCATCCGTGCGCAGACGTGGCCGCTGCGGGTACCCGCACCTGGCAGGTTGGCGCAGGCCATATGCTCTTCTTGCCCTGCCACCCGCGGGTTTGATCTGCAGCCGGCCTCGGGCGCCCTGCCACTTCGAGGGCTTAGGCTGCAGCCAACCCCAGGTGACCTGCCACTCGCGGGTTTGGGCCGCAGCCGGCCCCGGGCGCCCTGCTACTTCGAGGGCTTGGGCTTAGGCTGCAGCCAGTCCTGGGTGCCGTGCCACGTGACGGGATGCTGGCTGCACGACCAGTCGCCCAGCTTTGAGTTGGGGTTGGCGTCCAGGCTGAGGTCGGCGAAGAGGCCGGCCTTGTAGCTGCGCAGGGCCACCAGGCCGATCATGGCGCCGTTGTCGCCGCAGGCCTTCAGTGGCGGCACGGTCACGCGCACGCCCCTGCGGCCGAACTTGCGGCGGTACGCCTCGCGCAGCTGCGGGTTTGCGGCAACGCCACCGCCCACGCAGAAGTCTGAGGACCCGGTCTGCTCCACGGCAGTGATGGCCTTCGCCACCTGCACGTCGATGACCGCCGCCTCGAACGACGCCGCCAGGTCGGGCAGGTTGATGGGGCGGCCCGCCTTGTTCTCGCACTCGATGTAGGTGATGACCGCGGTCTTCAGGCCCGACAGGCTGAAGCGGTAGTCACCCGAGTGCATCATGGCGCGCGGGAAGTGGATGGCCTTCTTGTTTCCCTTTGCGGCGTAGCGCGAGATCACGGGGCCGCCGGGGTAGCCCAGGCCCAGGGCCTTCGCCACCTTGTCGAAGGCCTCGCCCACGGCGTCGTCGATGGTGGTGCCCAGCACCTCGTAGTCGCCCCAGTCGCGCACGTGCACCAGCATGGTGTTGCCGCCCGAGACCAGGCTGGCCACGAAGGGCGGCTCCAGGTCGGGCGTCTGGAACAGGTTCGCAAACAGGTGGCCCTCCAGGTGGTTCACCGCAATCAGAGGCAGGCCCGAGGCGGCGCACAGGCCCTTCGCGAAGGCCACGCCCACCACGAGCGCCCCCACCAGGCCGGGGCCGGCCGTCACACCGACGGCGGCCAGGTCAGCGGGCTCCAGCGTGTCGCAGCCGAAGTGGCGTCCCGCTTGGGCCATGGCCTCCTCGTACACGCCCACGATGGCCTCGACGTGCTTGCGCGAGGCTATCTCGGGCACCACGCCGCCAAAGCGGGCATGGAAGTCGATGGAGGTGGCCACCACGTTGGCCAGGACCTGGCCCTCCCCGTCCACGACCGCCATGGCCGTCTCGTCGCAGGAGGACTCGATCGAGAGGATCAGCGGGCCTGCGTCGGCGATGGCCGCGGACTGCTGGGCCGTGCGCGGGGCCGCCTGGATGGGCCATGGGCGAATGGAGGCGTGGGGCTCGGGATGCTGGCGCACCAGGGCGCTGTCAACCATGAGGGGCAGCGTGGCGCGCATGATGAGCGCGTCTGCACCACCCGGGTAGTAGCCGGGCCTGCGGCCCACCTGCTGGAAGCCCAGCCGACGGTACAGCGCCAGCGCTGGGTCGTTGCCATCCGCAACCTCCAGCGAGGCGGTGCTGGCGTTCAGCATCTGCGCGTCGTAGGTCACGCGCGCCAGCAGCCTGGACGCGATGCCGCGGCGACGGTGGTCGGCAGCCACCACGACCTCGGTGATCTCGAAGTCGGAGCCCGCCAGCTGGCCGCCGGCAAAGCCCGTAATGACGCCCTGGTCGTGCGCGACCCACCAGCTGCGGTCAGGCTGGGACAGCTCGTCGTAGAACTGGTTGCGCGTCCAGGGGGTGTGAGCGGAGCCCTCGTAGGCGGCCGCCTCGATCCGTGCCACCTGGTCCAGGTCGTTTACCGACATGGGTCGCACCTGCAGGTGCGCGTTGGCCAGCGCGTCGTCCACGCCGGTGATGGCCACGCTGGCGGGCTGGGCCAGGCCCAGGCGCTTGCGCTCGTTCTCCTCGGCGTCCGACAGGCGTGTGTAGATGGGCAGTACCAGGGCGGGGTCGCCGTCGCCCACGGCAGGCTGCCAGTCGGGTGCCAGGACGCTCTCCACGAGAGCCTGGCCGGTGGGCAGCCACAGCTTTTCGTCGGCAAAGTCCTGAAAGCCCGCGTCCTCGAAGCGGCTGCGGTACTTGAACAGGCCGTTGCCCGTCAGCGTGAGCTCGTCGCGGTCGGACAGCTGGCTCCAGGCCTGGACGCAGGCGTCAGCCTTCGCCACCGTCTCGGACGCGAAGGTGCGGTGCGCACCGGCGTCGTCCAGCACGTAGATGCCGGGGTACACCTCGCCGCGCATGGCGTCGTTGGCCACGGCCAGCTTTCCGCGCACGCCCGCGTCCCAGGCCACCCAGGCCACGGCATCCAGCGTGGAGGCGCCATACAGGGGCTTGCGCAGCGCGCAGGCCAGGCCCTTCGCCGTGGCGATGCCTATGCGGACCCCCGTGAACGAGCCGGGGCCGCGCCCCACCAGCACGCCGTCCACGTCCGCCATGCCCAGGCCCACCTGGCCGAGGGCCTTCAGGGCGGTGTTCACCAGCTCCTCGTTGGCGTGCCTGCGGCACAGGTGGTCGCCCGTGGCCAGGACCTTAGCCGTGCCATCCTGCACGCGCGTCACGGCGCACGCCAGCATGTCGGTGGAGGTGTCCAGCGCTAGAAGGACCTGTGGGCTTTGGGCACTGATGTCTATCATGAGGAATGCTCTTCTCGACGGGAAATTCAGACCCTGCAAGTGTAGCCCTTTGGAGCCGGAAACGCTGAGGCCGCGGGGCGGGTCCACACCCGCCGCCACGGCCTCAGCCGCAATCACCTTGTAGGCGTGCGTCCTAGCGCACCGGGGCCTAGCCCTGCTGCACCGCCCGGTCCAGCTGGCTCACCAGCTGGCGCCCGCGCTCGTCGTGCGCCACCAGCCGCACCTGGCGCGGCGGCTCGACGCCCGCCTGCACGTCGTCGTCCAGGCGCGACACGTACACGTCCAGCCGCGCGGGACCAATCTCGTCGGAGAACTGCTCACCCCACTCGATGACGCAGGGGCCGTCGCCGCCCAGAACGTCGT
Organism: Coriobacteriales bacterium; assembly: GCA_029101205.1. Lineage (GTDB taxonomy): Bacteria > Actinomycetota > Coriobacteriia > Coriobacteriales > Atopobiaceae > Olsenella_K. The sequence continues at coordinate 21,968 of JAQXQO010000036.1, read as the reverse complement.
AGAGGCCCGTGTCCTCCAGCTGGTCGGGGTCGTCCAGGCGGTACAGGTCAAAGTGGTACAGCGGCATGGACGTGCCCTCGTACACCATCTCAATCGTGAACGTGGGGCTGGTCACGTCGTCCGTGACGCCCATGCCGGCAGCTATGCCCTTCGTCAGTTGGGTCTTTCCGGCACCCAGGTCGCCCGTCAGCACCAGCACGTCGCCCGGCTGCAGGATGGTCCCCAGCACGCGCCCCAGGGCTATGGTGGACTCCTGGGAGTCCGAGACGAACGTGCCCTCACCCGTGCGGCGAGGCAGCTGTGCAGCGTCAGACATGTGCTTCTCTCCTAGTTCTAGAGCTTGTTTGGGGACGCGGGGTGCGAGGCCAACCAGTCGCCCAGCATGCGGAAGTCATCGTCCAGGTACTGCTGCCACTCGCGATGGTACAGGGCCGCCGCCGGGTGGAACGTGGGCAGCACGGCGAAGTGGCCGGTCTGGTGCATGCGCCCGCGAAGCGAAGTGATGCCTGCCTCGGTACGCAGCACGAAGTGCGCGGCGAAGTTGCCCAGGCACACGATGACGTCGGGCCACACCGAGCGGATCTGCTCGCGCAAGAAGGGCGAGCAGGCCTCGATCTCCTCCGGCCTGGGGTTGCGGTTCGAGGGCGGGCGGCACTTCACCACGTTGGCGATGTAGACGTCCTCGCGGCGCAGGTTCGCCAGGCCCAACAGGGCGTCCAGGTTGTGGCCGGCCGCGCCCACGAAAGGCTCGCCCTGCAGGTCCTCGTTCTTCCCGGGGCCCTCGCCCACGAACATGACGCGGGCGTTGGGGTTCCCCACGCCGAACACGATGTTGTGCCTGGTCTCCCACAGGGGGCACAGGTGGCAGTTCCCCAGCACGTTCTGTATCTCGGCCAGCGTGACCTCCTGGGGCTTCTGGTGGTCGTGGCCGGGTATCCTCATGACGGACATAGCGCCCTCCTCAGACACAAGATAGGTGCGCTTTGCGCGGCGCCTAGACATACACCCGCTCGAGACGCAGGCCGAAGTCGCACACGACCTCGTAGTTGATGGTGTCGCGCAGGCGGGCTATGTCGTCGGCGCCGATGTACTCGTCGCCGTCAGCGCCCATGATGGTGACGGTGTCGCCGTACCTGACGGGGCGCACGGGGCGGTCGGCGCGCACGGGGTTCACGTCCATGGCAAACATGAACTTGTCCATGCAGATGCGACCCACCTGGCCGCAGCGCTGGCCGTTCACCAGCACGTCCATGCGGTTGGAGAGCTCGCGCGCCAGACCGTCGGCGTAGCCGATGGGCACGGTGGCTATCTGGATGTTGGGGGTGGGAACGCGATACGTCAGGCCGTAGCCCACGCCCGTGCCCACCTCGGGCTCGACCACGCGCGTGACGCGGCCGCGCACGCTCATGGCGGGCACCAGATCAATGTGGTCGCGCGTGCAGTCGGCGGGGTGTAGGCCGTACAGGCCAATGCCCACGCGGGCCATGTCGTAGTCAAGCTCGGGGTACAGCACCGTGGCGGGCGTGTTGTCGCAGTGGACGAGCCCACACTCCAGGCCAGCTTCCTTTATGGAGCGCACGGCCTCGGCAAAGTGGTCGGACTGCGCCTTGAAGTCCCAGTCGCCGGGAACGTCCGCCGTGGCGAAGTGAGTGAACGTGCCGGCGCACTGCAGGCCGCGGTGGAAGTCGATGGAGCGCCTGAACTCGAGCGCGTCCTTCCAGTTGACGCCGATACGGGTCATGCCCGTGTCGACGGCCAGGTGGTAGCGGGCGACCCTGCCGCTGGACGCCGCGCACTCGCCCAGGGCAAGCGCGAACTCCTGCGTGTACACCGAGGGCATGATGTCGTAGTCGACCAGCGTGCGCACGCTGTCTATGGGCGGCTCGGACAGCAGGAGGATGGGCTCCTGGATGCCGGCGTTGCGCAGCTGGACGCCCTCGTTCACGGTGGCGACCGCAAACTGGTCGGCGCCGGAGCGGCGCATAACCTGGGCGCAGCGCACCGCGCCGTGACCGTAGGCGTCGGCCTTCACTACGCACATCATCTTTACGCCACGGCGTATGCAGCGGCGAAACGCCGCGGTGTTCTGCCTAATGGCTTCGAGGTCGATCTCGACCCACGCCCACCGCGTGCTGGGATAGAGCGGCTGTGACATCCTTTTACACCTCGAGGAATCGGTATGCTATTCTGCCTCGGCCTGGGGGCCGTCGTCGGGAAGCGACGCCTGCTCCTCCACCGCATCGGTGGCCAGACCGACCGCATCGATTATATCGGTGGCCATGACTCCGCGCGAACCGTACTTGCGCGCGGCAATCTGGCCGGCCTGACCGTGTATCTCGCACGCGAGCGAGCACAGCAGGGGCAGGCTGTCGTTCTCCAGCTGGCCGGCGGACTTTGCCAGGCAGGCGCCCATGATGCCGGACAGCACGTCGCCGGAACCCGCCGTGGCCAGCGCCACGGGGCCGGGCTTGGGCAGAAGCGCCGCCTCGACGCCCACGCAGGCCGTCGCGGTGCCCTTGGCGACGACGCACACCTCGCTGCCGCCGTCGGCCCACACGATGCGCCGCGCCGCCTCCATGGCGGCCGTCAGCGAGTCGGGCGGGGTGTCCTGCAGGCCCACGAGCCTGCCCAGCTCGCGGCGGTGCGGCGTCAGCACCACGGGGGCGCTGCGGCGCAGGAGCTCGGGGAAGCTGTCCAGGCGGTTCGACGTCCAGCGGGCTATGCAGTTGAGGGCATCTGCGTCTATGACCAGCGGCACGTCGCACTGCAGAAGGCCCGACACCACCGACATGGTGGAGGCGTTCACGGTCATGCCGGGACCCACCACGACGGCAGAGCACCTTTGGGCAACCTTCTGGATGGGCTCGCGGGCGTCCGCCGAGAAGGCCCCCGTCTGGGGGTCGGCGGGCATGCCCAGCACCGGGATCTCCAGCAGGTGGCTCTGGGCCACGCCCACCACGGGCTCGGGCACGGCCAGCATGACATAGCCGGCACCGGCGCGGGCGGCGGCGCGGGCGGCCATGATGGGGGCGCCGGCATAGCGCACGGAGCCTCCCACCACCAGCACCGAGCCGCGCGTGTACTTGTCGACCGCCAGGGTGGGCGGAGCCAGCACCTCCAGGTAGTCGGCCGCCTCGGCGCGCCAGGCCACGGGGTCGGCCTCGACGACCACGCGCTCGGTCTGCTCGGCCAGGGGCGCCACGATGATCTCGCCGCACAGGTCGCGACCGTCGTCGGCCAGAAGGCCGGGCTTCAGGCACAGCATGGTCACCGTGACGTCGGCCAGGACGCTCTGTGCGGGCGCGTGGCCCGTCTGGGCCGAAAGGCCGCTGGGGACGTCGACGGAGACCACCTGCGCGCTCGAATGGTTCAGCGCGTCGATCCAGATGTCGAAGGGGGCCTTGGGCTCGCCATGGAAGCCCGTGCCCAGCATGGCGTCCACCACCACGTCGGAGGCGTCCAGCATCTGCTCCAGGCGGTCGCGCGGCGGGGCCACCACCACGTCAACTCCGGAGGCTATGGCGCTGGCGGCCACCATGCGGGCGAGGTCGCTCTTTATCTCGCCCGCCTGCAGGGGCGTGACGACGGTGGCCGAGACGCCCTTGCGGTGCAGCACCTCGGCACAGACCCAGCCATCGCCGCCGTTGTTGCCAAAGCCCGCCAGCACGAGCACATGCGAGACGTCGCCCATCCGCTGGACCTGCTGCGCGGCGGCGGCGCCTGCGCGGCGCATGAGCTCCGCCAGGCTGACGCCCTCCCCCACCAGAGCCTGCTCGGCTTGGCGCACGTCCTCGACGTTCAGTACCGGCTGCATCGCCCTCACTCCTCAGTCGCCCGCGGCGGCGGGCCAATCGTACGCGCACCCGCAGGCTCTCGCCCGACGGCGCGCCGCTATTTCTGGTCTTCCCTGCGCTCCAGCTCGTCCAGAACCGAGCGCGCCTGTCGGAAGGTGGCGCGCAGCTCGGCCTTCGGGTCGGGCTTGCGCTCCTGGCGGGGGCGCGACTCCCGCGTCATCGCCACGGCGTTGGCCACGGCGACGTCGCCCGTGAACGACAGCGACAGCGCTATCTCCTGCACGCCGCGCTGGTGCGCCAGCTGCTGCGCCTTGCCCGACAGGTTAGCGCGCGGCCGCTCCCCCGGCACGCTGGAAACCGTCACATCGAGGATACACGCACCGTCGGCCGGCGTCGCCCCCAAAGCGCGCAAAACGGCCCCACGCGCCGCCATGCGCTCTGCAAAGTGGCGCGCGGGCCTGTCGGTATGCTCGCAGAACTGTATTTCCTCGGGGCTGAAAACCTTCTGCAGAAAACGCGGATGGCGACGCATGACGCGCTCCATCCGCGAGATCTCCAGCATGTCCACGCCCACTCCGGCCTGGGCCACGCCTACTCCACCGTGACCGACTTGGCCAGGTTGCGCGGCTTGTCCACGTCGCAGCCGCGGGCGCGAGCGACGTAGCGGGCCAGAATCTGCAGATGCACGACGGCCACGATGGGCACCAGCAGCTCGTCGGGCACGGGGGGAACCCACAGCACGTGCTGACACAGCTTTGCCACGGACTCGTCGCCATCGGTTGCCACGGCGATGACCTGGGCGCCACGGGCGATGCACTCCTCGATGTTGCTGAGGGTCTTGTCGTGCACGTGGTCCGCGGGCACGATGGCCACCACGGGGAAGCCCGGCTCCAGCAAGGCGATGGGGCCGTGCTTCATCTCGCCCGCGGGGTACGCCTCGGCGTGGAGGTAGCTGATCTCCTTCAGCTTCAGCGCGCCCTCGTAGGCGGTGGTGGAGTTGACGCCACGGCCCAGGAACAGCGCGGAGTGCGCGTTGCGGAACAGCTTTGCCGCCTGCTGGTCCTGCCAACTGCGCTTCAGAACCTCGCGGATAAGGTCGGGAATCTGCTGCAGGTCGCGGTAGTGTCGCTCGACCTCCTGCTGGTCCATGGAGCCGTTGGCCTGCGCCAGGCGCAGCGCCAGCAGCACGGCCGCCACCATCTGGGCGGTGTAGGCCTTCGTGGAGGCCACGCACACCTCGGGGCCGGCCTGGATGTCCATGGTGCCGTCGGACTCGCGCGCGGCCGAGGAGCCCAGCACGTTCGTGATGGCAAAGACCTTGCAGCCCATGCCCTTCATGCGCCTGGCGGCGGTCAGGGTGTCGGCGGTCTCGCCGGACTGGGTGATGATGACGCACAGCGTATGGGGCGTCACCAGCACCTCGTCCTCGTAGTTGAACTCGGAGGCGTACTCGCAGAACACGGGAATCTTCGCCCAGGTCTGGATTATGATCTTTGCGATGAGGCCCACGTGGTAGGACGTGCCACAGGCTATGACAAAGATGCGGTCGATCTGCGCCAGGTCCTTGTTGCCCATCTTTAGCTCGTCCAGCTCGATGCCGTGCTGGCCCAGGCGGTCCTTCAGCAGGCGCTCGATGGCCTCGGGCTGCTCGGAGATCTCCTTTGCCATGAAGTCGGCATAGCCACCCAGCGTGGCCGCGGAGGCGTCCCAGTCGATGTCGATGGTGTCGGGGTGGTGGACCTCCTCGTCGTCGTGGTCGTACACCTTCACGGCGCCATCGGGGGTCAGAAGGGCGATGTCATAGTCGTTCAGCTGAATGACGTGGGAGGTCACCGAAGCCAGCGGCATGACGTCAGACGCGGCATAGGCGCCGTCGGTGGTGGAGGCCACGACCAGCGGCGAGCCCTTACGGGTGACGACCAGCTGGCCGGGGACGTCGGCGCAGATGCACGCCAGCGCCCAGGAGCCCTCCAGGCGCTCCGTGGCCACGCGGACCGCCTCGACCAGGTTGCCACGGGCGGCGCCGTTCCACGCCTCCTCAATCAGGTGGGCAATGACCTCGGAGTCGGTGTCGCTCTTGAACTCGTGGCCACGCTCCATGAGATAGCGCTTCAGCTCGAGGTAGTTCTCGATGATGCCGTTGTGCACGATGGCGATGCGTCCCGAGCAGTCGGTGTGCGGGTGGGCGTTGCGATCGGTGGGGGCGCCATGGGTGGCCCAGCGGGTGTGGCCTATGCCGCAGGTGCCCACCAGGTTCGCGGCCTGGCAGCGCTCGGCCAGCGTGTGCACGCGGCCCGCGCACTTCACGCCATGCAGGTTGCCCGAGGGCGAGACGACCTCGACACCCGCAGAGTCGTAGCCGCGGTACTCCAGGGTCTGAAGCCCGTCAAGCAGAAACTTTACGGCCTGGTTCTTTCCGGTGTATCCAACGACGCCGCACATGGAGTCCTCCTCGTCGTAGAGCGCGCGCCCGCCGTCCAGGCAGCCGCGCGCCAATTGGGGCGTACATGAATGCAGATTGTAGCAGCGTTTGGAGTCGCTGGCGAAACGACACAGCACGTGCGCATTCCGCCAGCTTCTCCCTCATGGGTCAAAGAGCGGTCAAACCGAATGGACACAACTCCTACCGGCTGTTTTTAGGAACTTTGCAGGCAAGAAGACCTTTCGCGCTCGCATTGTCCTTCTTGCAAAACTACCGAAATGCTTTCGAAACAGCAGTAGTATTCGTCGTTTCGCCAACGTTGGTCCGCTGACGGGCGGATGTAAGGGGCCGTTACTCCTTGAACGGCTCCAGCGCCTTCAGGACGATGGCGTTCGCCTGGGAGCACAGCTCCTCCTCGGGGGCTTCGGCCAGCACGCGAATCAGCGGCTCGGTGCCCGACGCGCGCACGAGTACGCGGCCGTTGCCCTCCAGGAACTCCTCCGCCTTCTGGACGGCCTCCTTCACCTCGGGGGCCTCCATGACGGCGGCCTTGTTGGCCACGCGGACGTTCACCAGCTGCTGCGGGTACAGCTTCACCGGGCGCGTCAGCTCGGACAGCTTCTCGCGCTCGGCGCGCAGCACCTCCATGATGCGCAGGCTGGTCATGATGCCGTCGCCGGTCTTCTCGAGGTCGCCAAAGATGATGTGGCCGGACTGCTCGCCGCCCAGCGTGTAGCCGTTCTCCATCATGCAGGCCCACACGTTCTTGTCGCCCACGGCGGTCTTCTGGTACGAGAGCCCCGCGGCCTCCAGTGCCTTGAAGAAGCCGAAGTTGCTCATGACCGTGGGGACGACGGTGTTCTTTGCCAGGCGGCCGTGCTTGGCCATGTAGGTGCCGCACACGTACAGGATGAGGTCGCCGTCGACCACGCGGCCGCGCTCGTCCACAGCCAGGCAGCGGTCGGCGTCGCCGTCGTAGGCGAAGCCCACGTCCAGGCCGTTGCGCACGACGAAGTCCTGCAGTCGCTGGATGTGCGTGCTGCCGCAGTCGACGTTGATGTTGAAGCCGTTGGGGGCGTTGTTGATGACGTGGGTCTCGGCGCCCATGGCGTCGAAGACAGGGCGCGCCACGCTGGAGGCCGAGCCGTTCGCGCAGTCCAGGCCCACCTTCACGCCCTGCATGCTGAAGCCGCACGAGGAGATCAGCCGCGCTATGTAGCGGTTGCGGCCCTCCATGTAGTCCACGGTGCAGCCGATGGCGTCACCCGTGGCCAGGGGCACCTCCGTCTGGCCGTCGATGTAGGCCTCGACCTGCTCGAGGACGTCCTCGTCCATCTTGTAGCCCTCGGCGTTCACCAGCTTGATGCCGTTGTCGGTGTAGGGGTTGTGCGACGCGGTGATCATGATGCCGCAGTCGAAGCCGCCGTCGATGACCTCGTACGAGACGCCGGGGGTCGGGATGACGTGCAGCATGTAGGCGTCGGCGCCGGAGGCCACGAGGCCAGACACCAGGGCGCTCTCGAACATGTAGCTGGAGCGGCGCGTGTCCTTGCCCAGGATGACGCGGGCCTTTTTTCCCTGGCGAGCGCCGTAGTACCAGCCCACGAACCGACCGATCTTGTACGCGTGCTCGACGTTTAGGCCCTCGTTGGCCCTGCCGCGAAAGCCGTCGGTGCCAAAGTACTTCATGCTGTTCTCCTTCACGTGGCGCAGTCACGCATACGGATGACGTGCGCAGACAAGCTGTCGTGCCGCTAACAGACCTATTATTCCGCACGCGAGGGGGCATAGCCAATACACCATAAAAAAGCCCTGCCAAGCGGAGCCTGGCAGGGCGGAAGGGGTGATGCAAACAGAATAACTAGCGCTTCGAGAACTGCGGACGCTTACGAGCCTTCTTCAGGCCGTACTTCTTGCGCTCGACGGCGCGGGCGTCGCGGGTCAGGAAGCCGGCCTTCTTGAGGTCGGCACGGTAGTCGCCGGCCTGCAGCAGGGCGCGGGCGATGCCCAGGCGGATGGCGCCGGACTGGCCGTTGATGCCGCCGCCGTCGCAGTTGGCGTAGACGTCGAAGTGGTCGACGGTGTCGGTCACGCGGAAGGGCGCGGTTGCGTTGTCGACGAGCTGCTGACGGCCAAAGTACTGGGCGGCGTCGCGGCCGTTGACGATGATCTTGCCGGTGCCGGGGACCAGGCGCACGCGCGCGGTGGCCTCCTTACGACGGCCGGTACCGGTGTAAACAGCGGAGTTGTCAGCCATCGGTTAAGCCTCCAGATCGATCTTGACGGGGTTCTGAGCGGTGTGCGGGTGCTCGGGGCCAGCGTAGACCTTGAGCTTGGTGAACTGCTTGCGACCCAGGGTCGAGTTAGGCAGCATGCCCTTGACGGCGTGCTCGATGACACGCTCGGGGTGCTTGGCCATGGCCTCCTTGAAGGACTCGAACTTCAGGCCACCCAGGTAGCCAGAGTAGCGCCAATCGGACTTGGAATCGGCCTTGTTGCCGGTGAGGACGACCTTGTCGGCGTTGATGACGACCACGAAGTCGCCGGTGTCGGCGTTGGGCGTGTACTGGGGCTTGTTCTTGCCGCGAAGAATCATGGCAACCTGCGTTGCCAGACGGCCGAGCGTGGCGCCATCGGCGTCAACGAGCACCCACTTGCGCTCGACCTCGCCAGCCTTGGCGTAATGAGTCGACTTCTTCACTTGACTCCTCCAACTAAACTTTGTCCGCTGACGACCGCTGGACCGGCCGTCGATGCTTTTAACTATCAGAGATTACGGGGCTCTGTGTGAGCAAAAGCCTTGAAATTATACAGCCCGATTGCACCTTTGGCCATGTATTTCTAATAAAGAAAGCCCTTCTCACTTGGCCTTCACAAACATGCGCCAGGCAAGAAGGGCAGTCGGCCCAGAGGAGTCGAATTCTAGCCCCGCGGGCGGTCTGGGGCAGGGCGGCCGGTCTGGTCGGAGCCCTGCCGGACGAAGCGCCGGATCTCGTCCAGGCGCGCCTGCGCCTGCTGACGGCCGTCGATGTAGAGGGCCAGAAGCGGCCCGCCCTCGCGCTCGGCCGTCGACACCTCGACGGGCTTCGACGGGGCGAACACCAGCGCCCGGCCCTGGCCCTCGAGGTCCCAGATGTGCTGGCGCTGCCGGTTGTAGCGCTGCGCGCGGGTGCGCAGCGCCTCGAGGTAGTAGGGGTACTCGTCGTAGCGATGCGAGCGCACGGCCAGGCGCTCGGTGGCGCCGTCCTTGACGTAGCTGCGGTGTTGCGTCAGCACCACGAGCGCCCTCGAGGCGGGCTGGTAGCCCTCGGGCGCGCCGTCGCGCAGGCCCAGGGCCACCTCCACCGGCACGGAGTCGGTGGTGCCGCCATCCAGGTAGCGGTGACCGTCCAGCTGCACCATCCGGGACACCAGGGGCAGGGACGCCGAGGCCTGAATGCGCTGCACGTCGTCTGGCAGGCATTTGACCTGCAGGTACGCCGGAGCGCCGAACACGACGTCGGTGGCGACGCAGTACATGGGCAGGGGGTTCTGGTTGAACGTCCGCACGTCACAGGGGTCCAGGCTGTCCTGCACCTCGTGGTACAGGAAGTCGCCGCCCGTGAAGTTGCCGGTCCGTGCCAGTGACCTGAACGACATCATCCTGGGGTCGTCGCGGAAGGCCAGCATCACGCGAATGGTGCGACCCGGCTGGTGCGACTTGAACCCCGTGGCGTTCAGCGCACCCGCGGAAGTGCCCCAGACGCTCTGGAAGCCGTATACGCCATTCTCCATGAGGACGTCCAGGACGCCTGCCGTGAACACGCCACGATAGCCGCCGCCCTCCAGCACGAGGGCACAGCCCCCGCTCGCGATCTGTGTGCCTGCAGCCATGTCTGGACCTCCCACGCGTGTGCCCGGCGGATGCCGGAAAAGCCGAACGTTGCCATTATCCCCTAAGCGCACGCGCGCCAACCCACACGGCCCGTCGGCGCCGTCACGAAATGCCCATACGGCCGCAGGTATAGCGCCGTGGGGTCGGGGGTATACTCAGCATCGTTGACAATCGCATGGTGGCCATTTGGCTCCCTTCAGCTGGGGGCGACTGGTTTCGACAGGGCAAGTCTGAGATGGGAAGCAAGCCGTGGTCGTCTCTCCACGTAAAACAGTGACACCGTCAAATTTAATTGACAACAATTCTTCTTATGAGCCTCTGGCTCTTGCTGCTTAGTTTTAACTAACCAGCACGCCAATCCGGTGGTCTCCCCTGCCGCCGGTGCGGTGTCATCTTAGGGGGATGCACGCGCGGACGTTATCGGTATGCCTCGCGCCAAGACCGAACCGGTTAGGACGCCGAGCGCGGGTCGCCAGGTGCGAAACGTCCGAAACCCAACTGGCAACTGAGCTTGGAGAAACCCATCAGGGAGTTGTTTTGGACCGGAGTTCGATTCTCCGCGCCTCCACCATGTGCACCCAGCCCCGCCGCGTGGCGACTCGCGCGGCGGGGCTTTTTTGTGCGTCCGGCTCTTCCGCCGACCCCTCTCACGAGAAAGGCCCCCGGGACGCATCCCGGGGGCCTTCGCGTCACCTACGCAATTGCGAGGAGCTACTCCTCGACGAGCTCGAACATGTCGGGGCCGACGCCGCACACGGGGCAGACGTAGTCCTCGGGCAGCTCGGGGGTGTCCACCGTGACCTCGTAGCCGCACACGGTGCAACGGAACGTGTAGGTCTTCTTCTCCTCTGCCATGCTGATCCTCTCCTTTGTTGTTAAGAATCTTTCCCATAAGGGATGACACCATAGTAGCAAACGCTAGCCAACGTACGAAGACGCCTTTGGCGGGGTCTTTCCCTTCAGAACGGTGTGGTAGTACTCGTAGGTCATGGGGTGCGCGTCGGACAGCACCTTGGCATCCTCGACCTGGCCCACGAAGATCACGTGCGTCCCCACGTCCAGCTTCTGGACAACGCGACAGGCCACCACGCTGGCCGCCGCCTGCGTGGTGTACGGGTCGCCCAGGGCGGTGTGCTCGGTCGGCACGCCATCGAACTTTTGGAAGTTCGCGGACGTCCTAAAGCCGAAGCGGCCCACGTACAGCATGTCGGCCTCCTCGGTGACTACGGTCAGCGCGAAGTGGCCGGCGCGCTCGATGACGCCCTCGGTGTGGTTTTGCTTGTTTACCACGACCTCCACCTGCAGTGGGTCCGACGTCAGCTGTAGGCCGGTGTTGATGATGCAGGCGCCGACGTCATCCCCGTCCTGCGCGGAAACGACGTAGAGCCCCGACTGGAACTTGAACAACGCACGAGCGTCCATGGTTATGCCCCTAACCCCGTGACCTCTCCTTCAGAGCCCTTTGGATGTCCCTCTGGGCCTGTCGCTGCGCCATGTCCTGGCGCTTGTCGTAGAGCTTTTTACCACGTCCGAGACCGATCGCCAGCTTTACTCGGTTACTCTCATCGAAGTACAGCTCCAACGGCACCAGGGCCAGGCCCTTGGCCTGCAGCTTCTGGCTGAGGTAGCGTATCTGGCGCTTGTGCAGCAGCAGCTTGCGGCGACGGTCGGGGTCCACGTTCCAGATGCTGCCGTTGGAGTACGGGTGCATGTGCACGCCGACCAGCCACACCTCTCCGCCCCTGACCTGGCAGAACGAGTCGGTGATCTGGCAGCCGCGCTCTCGCAGGCTCCTGACCTCGGTGCCGGTCAGCACGAGGCCCGCCTCGAACGTCTCGTCTATGAAGTAGGCGTGGTGGGCCGAGCGGTTTCGCGCGATGGTCTTCTTTTGGCGCTTAGGCATTGTGGTCCTCCCCCTGCGCGGGGGCGTCCGTGACATGGCCGTCCGACGGCGCGTCTGGGCCCTCGGAGGGCTCGTCGTCCACTTCCCGCAGCGCCTTCAGCAGCGCCATGGACGCGGGCTCGCCTATGAGATCGCGCGAGCGCAGCGTAAAGCGGGCGGCGTCCTCCTTGTTGCCCTGCTGGGCCTCGTCGAGGGCGCACTGCAGAAGGCAGATGGCGATCTCGGCGTTGGCGCCGTACGGCAGCCCCTCGGCCGAGAGGGCGTCCGCCGCCTCCTGGTCGCTCAGGCTGTCGGGGTCGCGCGGCGTGCCCTTGGCCAGTTCCAGGGCGGCGGAGAGCGAGGAGTCGCTGACCTGGAAGCTGCGAGCCGCACGCAGGGCGGCCGCGGAGGCCTGGGTCTTTCCCTGCTTCTGGAACCAGTTCGAGAAGACCAGAAATGCCCGCACCAGGTGCTCGGGATGGCTGGCGCGCTCAAAGACGGAGTAGGTCAGCGCCAGGTACTCGTCCTCGTTGTCCGCGGCGTGGTACAGGTCCGCCAGGTTCAGGCGGGCGGCGCAGTCCATGGGGTTCCAGCGCACGGCCTGGCGCAGCGCCTCAAGGGCGCCCTGGTAGTCGCTGGTCATGACGTCGGCGCGGGCCAGGTCGTTGTACAGGCGGTTCAGCGGCTCGCCCACGTCGTACAGCGTGCGCGGGTCCTTCTCGACCCTGACGTAGGCCAGGTAGTCAAACGGCGTCGGAAAGCTGAAGAACTGCTGGTCGGAGGTGGTGGGGCAGTTGGCGTCCACGTAGGCCTCGGCGTCGGAGGCGCGGCGCTGCAGGAGCTCCTGCGCCATCTGGGCCTGGTCCTGCAGAAGTAGGCCCTCCGCGCGCTCGAGGTCCTCGGTCAGGATGGTGTTCGGCTGTTGCAATTCAAGACCTCCCGCGAGGAAACCCCCGCAAAGTGAGTGTGAGCAAACGGGTGGGGACGCAGGCGCGTCTGTCACCATCTGCTAAGCATACCCATTCGCGGGGGTCTCGTTGCGCGGCGCCCTAGCGTCCCGCGCGGGGAGCCGACGCAAGCTCGAAGTCGATCTGGCCGCGGGACGGGTTCGCGTCGGTCACGCGCACGGCGACGCGCTTGCCCAGGCGCCAGACCCTGCCCGACGACTCGCCCGTCAGGGTCATCCTGTCGGCATCGAAGCGGCACCACCCCTCGCCCAGCGCACGCGTGGGCAGAAGCCCCTCGGCGCAGGTGTCGTCCAGCATGACGAAGAGCCCGAAGCGCTCGACCCCCACCACTATGCCCGAGAAGGACTGGCCGATCTTCTCGGCGTACAGCTGGGCCATCTTGCACTTCTGGGATGCGCGCGACGCGGAGTCGGCCACGCGCTCGCGTTCCGAGCAGTCGCGGCATATCTGGGGCAGCCTGGTCTCGATCTGGCGCTGCTCGCGCGAGCCCGCCTGGCCGGCCAGCATGGCCTTCAGCGCCCGGTGCACCACGTCGTCGGGATAGCGGCGGATGGGTGAGGTGAAGTGGCAGTACGCCCGCGCGCCCAGGGCATAGTGGCCCTGGTTGTGCGGCAGATATATGGCACGCTTCTGGGCGCGTAGCAGAAGCGCGTTTGCGAGGTACTCCTCAGACGTGCCGCGCACCCGGTCCAGAACCTGCTGGATCGTGTGGGGGTCCCCAGCCACGAGTCGGTCCACCTCGTCCGCGTGCAGGGCGTCCAGCTCCATGAGCACGCCCACGCACGAGCGCAGGTCGTCCGGAGCGGGCGACTCGTGCACGCGAAACGCCGCCGGCCAGTCCCTCTGGGCCAGCATGGCGGCAACCGCCTCGTTCGCCATGAGCATGGCCTCCTCTATGAGGGAGGTGGCGCGGGTCTTCTGGCGTACCACGACCCCCGTGGGGGTACCGTCCTGGTCCAGGGTGACCTTTGCCTCCTTCGTGTCGAAGTCCACTGCCCCGCGCTCCCTGCGAACGCGCTGGCGCAGGCGCGCCACCTCGTCCAACACGCGCAGCCCCTGGGCCACGGACCTCGCCACCCCGGCGTCCGCCGCCAGCCGCCCCTCGTCGGCGTCCCCCTCCAGGAAGCGCTCGACCGTGTCGTAGTCCAGCCGCGCCTTCGAGCGAATGGCGGACTTCGCCGCCTTTGCGGAGCGCACGTTGCCGTGGGAGTCCAGCGTCAGCCTGACGCTCATGCACAGCCTGTCCTCGTTCGGGACGAGCGAGCACACGTCGTTGCACAGATGCTCAGGCAGCATGGGCAGCACCCGGTCCGCCAGATAGACCGAGCACGTGCGCCGACGGGCCTCGAGGTCCGCCGGGCCTCCCCAGGGCAGGTAGTGCGTCACGTCGGCGATGTGCACGCCCACCTCGTAGCCGTCGTCGGTCCTGCGGGCGCTGACGGCATCGTCGAAGTCGCGCGCGTCGGTAGGGTCCACCGTGACGCAGCACTCCTGGCGCAGGTCCACGCGGGAGGGGTCGGACACCAGCGCGCCCTCGACGTCGGCCTGGCAGGCGTTCGCCTCGGCCAGCGCTGCGTCAGAGAACGCGGTCTCCAGGCCGAAGGAGGCTATGACGGCCTCCATGTCCATGTCGAGCTCCGCGGATGACCCCACCCGCCGGTCTATGGTGACGACGCCGGCGCTCTGCCGCGAGGGGTACTCCAGGATGCGCGCCACGACGACGTCCGCAGGCTGGACTCCCAGGCGCCGGGGGCTGTCGTCCTCGGGCAGGACAAAGAAGTCGCGCTTCATGCGGGCGTCCAGGGGCACCACGGCCCCCAGGGGGTCCAGCTGGTCGTACGTGCCCAGGAACGTGTGGGTAGCCCGGTGCAGCACGCCCTGCACGTAGGCCATGCGCGTACCCTCACGGCCCGCATGGCCGTGAGGTGCCTGCAAGGTCACCTGGACCTCATCGCCATCCATCCCCTCGCGCACGCCGCGCGGCGCCACGGGGAACTCCCCCTCGGGTGTCTGCACGAAGGCGGCACCGGGCCTTGCCACTCGCAGCGTGCCGACGTAAGTGGCACGAGGCTTCGCGTGTACCGGGTGCTGGCCGTGCCGGCGGTTGCCGTGGTGCGGGCGCTTGCGTGTCATCGGATCATCTCCAAACGAAAGAAGGGCGGCGCGGCCACAGATGACCGCGTCGCCCCCATACTATCGAACCATGCACAGGCTGCCGTAATGGCTTCTACACCTTCAGGTAGCGCCTCATGGCGATGGCCGAGCCAAACAGGCCGATGACCAGGCCAATCAGCAGCAGTGCCACATAGGTGCGGATCATCACGGTGTCAGACAGGCTGAAGTCCAGGAACTTCAGGGTCTCGGTCACCTGCGGCAGCAGGTACACGGAGCACACGTGCAGCACCACTATGGCCAGAAGCGCGCCGATGAGTGCCTCGATGGCGCCCTCGGCGATGAAGGGCCCGCGGATGAAGCCGTTCGAGGCGCCCACCAGGCGCTCGATGGCAATCTCGCGGCGGCGAGCGCTGATAGCCAGGCGAATGGTGTTGTTGATAAAGACGAACGCCACGAAGGTCAGCATCAGCACCAGCACGATGGCGGCCACCCTGAGCCAGGACGTCACGCTGAACAGGCGCTCAACCGTCTCGCGGCCGTACTGCACGGACTGGGAGGGGTCCTCCGAGTCGTCTGACACCTTCGAGAAGTCGGAGTCGTCCGAGAGCCTGCTGGCCACCGACTCGACCTGCTGGGGGTCGTCCAGCTTTATGACCAGCGAAGCCGGCACGGGGTTCTCGCCGTCCAGGGCCTCGACCGCGTCCTCGGCGTTGCGGTTGCTCATGGTGTCACGGTACTCCTGCAGGGCCTCGTCCTTGCTCTTGTACGTGACGGACTCGACGTTGTCCCAGCCCTCGATCTTTTGCTGCAGCGAGTCGACGGCCGACTGGTCGGCGCTGTCCGAGAGGAACGCCTGAATCGTGACGCGGTCCTCGACATTGCCCACCATGCTGCCAAGAAGGGCGGAGCCCAGCACGAAGACACCGATGACGAACAGCGAGAGGAAGATGGTGACGATGGCGCCAAGGCACGTGGACCAGTTCCTCCTGATGTGATGGCCGGCCTCGCGCATGGAATATCCGAAAGTAGAGGGCACCATAGTAGCCGTAGCCTCCTCTCTCCTGGTCGCGCACCACGTGGCCGGCCTCGAGCGCTATGACGCGCTTGCGCATGGAGTCGACCATCTCGCGGTCGTGCGTAGCCATGACGACGGTGGTGCCCGTACGGTTGATTCGATCGAGCAGCTTCATGATGCCCAGCGAGATGGCGGGGTCCAGGTTGCCCGTGGGCTCGTCGCACACCAGCAGGGGCGGTCGGTTGACCATGGCCCTTGCGACCGAGACGCGCTGCTGCTCGCCTCCAGACAGCTGGTCGGGGTAGTTGTCCATCTTTTCGGCGAGGCCGACCAGGCGCAGCACCTCGGGCACCTGCGCCTTTACGACGGACTTGGGCTTGCCGATGCACTCCAGGGCACAGGCCACGTTGCCGTACACGGTCTTGTCGGGCAGCAGCTTGAAGTCCTGGTACACGGTGCCGATCTGGCGCCTGAGGTACGGGACCTTCCAGTTGCGCATCTTTGTCAGGTCCTGGCCGGCCACGAGCACATGGCCCTTCGTGGCGCGCAGCTCGCGCGTCAGGAGCCTCAGCAGCGTGGACTTGCCAGAGCCGGAGTGACCCACGACAAAGACGAACTCGCCGGGATAGATGTCCAGCGAGACGTCGTCGAGCGCGGGCTTGTTGGGCTGGGCCGGGTAGATCATTGTTACGTTTCTGAGCGAAATCGTAGGGGTGCCGGTGTGGGGCACGGCCGGGGCGTTGTCGTCTCGGAGCGAGACGTAGACGCTCTGGGAGCCAGACGTGCCGGCATTGGAGTCATCCGATGCGGGCGCAATCTGGGTGCTGGCGGTCACGGCCTGCACGGGCCTTGCACCGGTGTCGCCGACGGCCTGCTGGGAATCAGCCTGAACGGGCTGCTGGGGCTGGGTTCCCTGGGCGCCGACCTCCTGCGGGGTCTCCGGGACCTGGCCCGAATCCTCCGCCCCCTGCCGCTCGTTGCTGCGAAAGTGGTTGGCCACAAGAGCTCCTTTTGTCTTTGCAAAACGCGGACAGTCAGGGATAGCATAGCAAAGCCCAAACCCGCCCCATTGCGGCAGCGGAATACCTACACATACGCAGAAGCCCCCTCGAAGCAGCTCCGAGGGGGCCTGAAAATAGGTCGTACTTGTTGGCAGGCCAGAAGCGCCGGGCCGCACGCGAACGGGGCGAGCGTCCCGTACGGCTGGCACCATGCGCTTCTTAGGCATTTAGGAAGTCGCGTACCTGGGCCTTTATGCCCTTGCAGTCCAGGCCGTAGTACTTCAGGAGCGTGTCGCCGTCGGCGGAGGTGCCGAAGGAGCGCAGTCCCACGAAGCGCATGGGCGTGGGCAGCTTCTCAGACAGCAGCTCTGCCACCGCGGAGCCCATGCCGTTCCACACCATGTGCTCCTCCACGGTCAGGACGTGACCGGTCTTGGCGGCAGAGGCCAGGATGACGTCCTCGTCCAGGGGCTTCACCGAGAACACGTCGATCACCTCGGCGCTGATGCCCTCCTGCGCCAGCTGTCCGGCGGCAGCAAGGGCGTGGGCCAGCGTGACGCCGCAGGCGCAGATGGTCACGTCGGTGCCCTCGCGCACCACGTTGGCGAAGGGCAGGCCGCCCTTGAAGGTCTCGTCGTACACCTGGGGCACCTTGTGCCTGCCCAGGCGCACGTACACGGGGCCCTCGGTGTCGGCGGCGATGCGGATGGCGGCCTTTGCGGAGCGGTAGTCAGCCGGCACCAGGACGCGCATGTTGGGCAGCCCGCGCATGAGGCCGATGTCCTCCAGCATCTGGTGCGTGGCGCCGTCCTCGCCCACCGTGACGCCCGAGTGCGTCGGGCACACCTTCACGTTCAGGTTCGAGTCGCACACGGTGTTCCTGATCTGATCGTAGCAGCGGCCCGTGCCAAAGACGGCAAACGAGCCGGTGAAGGCCGTGCGTCCCGTGATGGCCAGACCGGCGGCGACGTCGATCATGTCCTGCTCGGCAATGCCCACGTCAAAGAAGCGGTCGGGGTAGGCCTTTCCCACCTTCGCGAGCGTGGTCGATCCGGCAAGGTCCGCATCCACCGCAACGATGTCCTTGCCCTCTGCGATCAGCTCCAGCAGCGTCTCGCCAAAGGCCTCGCGCGTAGCCCTGTTGGCCATGCCTATGCCTCCCTCAAAAGTCGGTCGCGTTCCTGGTCCAGAGCATCCATGGCCTCGGCAGCCAGCTCCTCGCTGGGTGCCTTGCCATGCCAGTCCACCTGGTCCTCCATGAACGGGACGCCCTTGCCCTTCACCGTGTGGCAGATGACGGCGGTGGGCTGGCCCTCGTGCTGCAGGGCCTGGCGCGTCACGTCGATGAGGGCGGCCACGTCATGGCCGTCCACCTCGAGCACGTTCCAGCCGAACGCCGCCAGCTTGGCGTGGATGTCGCCCAGCGAGTTGACGTCGTTTACGTTGCCGTCGATCTGCAGGTTGTTCAGGTCCAGGTACATCGTCAGGTTGTCCAGGTGGCGATGGGCTGCGTACATGAGGGCCTCCCAGTTGGAGCCCTCCTGCATCTCGCCGTCGCCGCAGACGCAAAACACGTGCGCCGGCTTTGAGCCCGTCGCCTTGGCGTCGGCCCTCAGTCCCAGGGCGACTCCCGAGCTAACCGAGAGCCCCTGCCCCAGCGAGCCGGAGCACACCTCGACGCCCGGCAGCAGCTTGCAGTCCGGATGTCCCTGGAGCCTGCTGCCCAGGTGACGCAGCGTCGGCAGCTCCTCGTCCTTGACCCAGCCCAACTGGTGGAAGGCCGCGTACAGCGCCGGTGCAGCATGCCCCTTCGAGAGGATCAGGTAGTCGCGCCACGGCGCCTTCGGATCCGACGGGTCGTAGTGCATGACTCCCGAGAAGTACAGCGTCGCCAGCAGGTCAGCGCATGAGAGCGACCCGCCTGGGTGCCCCGACTTTGCGGCGGTAATCATGGTGATGATGTCGTGCCGCATGGCGTTGGCGATGAGCTCGATCTCGTGGACCGAGCGAGCCTCTGGCAGCGTGTCACGCTTTGTGCTCAAGGTTTCTCCCCTCTTGGTGTGCGTGCCGCCGGGAAGACCAGGTCTTTTGGCCATAGCTCCCCTTTTACGGTCCTGCCAAGTGTAGCGCTCGAGAGCTCGAGCGCCACCTTTGGGAAAAACTTTGTCCCAACAAACTCAGATCATGGGCACAAGAAGGGCCAGCTGGCGCTAGCCCTGCTGGCCCTGTTGGTCCTTTTGGCCCACCGCCCAACGGTGGTAGGCAATGATGAACGGGTCGAGGTCGCCATCCTCCAGGACGGCGTTGACGTTGCTGGTCTCGACTCCGGTGCGCGTGTCCTTCACGAGCTGGAAGGGATAGAGTACGTAGTTCCTGATCTGGTTGCCGAAGGAAATCTCTCGCTTTGGACCACGCAGCTCATCCAGCTCGGCGTCCCGGCGCGCCTTCTCGAGCTCGTACAGCCGACTCTTTAGAATCTGCATCGCGATGGCCTTGTTCTGCAGCTGGCTGCGCTCGTTCTGGCAGGTGACCACGATGCCGGTGGGCAGGTGCGTGATCCTGACGGCCGAGTCCGTGGTGTTGACGCCCTGGCCACCCGGTCCAGACGAATGGTACACGTCTATGCGCAGGTCGGAGGGGTCTATCTGCACCTCTATGTCGTCGGGGAGCACGGGCAGCACCTCAACGCCGGCAAACGTGGTCTGACGGCGCTTCTTTGCGTCGGTGGGCGAGATGCGCACCAGGCGATGGACGCCCTGCTCGGCCCTCAGCATGCCGTACGCGTTCTTCCCCGAGACGGTGAAGGTGGCGCGGTCGATGCCGATGACCTCTGCCGCCGGCGCGTCGTTCACGGTGACCTTCCACCCGCGCCGGTCGCAGTAGCGCAGGTACATGCGGAACAGCATGCTGCACCAGTCCTGCGCCTCCAAGCCGCCCTGGCCCGGCGTGATGGTGACGATTGCGTCACCATGGTCCAGGTCGTCTACGAACCAGCTGGACAGCTCGAGCTCGGTCAGGTCGGTGGACAGCTTGTCGCACAGGGAGCGTGCCTCGGCCAAAAGGTCGGCATCGCCCGTTTCGGAGCCCAGCTCGAAGGCGGTCTTTGCGTCATCCAGCCTCGATCGGGCCGACTCCAGCCCAGCCACGTCCTCCTTTGCCCGCGTCAGCTGCTCCATGACCTTACTGGCGTGCTCGGCGTCGTCCCAGAAGCCGGGGGCGGCGCTGGCCTCCTCCAGCACCTTCACGTCCACGCGGCGCTGGTCCAGGTGGAGGTAGCCCTCCACCTGGTGCAGGCGCTTCTGCAGCTGGTCCAGCTCCTCTGTGGTTACCTCTGCCATTTAGCGGTTCCTGCCGTGGCAGTACTTGAACTTCTTGCCCGAGCCGCAGGGACAGGGGTCGTTGCGGCCTACGCCCACGAACGGGTCGGGGTCATCCACCTTGCGATACGTGCGGCCCTTCTCGGGAGCGGGAGCCTTCGTTGCCTGCCCCGTGCTCTGCATGGGGGCCACGCGGTCGGCCAGCGAGCCGACGGGGCGGCCGTCGCTCTGGTCGCCGTCCACGTCGGAGGGTCCCGTGTAGCGAGCGCCGCGCAGCTCGGCGGGCTCCTCCTCGGCCGCAGGGGGCTCGGGGCGCTTCACCATGACCTCGATGCGCAGGATGGTGCGCAGGAAGTCCTCGTACATGGTGTTCACGAGCTCGGTGAAGGCGCGGTAGGCCTCGCTCTTGTACTCCACCAGCGGGTCGCGCTGGCCATAGCCGCGCAGGCCAATGCCGGTCTTCAGGTAGTCCATCTCCTGCAGGTACGCCATCCAGCGGGTGTCGATGACGCGCAGCATGACCTGGGTCGAGAGCTCGTGCATGATCTCGTCGCCGAGGGCCTTCGTCTTTTGGTCGTAGCAGTCGTTCACGAACTGGTCCACGCGCTCGACGATGTCCTCCGGGTCATCGTCCTCCGAGATCTCGGGCAGCCCCTCCGTCTTTCCGGTGAGGTTCGAGACCCACTTCAGCAGGCCCTTCTCGTCCCAGTCGCTCGGGTCGACCTCGGCCGAGCAATAGGTGCCCACCTCGCGCTCGACGGTCTCCAGCGTGACCTCGTTCACGTGTGCGGTGAGGTCCTTGCCGTCCAGGATCTTGTTGCGCTCCTCGTAGATGACCTGGCGCTGCTTGTTCATCACGTCGTCGTAGTCGAGGACGTTCTTACGCATGGCGAAGTTGATCTCCTCGATCTTTCGCTGCGCGCTCTCGACCGCCTTCGTAACCATCTTTGCCTTAATGGGCTCGTCGGCGGGCATGTCATAGCGGATCATCATGTCCTTGATCTTGTCCATGCGGTCGCCGCCGAACTTGCGCATGAGGTCGTCCTCGAGGGACAGGTAGAACTGCGTCTCGCCGGGGTCGCCCTGACGACCGGAGCGGCCACGCAGCTGGTTGTCGATGCGTCGGCTCTCGTGGCGCTCGGTGCCTATGACGAACAGGCCGCCGGCAGCCAGCACGTGCTCCTTCTCCTTCTCGCACACCGCCTTGGCCTTCTGGAGCGCCGCCTGGGTCTGCTCCTTCGTGGCCTCGTCGGGATCTATCCCCTGGTTGCGCAGGAAGTCGGCGGCCATGAAGTCGGGGTTACCGCCCAGCAGGATGTCGGTACCACGGCCGGCCATGTTCGTTGCGATGGTGACGGCGCCCTCGCGGCCGGCCTGGGCCACGATCTGCGCCTCGTACTCGTGGTACTTTGCGTTCAGGACGCTGTGCTTTATGCCACGCTTGTCCAAAAGCCTGCTGAGGCGCTCGGAGTTCTCGATCGAGACGGTGCCCACCAGGACGGGCTGGCCCTTCTTGTGGCACTTCTCTATCTGGTCGACGACAGCGTTGAACTTGTGCTCGACGTCGCGATACACCAAAT
>JAQXQO010000035.1 GCA_029101205.1 Coriobacteriales bacterium | reverse complement strand
GAAGCTGCGCAAGGCTGCCACCACCTGCGCCGTGTTCGGGCGCGTGACCCCTCAGCAGAAGCGATCGCTCGTGCGCGCGCTGCAGCAGGAGGGCCGCACGGTGGCCATGACGGGCGACGGCGTGAACGACGTGCTGGCGCTGCGCGAGGCCGACTGCTCGGTGGCCATGGCGTCGGGCTCGGCGGCCGCCCGAAACGTGGCCGAGATCGTGCTCGTGGACAACGACTTCGCCCACATGCCCGAGGTCGTGGCCGAGGGCAGGCGCTCCATCAACAACCTGCAGCGCTCGGCGTCATTGTTCCTGGTAAAGACGGTCTTCTCGGCCGCACTTGCGTTTATCTGCATATTTATGCCGCCGTACCCCTTCGTGCCCGTGCAGATGTCGCTCTTGTCCGCGGCGGTCATCGGCGTGCCGTCGTTCGTGCTGGCGCTGGAGCCCAACCACGAGCTGGTTCGCGGCAGCTTCCTGGTGAACGTGCTGTCGAAGTCGCTCCCGGCCTCGGTGACGGAGGTGGTGGCGTTGGGGATTTGCCTGTGGCTGGGGCGCATGACGCACATGGAGTTCGCCCAGATATCCACCGCCTGCCTGTTCCTGGCACTGGTGGTGGGCGTTGCGCTCATAGTGAGGATCTCCCTGCCGTTGACGCCTTTGCGGGTGGCGCTGCTGTGCTTCATCATGGCCATGGTCATCTTCGCTTCGATCTGTATGGCGGGATTCTTCGAGATAGCGCGGCTGGAGGGGTCCGTGGCAGTATTGTTACTAGTGGGGGCTGTGGCCTCCGTGGTGTTGTTCAATGTCCTATACGACCGGTTCGGGCGCTACGCCCAGGGCGACGGCAGCATGTTTGCCCGCCTGGTATCGAGGCTGGAGGCAAGGGATGCAAGGAAGCGAAGCAGCGTTTAGGGAGCAGGTCCTGGCGGCGCGCCACCCGAAGGAGCTGGAGGCCGCAGGCATCAGGCGCAGGGTCTTCGACGTCTCGCAGATCCCCGGAGCGCAGAAGCTCCCGCGCGCCCTGGTGGTGCTCCTGGAGAACGTCGTCAGGCGCAGCGCAACGGACGACGACGCCGTCGAGGCGGCCCGCCGCGTGGTCGAGGCTGGCCTCGCAGGCACCCAGGGCAAGGAGATCGAGTTCATGCCCGCCCGCGTGCTGTTCCAGGACTTCACCGGCGTGCCGGTGTTCGTGGACTTTGCCGCCATGCGCGACGCTATGGTTGAGCGCGGCGGCGACCCCGAGCTGGTGAATCCGCACATCCCGTGCACCCTGGTCGTCGACCGCTCCGTCATCGCCGACTGCGCCGGCGTCCCCGACAGCGCGCAGAGGAACGAGTCGCTGGAGGCGCAGCGCAACCGTGAGCGCTTCGCGTTTCTGAAGTGGGCCTCCCACTCGTTCCAGAACGTCGAGATCGTGCCCCCCGGAGGCGGCATCTGCCATCAGCTGAACATCGAGCGCTTCTGCCGAGTGGTCACGACCGACGCGCTGGCGGACAGGGACGACGTCGCCTGCTTCGACACGCTGGTGGGCACCGACTCGCACACCCCCACGGCCAACGGCCTGGGCGTCCTGGGCTGGGGCGTGGGCGGCATCGAGGCCGAGGCGGCCGCCCTGGGACAGCCCATCACCATGCTGGTGCCGCCCGTGGTCGAGCTGCACCTCACCGGCAGGCTGCGCGACTCCATCCAGGGAATGGACCTGGCGCTGACCGTGGCGCAGCTGCTGCGCAAGGAGGGCGTCGTGGGCTGCCTGGTCGAGGTCACGGGACCCGGTGTCGCCACGCTGACCCCCACGCAGCGCGCCTGCGTCGCAAACATGACCCCCGAGTACGGCGCCACGACCACGCTGTTCCCCGTGGACGACGCGGCCGTGGACTACCTGCACCTGACCGGACGCGACGACTCCGAGGTCGCCTTCGCCCAGGCCTACCTGCGCCAGCAGGGCATCTATGGCATGCCCGAGGGCCGCGTGTACGCCCGTCGCGTCGAGCTGGACCTGGGCAGCGTCCAGACCAGCCTGGCCGGTCCCTCCAGGCCCCACAACCACACCACGCCCGCCGGCCTGCGCGAGCGCTTCCGCTCCAGCAGCGCCCAGCACGGTCGCGCCGACTTGACGCAGACCTTCGACGTCGCCTGCGGACAGGACCACTACCAGCTGGGCCACGGCACGCTGGCCATCGCCGCCATCACCAGCTGCACCACGGCGACCGACCCCGCCATGATGGTGGGTGCCGGCATCCTGGCGCGCAAGGCCGTGGAGCGCGGCCTGCGTCCCAAGCCCTGGGTCAAGAAGATCCTGGCTCCCGGCAGCCATGCCACGGAGCTTCTGCTGGAGCGTGCCGGCCTGACGGACGCCCTGTTCCAGCTGGGCTTCTACACCTGCGGCTTCGGCTGCATGAGCTGCATCGGCAACTCCGGAGACATCCTGCCCGGCCTGAAGGCCCATGCGGACCAGATGGAGCTCACGAGCATTCTGTCGGGCAACCGCAACTTCGACGGGCGCATCTCTCCCGACGTCGCCCAGAACTACCTGTGCCAGCCTGCGCTGGTGGTGGCCTACTCGCTGGCGGGCACCCTGGACATCGACCTGGCCCACGACCCCGTGGGTGTGGGGTCCGACGGAGCGCCGGTCATGCTGAGTGAGCTCATGCCCACCGACGCCGAGATTCAGGACGCGCTGGACGGCGTGCTGACCCCGCAGCTGTTCAAGGACGGGTCGAAGGGCCTCTTTGAGGGCTCCGGGGCCTGGATGGCCATCGACGCTGGCAAGTCCGCCACCTTCCCGTGGGACCCCGACTCCACGTACGTGCGTCGCGCGCCCTACTTCGACCTGGCGAAGCGTCAGGACCGGATTTCGGTGCAGGGCGCTCGTGCCCTCGTGTACGCGGGCGACTTCGTCACGACCGACCACATCTCGCCGGCTGGCGCCATCGCGGCCGACTCTCCCGCAGCCCGATACCTGAACGAGCACGGCGTGAAGAACGCCGACTTCAATACGTACGGCAGCCGCCGCGGCAACCACGAGGTCATGATGAGGGGCACGTTCGCCAACGTGAAGCTGGAGAACTACCTGGCCGACGGTCGCAAGGGCGGATGGACGCGCGACCTGCTGAACGACCAGATCACCTCGGTGTACGACGCTGCAATGGACTACCGCCAGCACGATGTGCCGCTGGTCATCGTGGCCGGAAAGCTGTACGGCTCTGGCTCCAGCCGCGACTGGGCGGGCAAGGGTCCGGCCCTGCTGGGCATACGCGCCGTCCTGGCCGAGAGCTTCGAGAGGATTCACCGCTCGAACCTGGTGCAGATGGGCGTGCTGCCGCTGCAGTTCATGGACGGGCAGAGCGCCAGCTCGCTGGGGCTCACGGGGCACGAGACGTTCGACATCGCCCCGGTTGACCTGCGCGGCGGCCTTCCCGCCTCGCCGACCACGCATGTGGTGGCCCACGGGCAGCAGGGCGACGTCGAGTTCGACTGCGTCGTGCGCGTGGACACCCCCATGGAGGGAGCGTTCTTGGCCAGTGGTGGAATATTGCCCTACGTTCTGGACAACCTCTGCTGCAAGGCATAAAACCGTTGGGTGAGGACCCACTCGCACAGTCCCACAAACGAAGCTCACAACGCACCCATCATCGGAGGCTCTGAAGTGATTTGTCCCACCTGCGGCACGCACGTGCCGGACGACGCCACCGTCTGCCCCGCGTGCCACGCGCGGCTCCAGGCGCGGCGTGAACCCGCGCAGCGCGAGGGGGTGTTCTGCAAGAACTGCGGCGCCCTGGTACCCCCAGGGCGCATAACCTGCCCCAGCTGCGGATTCCCCCTGGACGACGAGCTGGTCGAAAGCGTCATCGAGCACGAGGCGGGGGAGGCAAAGCCCAAGCCCGCCGCCAAGCGGGCCAAGGTGGCGCAGCCCGAAAGCGTCATCCCCGCAAGGCCGAAGGACGGCTATCGCTCCGCCTCGCCTAAGGAGCACATGCCGCACTACCGCGTGGTTCTGACCGCGGCCCTGTGCGCGCTCGTGGCGGTGGGCGGCACCGTGCTGGCAATCACGCAGCCGTGGAACCCGAACGCCAACGTGCGGCACGCCACGACGGATGCCGACACGTCCATGGCCGGCTACCCGGGCGAGGTCACCTACCTCAGCGGCCAGGACAAGACCGCCACACAAGAAGAGACCACGGGCACCGATTCCTACTTCGAGGAGGTGTCCAGCTTCTACGACACGCTGGGCACCATCTCTTCGAAGGCCGACGACAACGAGACGCTCCTGCGCGACATAGTCGCCGGCAAGGGCGGAGACGTGACGCAGGGTTCCGAGGCGGCTAAGCAGCTTTCGCTGGACCTCAGCAACGCCATGTCGGACTTCTCACAGAAAGACATGTCGTCCTCGCCCTACGAGGACGAGTGCCAGACGCTGAACACCCTGGCCAGCTACCTCAGGAACCGCCTGGACGCCATGACCTCGGCATGGGACAGCGTGAAGTCCGCCTCGGACGTGACGTCAGCCGCGTCGAAGGTCGACGCGCTTCTGGGAGACGACTCGTCAGGGTCGTCTGCCGGCACGTGGAAGGGGCTCTTCTCGCAGGGCTACGACGACGCGAAGCCGCAGGAGGCCTCGAGCGACAACTCGGACGGCGACTCGGGCGACGGCTCCGATGACTCCTCGTCCAGCCAGGGGTAGCTCCTGAAACGCGGCTGTTGCGACGGGCGGACATGGCTCGCCTCCTCTGCCGAATGTGTGAAAGGTACGCCTTCACTGCTAGAATCAGGTAGTCGTTGCAAGTTATGGCATAGAAAGGGACCGGCATGGGATTTTTTGGAGACCCTCTGTATACGCCGAAGTACCAGGTCAAGGGCGACGAGGTAGCGGTCTTCGACACCAGCAAGGGCACCATAAAGGTGCGCCTGGACGGTGACGGCGCCCCCATTCACGTCGCTAACTTCTGCGAACTCGCCAGTTCCGGCTTCTATGACCAGACGAAGTTCCATCGCTACGTGCCCGGCTTTGTGATCCAGGGCGGCGACCCCAACACCCGCCAGATGAGTCCCGACGACGTTGCGGCAGGCAGGAGGGGCCCCGACGGCCTCCCCGGCACGGGTGGCCCCGGCTATCGCATCAAGGCCGAGTTCGCATCGAACCCCCGCAACAGCCACGTGGACGGCGCGCTGGCCATGGCGCGCTCGCAGCACCCCGACTCGGCAGGGTCGCAGTTCTACTTCTGCCTGGGCGCCCAGCACGGCCTGGACTCCGGCTACACCGTGTTCGGCACCACCATCCAGGGCAAGGACGTCATCGCGAAGCTGCGCGCGGGCGACGTGCTCAACTCCGTCCGTATAGAGCATGCGCAGGCTTAGGATTGCGCGGGACTAGGGAGTCATCGTGAACCAGGAAATGTACAAGGCCGGCGTCTCGGCCTACAGAAGCGGTAACTGGGCGGTCGCCGCCTCCGAGCTGTCGCAGGCAAAGCAGCCGGGCGAGGTCTCGGGCAGCGTCGACCACCTGCTGGGCAACGCCCTCATGAAGCTGGGCCGCTACGACGAGGCCGCCAAGGCCTACGCCGACGCCCTGGCCGACTCTACCTACGGCAAGGTCGGCGCCCTGAACACCAACCGTGGCCGCGCCCTGCTGGCCGCCGGCCGCAGCTCCGAGGCCGTGGACGCGCTGACCCGCGCCACCCAGGACCCCTCCTACGCCAAGCCCTACAAGGCCTACCTGGCTCTGGGCTCGGCCTACGAGGAGCTGGGAGACGTCCGAAGCGCGGGCATCGCCTTCAGGAACGCCGCCATCGACGAGAACAACCCCGACCCGTGCTTCGCGCTGAGGAAGCTGGGCGGGTCGTTCATGGAGCTGTCCCGCCCCGTGGACGCCATCGAGGCATACCGCACCGCCTTGGACTTCAGCAGCAGCGTGCACAGCCAGAACGCCATATATTGCGAGCTGGCCCTGGCCTACGTGGCCGCCAACCGCATGTCCGAGGCCGTCGACGCGTTCAACCACGCCACGGCCGACGGGACCTACACGCTGGCTCCCGAGGCTCAGGCCTCCTACGACGCCGCGCGCAACGCCATGGCGGCCATGGGCGTAAACAAGCCCTCCGACACCGACAACCTGCTGGCTGCCGCCGGCTATGGCCCTGTGACGTACGACCCGCTGGACCCCACCGGCGAGACCACGGGCAACCTTATGCCCTCTCCCGAGGACACGGGCTTCTTCTCCATAAACGAGGAGGACATCGTCAAGGACGCCAAGGAGCAGAAGCGCAAGGAGCGCAAGCAGAAGCACACCGGTCGCAAGGTGGTCATCACCCTGGTCATCATCCTGGTGGTAGTGTGCGCCGCCGGTGGCTACGCGTACTATCGCGGCTATGGCTGGCCCACGCAGGAGTCCGTCGTGAACCAGGCCTTCGAGGCAAAGACCAACAACGGCGACCTGTCGTCTTTGATTGCCGACTCGGCGTCGTCGTCCGACAAGTCCGAGATCGAGGCGCTGATTCCCTCGGGCGCCCAGGTCAGCATCGACTCCGTCGACCGTGGCATGAGCGACTCGACCGCCAAGGTCTCCGCAAAGCTGTCCGACGGCACGACCCAGCACTACGTGTTCCACTTCACGCGCGACAAGATAGGTTGGAAGATCTCCAGCGTTACCGTGGACACCAGCTCCAGCAACGGCAGCAGCTCTTCCACCACGACGTCCGGCACGGTCTCCGCGCAGAACTAGCAGCATAACCACAGGATTGCACGAAGGATAGGGACAAATGGCGTTCTTCGACTCTTTGTTCGGCGAGTACGGCGGCGACCTCGCCATAGACCTTGGCACCGCCAACACGCTGGTCTCCGCGCGCGGGGAGGGCATAGTCTTGAACGAGCCCTCCGTCGTGGCCATCGACAAGACCGAGGACCGCGTGCTCGCCGTGGGCGCAGACGCCAAGCGCATGATTGGCCGCACCCCCGGCTCCATCATCGCGGAGCGTCCCCTGAAGGACGGCGTCATCGCAGACTTCGACGTGACCGAGGTCATGCTGCGCTACTTCATCGAAAAGGCCCGGCCCCATCGCCATGCCTGGTCGCCGCGTCCGCGCGTGGTCGTGTGCGTGCCCTCCGGTGTGACGTCCGTCGAGAAGCGCGCGGTGTTCGAAGCCACCATCCAGGCTGGCGCGCGCCAGGCCTACCTCATCGAGGAGCCCATGGCGGCGGCCATCGGCGCGGACCTACCCATCGAGGATCCCACGGGCTCTATGGTCGTGGACATCGGCGGTGGCACCACCGAAGTCGCCGTCATCGCAATGGGCGGCATCGTGGTCTCGAAGTCCATCCGTACCGCCGGCGACGAGTTCGACCAGACGATTCTGGAGCACGTGCGTGACGTCTACAACCTCTCGATTGGCGAGCGCACCGCCGAGGACATAAAGATCAAGGTCGGTTCCGCGGCACCTCTGGCCGAGGAACTGGACGTCGAGGTGAACGGCCGCGACGTGATGACCGGCATGCCCAAGACCGTCCGCATCGAGAGCGAGGAGATCAGGCGCGCCCTGGACAAGCCCCTGGACGAGGTCACGAAGACCGTGCGCGATGCGCTGGACGCGACGCCGCCCGACCTGGCCAGCGACCTCATGTACTACGGCATCCTCCTGACCGGTGGCGGCGGCCTTCTGAGGGGCCTCGACCAGCGTCTGCGCGAGGAGACGGGCGTTCCCGTGAACGTGAGCCCCACCGCCCTCGAGAACGTTGTCAACGGCTGCGCGAAGGTCCTCGAGGCCAATGCGCTGTCCGGTGGCTTCGTGCAGAGCGCTGGCCTGTAGCCTCACAAAGGAGCGTCTATGGCAAAAATGCCTAGCCTGGGCACGCCCCATCCCAACGGGGCAAACGGCGGTTTCAAAAGAAGCGAATCTAACGGCAGGGCTGGTCTCGTGACAGTCCTGCTTGTTGTTCTGTCGCTGGTCATGTTCACGGTCAGCTCGCACGAGTCGGGATCTGGCGTCTTTACCAGCATGCGCTACGGCTTTCAGACCATCACGACGCCCCTGCGCATGGTGGGTGCCGGCATCAGCGCCCCCTTTGTCGGTCTGGGAAACGTATACCGCAACCTGACGGCCGACGAGGCCACGCTGACCGACCTCGAGCAGCAGAACCGCGAGCTGCAGGCAAAGAACGTCGAGCTGGAGGAGTCCAGCCAGACGGCGCAGCGCCTGCAGCAGCTGCTGAACCTGCAGGACACGTACAATCTGCAGTCGGTCGCCGCCAACGTCATCGGCGGCTCCACCGATTCGTGGACGCGCACCATCACGCTGGACAAGGGCACCTCGGGCGGGGTGGACGTTGGCATGCCCGTGTTTGACGCCTACGGCGCGGTCGGTCAGGTCATACAGGTGGCCTCTGACTCCTGCACCGTCAGGCTGCTGTCCGACGAGAACTCCTCGGTGTCGGCCATGATCCAGTCCACCCGAGCGCAGGGCATGGTCGAGGGCTCTGCCGACGGCACGCTGCACCTGAACCTCATCCGCACGGACCAGGAGGTCAACGTGGGCGACGTCGTCGTAACCAGCGGCTTGGGCGGCGTGTTCCCGAAGGGCCTGCCCATGGGCAAGGTCACCAGCGTCAACAAGACGCCGGGCGCCCTGTACTACGACATCGTGGTCGAGCCCTACAGCACCGCCGACAGCTACGAGGAAGTCTGGGTCGTGACGTCTTTGACCTCCGACCAGCAGGCTTCTGCGGACGACATCGCTGAGGCCGACGCTCAGCAGTCATCGGGCGAGACCAGCACGAGCTCCGACTCCTCGTCCACGGATGGGTCCGGCTCCTCCGACAGCTCTTCTTCGCAGGGCTCTGGCAGCTCGAGCTCCACGTCGTCCTCGACGAACTCCGGCAGCTCGACGTCGACGGGTGGCAGCTCGTCAGCAAGCGGCTCCGACAACTCATCAAGTACTTCCGCGGCAGGATAGCGAGGGGAGCGTTCCTTTGCAGGTAACCGATGAAAACAAGAACCGCGTGGCCTCGCTGGTCATGGCGCTGCTGTGCCTGCTTCTGCAGGTGGGCGTTGCCCCCAACCTGGGTCTGGGCGAGGGCCGCATGAACTTCGCCCTGGTGTATGCGGCGTGCTACGCGCTCAGCATTGGTGGCAGGCGCGGCGTCCTGGCGGGCTTCTTTGCCGGTCTGGTGTACGACCTGTGCACGACCGGCCCCGTTGGGCTCATGGCCATGCTGCTGACGATCATGGCCTACGTGCTGGGCATCGAGGAGCGCAACCGCTTTGCGGACGGTCTGCCCCAGTGCCTGGTCACGTTTGGTCTGGGCTGCCTGGCCGTGGAGGTGGCATACCACTTTGCCATGCTGATGGTGGGCCAGGCGTCGTCCCTGACGGACGTGCTGGTGATTCGGGCCCTCCCGTCCTTTGCCCTGACGTTCGTCGTGTTCCTGCCCTTTGGGTACTTCTTCGCCCGTGACGCGCGCGGCGGCGCGCGCACCCGTCGTGTGCGCCGTCCGCGCGGTGGCGGGCACTACTCCACGAAGGGCCTGTAGCGCATGGGCGTCTTTTCGGTGATTCTGGCCATCGTGGCCGTTTTGGCCATCGCGGTGCTTGTCGTGGCGTTCATCTTTTACAGCAAGGGCGACGCCCGGTTCAAGATGGACATCGGCGGCTCAGCCCCGCGCGCCGCCGGCGGCAACGACACGTCGGGCGAGGAGCGCTCGCACGGCAGGCTGAAGGGGCTCGGCATCTTTGGCGGCGGCGTCATCGTGGCGCTGCTGGCTCGGCTGTGGGACATGCAGGTGCTGCACTCCGACGACTACACCAGCCAGGCGGAGTCCAACCGCACGCGCACCATATCGGTCGCCGCCCCGCGCGGTCGCATCCTGGACCGCAACGGCGTCGAGATCGTGTCGAACCGCCCGTCGGAGACGGTGGTCGCCAGCTCCGACGTGGCCAGCAACGACATCGAGCTGCAGCTGCTGGGAAACCTCATCGGCATGCCCGTGGTCGCGGTAAAGAGGAACATCGAGGACACGACCGAGGGCGCTCAGTCGGCGCGCAAGGTTGCCTCTGACGTCTCGAGGCGTGTCGTCGCCTTCATAGGCGAGCACCCAAACATGTTCGATGGCGTCGACGTGGAGCAGCGCACATCCCGCTACTACCCCATGGGAAACCTTGCGGCGCACGTGGTGGGCTACACCGGCACCGTGACGAACGAGCAGCTGGATGCTAGCAACAACTCGGACGACGAGGGTGCCATCGAGTACGAGTCCGGCGACATCGTGGGCCAGTCGGGCGTGGAGTACCAGTACGAGAACGTGCTGCAGGGCGTGCGCGGCGAGCAGGACGTGTACGTGGACGCCAACGGCAACGTGCTGGACTACTCCACGTACGTGGCTCCCACCAGCGGCTCCGACGTCGTGCTGACGATAGACGCCGCGCTGCAGAAGGCAGCCGAGGAGTCCCTGGCCAATGTCATCAAGCTGGTGCAGAAGAACGCCACGTCCACGTGCAACGCGGGCTCGGTCGTGTGCCTGGACGTCACGAACGGCGAGGTGCTGGCCATGGCCAGCGCGCCCACGTTCTCGCCCAACATATTCGTGGGCGGCATCTCGAACGACGACTGGACGTCACTCTCGAGCGAGGAGAACGGCTACCCGCTTTTGAACCGCGTCATCTCGGGCCAGTACCCGTCTGCCTCCACCATCAAGCCGATCGTGGCCTTCGCCGCCCTGGACAACGGCATCTGTACGGCCGACACCATCTTCGATTGCACAGGATGGTGGACGGGGCTGGGCTCGGGTGCGGGCCAGTGGTGCTGGAAGCACTCGGGCCACGGCAACATAGACCTGCAGAACGGCATCACCTATTCGTGCGACGTCGTGTTCTACGAGATCGGCAAGGGCTTCTACCTGTCGAGCGAGCCCGAGAACCTTCAGGCGAAGTTCAAGGAGTGGGGCCTCGGCTCAAAGAAGGACATCGACCTTCCCAGCGAGGGAGCGGGCCGCGTGCCCACGCCCGAGTGGAAGTGGGAGTACTACTCCAACTACTCGGACGACGACCGCACCTGGAAGGGTGGAGACTGGACAAACCTGTGCATCGGCCAGGGTGATCTTCTGGTGACGCCGTTGCAGATGGCCTGTGCCTACATGGGCATCGCCAACGGAGGCACCATCTGGCGCCCGCACGTGCTGAAGTGCATCAAGTCGGCTGCAGGCACGGGCTCGGTCGTGGACTACGTGCCCAGCCAGGAGCTGACGGTCTCCGAGGACAGCTCGTACATGGAGCTGGTGCACCAGGGCCTTCAGGGCGTCATCTACAAGGAGGCGGAGTGGCAGACCAAGCACTGGGACACCATGAGCGAGACCATCGCCGGCAAGTCCGGTACCGCTGAGGTGGCAAACAAGCAGCCCACGGGCTGGTTCGTGGCATACGCCCCCGCAGACGACCCGAAGTACGTCGTGGCCTCCGCCATCGAGGACGCCACCTGGGGCTCCAACAGCGCGATGTACGTGGTGCGCGACGTCATGGGCGCCATATTCGGCGAGCCCGACACGGTGGCAAAGAGCTGCGCGCCCATCTCGTCCTCGTCCGACACGTAGCAAGGGAGGTTGGCACACATGAGCACAAGAACCCGACTGTCCGGGCCGGGGACTATGGCAGCAGGCGGTCACAACGCGACCGACCGCTTCAAGGACGCCCTCTCGGGCCTCGTCATGCCCCGCCCCGACGGCCGCGCGCATCACGACTCGACACCTCGCCTGCAAAGCCATGGCTTTGCCAGCATGTTCTACCTGCCGGAGCTCATCCCGAACCTGGTGCTGGTGGCCTACGGTGCCGTCATCATCTGGTCGGCCTCTTTGTCCATCGAAGAGGCGTCGTTTCCGCGCCAGCTCATGGGCATAGCCCTCGGCCTCATAGTGGCGGCGTTCGTGTGGCACTACGACTACCGCCGGCTTGCCGGCAAGGCGAAGGTGCTCATGATCATCGACGTGGTGCTGATGCTTCTGCCCTCGGTGCCCGGTCTGGGCTACTCCGCCAAGGGCATGACCGGCTGGATCAAGATCCCGCTTATAGGCGCCACGCTGCAGCCGTCCGAGTTCGCGAAGCCCGTCACCATCCTTCTGATGGCCTCCCTCGCCTCCGAGTACAACGGCCTCATCGACTCGTTTCGCGACTACGTCAAGCTGTGCGCCGCCCTGTGCGTGCCGTTCGTGCTGATCTTGACGCAGCCCGACCTCGGCACCGGCCTCATCGTGCTGGTAATGGGCGCCTCCATCATCATCTGCGGCGGGGCCAAGAAGAGATGGGTGCTCGCGACGCTGGGGCTCATCGTGGTGGGCGCCGCCTTCGTCGTGGCCACGTCCATGACGGACGGCTTTCCGCACATCCTGAAGCAGTACCAGCTGAACAGGCTCATCGTGTTCGTGGACCCGTCGGTGGATCCCACGGGCGACGGTTACAACCTGACCCAGGCAAAGATCGCCGTGGGCTCGGGCGGCCTTCTGGGCAAGGGCATCGGAAACGCCAGCCAGGCCGGCGGGGGCTTCTTGCCCGAGGCGCACACCGACTTCGTGTTTGCACTGCTGGCCGAGGAGTTCGGCTTTGTGGGTGCCCTGTTCCTCCTCCTGCTGTTCGGCCTCATGGTATTCTCGAGCATCGGGCTGGCCATGCGCACCGACTCGTGCTTCGGCAGGCTCGTCATCGTGGGCGTGGTGTCCATGTGGCTGTTCCAGCTGCTGGAGAACGTAGGCATGTGCATCGGCATCATGCCCATCACGGGCATCCCGCTGCCGTTCGTCAGCTTTGGCTCTTCTTCCATGCTGACGCAGCTGGCGTCCATGGGGCTCATACAGTCCGTGTGGCATCATCGAACGAAGGCGGGCTAGGGGCTTGCGGACTCGTGCCGCCATGCCCGCAGCGCGCTTCGATTTCTAGGTTCTAGGGGTGAGTAGGATGCGCTTTCGCATACCCATGGGAAGGGTCGCCGAGGTCATGGCAAAGGGCCGCGAGGCCTGGGCCAGCCTGGGGGTTCCGCTTGTGGTGCACGTGTGGGTGGACGCCCAGGTGCCACGCTGGCTGGCGCAGGCCGTGAAGGGCGCGCTCGTGCCGCAGATGGGTGCCTCGGAGGTCGTCGTACGCGACCTGGAGGACCTGCAGGCGACGGCAGACGTCTCTGCGGCGCAGATGGCCATAGTCCTGGCCGGCGGCTCGGACCAGCTGGTGCGCTCCGCCATGGTGGAGTACGCCACGCGCGCCGTGCCCGTGTCGGTGTGCGCGCAGACGAGCCTGGACGTACCGGACGCGAGCCTGGGACCCGACGAGGCGGCCCTGGTGCGCCCGGTCATAGGGTCGCTGGCCGACCAGCTGCTGGACGGCCTGTGCGCGTGGATGCTGGACGTCAGCGCCGACCCCGTCAGCGTCGCGGCAAACTTCGTGTTCTGCCGGGAGGCCCAGACCGAGCGGCTAATCCAGCGCTGCGCCCTGAGCAACGCAGCCGTGGGCACGGTGGACGTGCTCCACGGGGCAGACCTGCCCATCATGCTGGCAAACCAGTCGAAGCTGGCATTCGACATAGCGGCCGCGCACGGCGAGGGCATGTCCGCCTCCAGGGTGGCCGAGCTGGCCGCCGTCGTGTGCGCAGGCCTGGCGTACCGCGCCGTCTCGCGCGCCATCACGTCGCACGTACCCGGCCTGGGGTTCGTGGTCAGGGGTGCCGTGGGCTACGCGGGCAGCGTCGCCACGGGCCGCGCCCTGGCGCTGCGCTTCGGGGAGGACCCGCTGGGCGTGGGGGAGTCCATCCGCTCGCTGGTGGGCGCCGCCCCGGCGGATGTACAGAGCGCTGCCGCGCAGGCGCAGGCGGCATCCGACGAGGGCGCGACGGCGCGACGTCCCTGGGCCGGCCTTCTGGAGCACGCTCAGCAGGTGGCTCAGGGTGCCGCGCAGGCTGCGCGCGAGGTCGAGGCCAGGCGCGGAGCTGCCCAGGCGCACGACGTGGACGGCACCGCCGTGGTGGATGTCGTTCCCGACGACGGCGCCGATGCCGACGACGAACCCGACGATGGCTACATCGTGCTGACGCCAGGAGGTGCCACGGCATGAGGCTGAAGCGCGAGGACCTGTATAGCAGGCTGGAGCCGCTGCTGGCGAAGGTCTCGAAGCCCAGCCGCTACCTGGACCACGAGTGGGGTGCCTGCGAGAGCCAGGATGGCCCGTTCCACGCCTGCGTCATCTATCCCGACGTGTACGAGGTGGGCCAGCCCAACCTGGGCCTGGCCATCCTGTACAACGAGCTCAACCGCGCCCCCGGCATCAGCTGCGAGCGCGCGTACCTGCCCTGGGTCGACATGATCGAGCTCATGCGCAAGACCGACCTGCCGCTTCTGGCGCTGGAGTCATCCGCGCCTGTGGCGTCGTTCGACCTGGTGGGCTTCACGCTGGCGCACGAGATGGCGTGCACGAACATCGTCGAGGCCCTGGACCTGGCGCGCATCCCCGTGCGAGCCAGCCAGAGGGCCCAAGACGACGCCATCGTCATAGCCGGCGGACCATCGGTGTGGAACTGCGAGCCCGTGGCCCCCATGTTCGACGCGGTGCTCTTGGGCGACGGAGAGGGTGCCATCACGCTGATGGCCCAGACGGTGCGCGACGGCCGCGCCCGGGGCCTGCCACGTGCGGACATCGTGCGCAACCTGGGGCGCATCCCCGGCGTCTACGTGCCGAGCCTGTACCAGGTGGTCGTGGACCAGACGTCCACGCGCTGGGGCTACGCCGTGCCCATCCCCGGCTCGGGTGCCCCCGAGCGCATCCTGAAGCACAGCTACCAGGACTTCGCGCAGACCGACCCCGTGTGCCAGAAGGTCATTCCCTACATGGGGCTCATCCAGGACCGACTGTCGGTAGAGGTGTTGCGCGGCTGCGCCCGCGGTTGCCGCTTCTGCCAGGCGGGCATGACGTATCGCCCGGTGCGCGAGCGCCCCGCCGACCAGGTGGTGCAGGCGGTCGAGAAGGGCCTGCGCGCCACGGGCTACGACGAGTGCTCGCTGTCGTCGCTGTCGACGACCGACCACTCGCAGTGCAAGGAGATCCTGACTAGGCTGGACTCCGACCTGGAGGGTACGGGCGTAAAGGTCTCCATCCCCTCGCAGCGCCTGGACTCGTTCGGCGTCGACATGGCGCGCTGCGTGGGCGCCTCTCGCAAGGCCGGCCTCACGTTTGCCCCCGAGGCCGGCTCTCAGCGCCTGCGCGACGTCATAAACAAGAACGTGACCGAGCAGGACCTCATCGATGCCGCCACCAACGCGTTCAAGAACGGCTGGCGCCGCATGAAGCTGTACTTCATGATGGGCCTCCCCACCGAGACCGACGAGGACGTGCTGGGCATCACGCGCCTGGCCGAGGAGGTCCTGCAGGTGGGCAGGAAGATCTTGGGCCCGCGCTCCGGCGTCAGCGTGTCCATCAGCGTGGCGGTCTTCGTGCCGAAGGCGCACACGCCCTTCCAGTGGTCGGGCCAGCTGCGCATGGACGAGGTGCGCCGTCGCCAGGACCTGCTTCTGCACTCGGCGCCCGACCGCGCCATCAGGATCAGCTACCATGACGCCCAGACCTCCCAGGTGGAGGCCGTCCTGTCAAAGATGGGCCGCGCGGGCTTCGACCTCATCTATGCGGCCTGGCAGCACGGCTGCCGCTTCGACGCGTGGACCGACCAGTTCTCCTACGAGCGCTGGCAGGAGGCCGCCCGGCAGGTGGGCATCGACCTGACCGACGTGGCGTCCGAGTCGTTCGACCTGAACGCGCGGCTGCCGTGGGACCACACGTCGCCCGGCGTCCTGAAGGGATACCTCCAGAGGGAGTGGAGGCGCGGTCAACAGGGCGTGACGACGCCGGACTGCACCAGGACCAGCTGCACGGGATGCGGGGTATGTCCCACCCTGGGCGTGCACAACCAGATAGAGGAGGCGCGCTCATGAGCGAGGCCCAGCAGCTCCACAGGCTGCGCGTGCGCTACATAAAGGCGGGGCGCCTGGCCTACCTGGGTCACCTCGAGGTGCTGAACACCATCAACCGCAGCATTAGGCGCTCCGGTCTGCCCTTCAGCGTGGGCAACGGCTTCGCGCGTAGGATTCGCCTGCAGTTCTCGCAGGCGCTGCCCGTGGGGGCCTCGTCTGAGGCCGAGTACTACGACCTCATGCTGACTAGCCGGGTGGACCCCGCGGAGGCCCTGCGCAGGCTGGCCGAGGCAACGCCGACGGGGTTGGCGCCGCAGCAGGCGCGCTACCTTCCCCGGAAGGTGCCGGCCCTGGAGGCCTGGGCAAACCGCTCCGCCTGGTCGGTGCAGCTGGACGCGCCGGGCGCCACGGTCGAGGCCTGGGACCAGGCGCTGCAGGCTCTCGTGAGCGAGGGGACCCTGGGCTACATGCGCGGCGACAAGCCAAAGACCATCGACCTGGGGGTGTCGCTGGTGTCATGCCAGGCCACGCGGCGCGAGGGCGGCCTGGACCTTCGGCTGGACACCCGGTCGACGAACGACGGGGCGCTGCGGCCCGCCATCCTGGTGGGCGCCGCGCTGGCGCAGCCCCAGATGAAGGGGGTCGCGATGGAGGCGCTGCGGGTATGCCGCCTGGGGCAGTGGCACGAGTCCCAAAGTGGCGGTCTTGTGGAGCCTCTGGCCATGGAGCCCGATGCCGCGTCTGGGAAGCTATCCTAGCAAAGGCGCAAATCGAAGCAGAAAACCACCCGTGTGCTTGTGCTCCCGTTCGGTCCATCCCAACCGTGAGCGCGCGGGGATTTTTTGTTGACTGCTTGGCTTGTGGCCGTATAATCAATAGCTGTTGCACTCAAACCAGCAATGAGGAGTTCTCACATGTACGCTATCGTTTCTACTGGTGGCAAGCAGTACAAGGTTGCCCAGGGCGACATCATTGATGTCGAGAAGCTCGACGCGCAGCCTGGCGACAAGGTCAGCCTTGACGTCCTGATGCTCAATGACGGCCAGAACACCGTCGTGGATGCCGCCGCTCTCGCAGACAAGAAGGTCACCGCCGAGGTCCTGAAGCAGTTCAAGGCCGACAAGGTCATCATCTTCAAGTTCAAGAAGCGCAAGCGCTACCAGCGCAAGCGTGGCCACAGGCAGAACCTCACGCGTCTGCAGGTCGTTGAGCTCCCCGTGCAGGAGGCCGCTCAGTCCGCTGAGGCGTAGGCGTCGAGATTCAACTCTGAGTATAGTTAGGCAGGTATTTCCATGGCTCACAAGAAAGGTCTCGGCTCCTCCCGTAACGGCCGCGACTCCAACGCC
This sequence comes from Coriobacteriales bacterium, assembly GCA_029101205.1. Taxonomy (GTDB): domain Bacteria; phylum Actinomycetota; class Coriobacteriia; order Coriobacteriales; family Atopobiaceae; genus Olsenella_K. The sequence continues at coordinate 27,583 of JAQXQO010000035.1, read as the reverse complement.
CAGCGTCTGGGCACCAAGATCTTCGGTGGTCAGGCCGTAAAGACCGGCCAGATCATCGTTCGCCAGCGTGGCACCCACATCACCCCGGGCGAGAACGTCGGTCGTGGCAAGGACGACACCCTGTTCGCCCTGGCTGACGGCACCGTCGAGTTCGTCAAGGGTCGCAAGCACTACGTGCACGTGCGCACCGCGTAAGCACTCTCGCATGCTGATGCCCCGCTTCGGCGGGGCTTTTTTTGTATCTATTGACGTGGATATCCGGAGGTTGCGATGTCCCTCTTTACAGACCTGTGCCACATCAACGTCAAGGGCGGCGACGGCGGCGCGGGATGCATGTCCTTCAGGCGCGAGGCGTTCGTGCCCAAGGGCGGACCCGACGGCGGCGACGGCGGCCACGGCGGAAACGTCATCATCGAGGCCGACCCCCAGCTGTCGTCCCTGATCGACTACCGCTACAAGCACCACTTCAGGGCCGAGCGAGGCACGCACGGCAAGGGCGCCCGCAAGCACGGAAAGGACGGCGCCGACCTCGTGCTGAGGGTGCCGCTGGGCACCGTCGTGCGCGAGCTGGACGCCCAGACCCAAAAGCCCCTGTACCAGATAGCCGACCTGACGCACCCCGGCGAGAGGGTAGTGGTGGCACCCGGCGGCATCGGCGGCCTGGGCAACACCCACTTCGTGACGTCCGTACGCCGCTCGCCCGCGTTCGCCGAGAAGGGCGAGCCGGCCCAGGAGCACTGGATTGAGCTCGAGATGAAGCTCATGGCCGACGCCGCCCTGGTGGGAATGCCCAGCGTGGGAAAGAGCTCCATCATCGCGCGCATTTCGGCCGCCAGGCCAAAGATTGCCGACTACCCCTTTACCACGCTCGTGCCGAACCTGGGAGTGGCCCGCACGAAGGATGGCACCCGCTCGTTCGTGGCCGCCGACGTGCCCGGCCTCATCGAGGGCGCCAGCCAGGGCAAGGGCCTGGGACACGAGTTCTTGCGCCACATCGAGCGCACGGCACTCATACTGCACGTCGTCGACGTGACGGGCGGCTACGAGGGCCGAGACCCCGTGACCGACTACCACACGATCAACGACGAGCTGGCGGCCTATGCCGAGGAGCTGGCCACCAGGCCGCAGATCGTCGTGGCAAACAAATGCGACATGCCCGACACCGCCGACGCCATCGAGCGCCTGCGCCAGGTGGCGACGGCCGACGGGCACCAGTTCTTCGAGGTGTCCGCCGTCACGGGCAAGGGCCTTGACTCGCTGGTGGAGGCCACGGCGCAGATGGTGCAGCAGCTGCGCAAGGACGTCGTCGTGGACAGCGACCAGACCGACGACAGCGTGCTGTGGGAGCGCAGCCGCCAGCGCAGGGACCGCGCCATCCACATCGAGCGCGAGTCGCGCGGCGTGTGGAGGGTCACCGGCGGCGCCATCGAGCGCATGGTGGTCCAGACCGACTGGGAGAACGACGAGGCCGTCCTGTACCTGCAGCACCGCTTCGACAGGGCTCATCTGACCGAGCGCCTGCAGAAGGCCGGCGTGCAGCCGGGCGACGAGGTCCGTATCCTCGGCTTCGCGTTTGAGTTCAAGGGCGACGAGCCGCACAAGGACCAGTTCAACGAGCTTCGCGACTCGGACGACGAGGTTCTGAGTGAGCTCGAGGAAGGCGAGGAGTAGCATGTCCGCGCTCGACGGCCATACGAACGTCATCGTGGCAAAGCTGGGCTCGTCCACGTTGGTGGACGCCAGCGGCGCCCCCGACCGCGCCTTCATCGGCTCCGTCTGCGACCAGGTGGCACGCCTGGGCCGCGAGGGCTGCCACGTCATCCTGGTGTCGTCGGGTGCCGCCGCGGCGGGCCGCGAGCGCCTGGGCTTCCGCTCAAAGCCCACCGACATCCCCAGCCTGCAGGCCTGCGCGGCCGCAGGCCAGGCGGCACTGACCGAGGTGTACGCCGAGGAGCTGGCCAAGCGCGGCGTACCGTGTGGCCAGGTGCTGCTGACCCGCCGCGACGTGGTCGACCGCGAGGCGTACCTCAACGCGCGCAACACCCTGGGAAGGCTCCTGGAGCTGGGCGCGGTCCCTGTGGTAAACGAGAACGACACCGTCAGCGTGTCCGAGTTCACGTTCGGCGACAACGACATGCTGGGGGCCATCGTCTCGGCCCTGGTGGGCGCGCGCCTGTACGTCATTCTTTCCGACGTGGACGGGCTCTACACCGCAAACCCCCAGAAGGACCACAACGCGCGGCTGGTGGAGCATGTGGACGCCATCACTCCGCAGCTGGAGTCCATGGCGGGAGGGGCCGGATCGTCCGTGGGCACGGGCGGCATGGCATCCAAACTGCGTGCCGCCCGTGCGGTCATGGCCGCCGGCATTCCCATGGTCATATGCAGGGGTCGCGACCGGGACGCGCTCGTGCGCGCTGCCGGGGGAGAGCGCATCGGCACCAGGTTCGTTCCCTCCCAGCAAGGCTCTCGCGAGGCCGGGCGAAAGCTGTGGATCGGCCTTGCCGAGGTGGTGCACGGCACGCTCCACATAGACGCGGGCGCCCGCAGGGCCATCACGCAGCGCGGGGCCTCGCTTCTGCCCGTGGGCGTCACGAGCACCGAGGGCTCGTACGCCGAGGGCGACGTGGTGAACGTAGTGGACGAAGAAGGGCTGATCGTGGGTCGAGGCGTGGTACGCTACTCCTCTGACGACATGGTGCGCGTCCGGGGGCTCTCGCTGGAGGTCATCGGCAGGTTCATGCCGTCCAAGGCCACGCAGCCCGCCATACACAGAGACGAGCTCCTGGTGTTCTGACGCCGTGGGAGGGCGCATGAAGTACGACTCCAAAGACATCGAAAAGATAGCCGAAGGCATTGTCCGCCGCGCCGACCTGCCCATGCTGGGCAGAAACCCCAACCGCACGTACAGGCTGGGCATCATGGGTGGCACGTTCGACCCCATACACAACGGCCACCTCGTGGCAGCCGAGCAGGCCTTCTACGACCTGGACCTGGACGTGGTCGTGTTCATGCCCGCTGGAAGGCCCGCCTTCAAGCAGGACCGGCACGTCTCGCCCGGCGAGGACCGCTACGCAATGACGCTTCTGGCCACGTCGGACAACCCCCACTTCCTGGCCAGCAGATTCGAGGTCGACCGCGAGGGCATCACCTACACGGCCGACACGCTGGCGCTTCTGCGCGAGGTGTACCCGCCCAACGTGCAGCTGTACTTCATCACCGGTGCCGACGCCATAGCCGAGATCGTGCGCTGGCGCCACGCCGAGACCATCGCGGACATAGCGCACCTGGTGGGCGCCACCCGTCCCGGCTACGACCTGGATCGCGCCCGCAGCACCATAGCGGCGTCACCGTACCACTTCGATGTCACGTACCTCGAGATTCCCGCCCTGGCCATCTCGTCGAGCTACCTTCGCGAGCGCGTGGCGAAGGGGCAGAGCCTGCGCTACCTGACGCCCGAACCCGTTACGGGCTACATCCACAAGCACAAGCTGTACGGTGCCCGCCCGAACACCTTCGAGGCAAGCGAGCTGGACCGCGCGCAGGAATACTGATCAGGGGCTCATGGATTCGGAAGAGAGGCCATTCACATGAAGCAAGCAGAGGGCCGCGCGAAGGGCGCGGAGCCCGAGGCCTGGCGTCCCGTCGGGGGCGAGGCGCACTTCTTGCCCCAGCAGGAGGAAAGGCTGGACCAGCTGCGGGAGGACGTCAGCAGGCAGCTGGCGCCCAAGCCGAAGCGGCTGAGCCACTCTCTGGGCGTGGCGCGCGAGGCCACGCACCTGGCGCTGCTGTACGGCGTCGACCCCTACCTGGCATGCGCGGCCGGCCTGCTGCACGACTGGAGCAAGGTGGTCCCCCACCAGGAGCTGGTCAGCAGGGCGCAGCAGCTGGGCATACAGATGGGCGTCGACCTGCACCTGGTGGAGCCCCTTCTGCACGGCAAGGTGGCCGCGCTGGAGCTGCCGGAGCGCTACCCGTGGCTGGACCCCGCGGTGTTTCAGGCCATCGACCGGCACACCACCGGCCATGCGCACATGTCGCCCCTGGACGAGGTGGTGTTCGTGGCCGACGGCATAGAGCCCGGCAGGCCGTCCAGCGCCGGTATCCAGGCCTCCAGGGACCTGGTGGGGCGCGTCAGCCTGGACGAGCTGTACTTTCAGTCCTTTGCAGGTGGGGTCGAATACGTCATCCAGACGCGGCGCTACCTGTACCCGGGTACCATAGACATATATAACTCTCTAGTGCAGGCAAGGGCGTAGCCCAAGCCGCGAAAGGACGGACTACCACATGACCACACCGCTGGAGCTCGCAAAGGTCGCAGCCATCGCCGCGGACGAGAAGAAGGCCACCGACATCATGCTGCTGGACCTCACCGGCCAGTCTGACGTCTGCGACTACTTCCTCATCTGCTCGGCGGCCAACTCGCACCTGATGGACGCCGTCGTGGACGGCATCGTAAAGAAGGTGCAGAAGAACACCGGCTACAAGCCCTACTCGACCGAGGGCAGGGCGCGCTCCACGTGGGTGCTTCTGGACTACGGCTCGGTCGTCGTGCACGTGTTCCAACCCGAGGCCAGGGAGTTCTACCGCCTGGAGCGCCTGTGGGGCGAGGCCCCGCACGTGCCGCTGAACCTGGAGGGCGCGGCGCCGCTGCCCGAGCCCGTCGAGCCTGCAGAGCCTGCGCAGGACCAGCAGGAGACCGAGGACTAGTCTCCACCAAGGTCACAGGCGCGCCCTAGGCGTCCTCCTTGTGCCGGGGCACGGTGTCCGAGAGGGCGTCCTTCAGCCTGAGGTCGCGGCCCAGCGCTATGGAGTCTGAGCCGAACTTTCGGCGCACCTGGTCGGTCGCCTCGCTGAGGGCGCGCAAGTCGCGTTTGGGAAGCCTCTTCGCGCGTGCGTGTGACGCGGAGCCCGCTTGGGCACCCGAGTGTTCAGAAGTACCATCCTGGCGCCTGGCCTCCAATGGCTGGGCGCCATCTTTTGGCTGCGTGGACCCGGTGACGGGCTTTGTGTCCTTCTTGGCCGCATCGTTGTGCGCGGTCCCGGCGCCTGCAGGTGCTTCGCGCCTCGAGGGGTCGCGCAAGGAAGTCCCCTGCGGCTCGTCGTCGAACAGGCTCAGCTGCTGGGGCTTGGGGCCGAACGAGCTGATGCCCACGCCCACCAGCCGGACGGCGCTGCCGGGCTTCCACAGCGTGTCCAGCAGCTGTGCGGCGGCGGGGCCAAACACGTGCTCGTCATCGGTGGCGTAGTCCAGCTGTCGCTGCGCGGTGCGCGAGTGCAAGTTACTGAAGCGCAGCTTCAGCGTGACGCACGAGCCCTGGAGCCCCTTTGTGCGCAGCCTGTATCCGGTGAGCTCGCTGACGTGGCCGATGGCCGCCAGAAGCTCGTCTTTGGTGGTGAGGTCGCGCTGGAACGTGCGCTCGTTGCTGACCGACTTCACCGGCTCGGCCTGCGATGCGGGCCTGACGCGGCTATGCTCCCGTCCCTGCGCGCGCAGCACCATGCGGGGGCCTGACACGCCGAACATCAGGCGCATCTGGTCGGGTTCCTGTCGTGCCAGCTGGCCCAGCGTGCGGATGCCCATCTGCTCAAGGCGCCTGCCCGTGGACTCACCGATGCCGCTCATGGCGCGCACGGACAGCGGCGCCAGGAACTGGGCCTCGGTGCCGGGCGGCACCACCGTGAGGCCGCGTGGCTTCTGTCGCTCAGAGGCTATCTTTGCCACGGTCTTGGTGGTGCCCAAGCCTATGGAGCACGTGACGCCCAGCTGCGCCACGCGCGTCTGGATGCGCCGGCACACCTGGATGGGGTCCTCGCGGTTGTAGCGGTCGGGCGTCACGTCGAAGAACGCCTCGTCTATGGACATGCGCTCCACCAGGGGGGTCTCGGACTCCAGGATGGCCATCACCTGGGCGCTGACCTCGCGGTAGCGGTCGAAGTGGCCCCTGGTCCAGATGGCCTGGGGGCACAGCCTCTGTGCCTGCCATGAGGGCATAGCGGAGTGAACGCCGTACTTCCTCGCCTCGTAGGAGGCGGTGGACACCACGCCTCGCTTTTGCGCGGACCCGCCTACGATGACGGGCTTGCCGCGCCATTCGGGGTGGTCCAGCATCTCGACGGAGGCGAAGAACGCGTCCAGGTCCATGAGCCCAATGGCCGGGCCCTCCCACGTCAGTGTGGACATGGCTCTAGCTGCGTACGGGCAGCGTCACCGTGAAGGTGGTGCCGTCTTCCGCGTTGCTGGCGGCCTCGATGGTGCCCTTGTGAGCCGTCGCTATGCCCTTGGCGATGGCCAGGCCCAGCCCGAAGCCGCCGGCGCCGGGCTGGCGGGTCCTTGCCTCGTCGGAGCGATAGAAGCGGTCAAAGATGTGCTTCAGGTCCTCGGCGGATATCACGTCGCCGTGGTTGTTCACCGTGAGGTGGCACTTCTTGCCGTCGCGCCATAGGCGGACGGATACCTGCGTGCCCACGGTGGCGTATTTGATGGCGTTGTCGATGAGGATCTTTATGAGGCGCTGCGTCCACTCGGCGTCGCCCGTCACGTGGATGTTCTCCTGGACGTCCTCCTCCAGGGTGGAGCCGTGCTCGAAGGCGATGGCGTCGAACTCCAGCGCGGCGCTTTCGACCTGCGCCGAGAAGTCCACGTCGTCCATGTGCATGATGCCCGAGCCCGACGTGGCGCCCTCATCGGTGCGCGCCAGCTCCAGCAGCTCCTCTACCAGGTTCTTCATGTGCGCTGACTCGTCGGCCGTCGACTTGACCCAGCGCTTGGCCTCCTGCGAGATGCTGTCGTCCTTCAGCAGGATCTCGGTGTTGGCGATGATGACGGCAAGGGGCGTCTTCAGCTCGTGCGAGGCGTCGGCGACGAACTGGCGCTGCTGGTCCCATGCATGCGAGACGGGCTTCAGCAGCCACAGCGACAAGGCCCACGCGACGCCCCACAGCACCACGACGGCTATGACCAGGATCAGCACATCCTGTATGGTCTGGGACTTCAGGAGGTAGTTGGACGCCGAGGTGTCCACCACCGCGATGCGGTAGCCGTTTGCCAGCTCGGCGCGACGCCAGCTGAGGCTGGGAGAGCTGATGGTGCCACGGTCGGCGTCGGAAGACAGCGCCTCCTCGACCACCTCGGTCACGACGTCGACGTCGGCCGAGGTTGCCATGTCGTTCGTGGCCAGCACGATGCCGTCCGAGCTGACGTCCATGGCCATCGTGGGCAGGCGCGTGTAGTCGGCAGAAGAGCTGAGCGAGGAGGTGTCGCCAAAGCCGCGCATCTTTGACAGGTCGCCGTGGATGCCGTCCTCCAGGGCGTTGTTGATGACGTAGCGCTGCGTCTGGAACGCGGTGTACAGCGAGCTCAGCAGGACCACCGCCAGGATGGTGCCGGCGATGATTGTGATGACCAGGGTGAACTTGAACCTGAGCTTCTGCAGCATCGTATTGCTCCTTTGCGATGGGCCACTGGAAGTATCGCGCTAAAAAAGCGCCCCGCACGTGGCGGGGCGTATTTAGCGTGGTATTCACAGGAGGAGCTACAGCTCGATGACCTCCAGGCGGTAGCCTAGCATCCTCAGCGTGGTGATCTGGACCTTCGAGTGCACGTGAGAGAGCTTCTTGCGCAGGAACGAGATGTAGGCCTCGACGCTGTTCTCGGAGGCGTTGTTCTCGGTGCCCCAAACGCGGGCCAGCAGGTCCTGCTTGGACACGACGCGCTGCGTGGAGCCCATCAGCAGGCGCATGACCTCGAACTCCTTGCCCGAAAGGTGCACGGTGCGGTTCTCGCACGTGAGGTCGTGGGTGTTCAGGTCCAGCTTTATGTCGCCGAACGTGACCTCGTCGATAACCACGTCGCCCTTGCGGCGGGTCAGGGCGCGCAGGCGCGCCAGCAGCTCGGGGGCCTCGAAGGGCTTGGTCATGTAGTCGTCGGCGCCGGCGTCCAGGCCCTCGACCTTGTCGGTAGTGGAGGTGCGCGCGGTCAGCATGAGGACGGGCAGGGGATTGCCCTCGTGGCGCAGCTCGTGGACCACGTCGAAGCCGTTCATGCCGGGCAGCATGACATCCAATATCATGGCGTCGTACAGACCGCTGCGGGCATATGAGAGACCCGCCTTTCCGTCGTAGGCGGCCTCGGCGTTGTATCCAGCACCCTCCAGGATGTGGCAGATGGCATCGGCTAGATTGCGCTCGTCTTCGACGACTAGAATATTCATGTGGTTGTCCTTCCCCGAGTCACGGAGCGGCTTTGCTGACAGACACGTATGCTACTCGTGAAATTCCCGACTTTGGCCAATTTGATTGCCAAGAAACGAGTTTTGGTGGATAGACGCACAACGCTTCACAAAAACTGCACCTCCACCTCGGGGGATTTTATCGTAGTATAGTGTATCGCTTGTATGGCTATGCGGCGCCCCTACACCTACTTCCAACTGCGCCGCTCGTCTGGAGGAGTTTTAATTGGCAGTCAAGATTCGTCTGGCCCGTCACGGTGCCAAGAAGCGTCCGTACTATCGCGTCGTCGTCGCTGACGGCCGCATGCCCCGCGATGGCCGCTACATCGAGCAGGTCGGCCGCTACAACCCGCTGACCACCCCGAAGACCATCGAGCTCGACCTCGAGAAGATCGACGAGTGGGTGGCCAAGGGCGCTCAGCCTTCCAACACCGTCTCCCACCTCATCGACATCGTCCGCACCGGCGCTCCTGCTCCCGAGAAGAAGCACAAGCTCTCGAAGAAGCAGGCCGCCAAGGCAGCCAAGGCTGCAGAGTAGGCGTGGCGAGTCAGGGCATGGCAATCGAGGACTCCCAGGTGGAGCAGAATGCCGACGACGCCGAGGAGATGCCCTCCGACAAGGTAGCTGACCTTGTGGAGTACATCGTGTGCGGCCTCGTGGACAACGAGGATGCCGTGTCGCTCGACGTCACCGACGGCGAGGATGGGTCTCTGATCGAGGTCACGTGCGCCGAGGAGGACGCCGGCAGGGTCATTGGCAGAAGGGGCCGTACCATCAAGGCCATCCGCACGCTGGCGCGTGCGCTGGGCCAGCGCGTGGGCACGGCCGTCGAGGTCGAGGTTCTGGGCTAGGCAGCATTGCTCTCCGACTACAAAATCATAGCCCGTGTGGCCAAGGCCCACGGGAAGCTGGGGGAGGTCGTCGCGGTCCCCGCGGACGGCCTTCCCCTTCTTGTGAACGACAACATGACGGTGGCGGTCGTCCCCCCAACGCTGAAGGGAGACCGCTTCCACAGCGTGCATGTGGTGTCCACGACGGACGCCGGGCAGCTGCTGCGCCTCTCGGGCATAACGCAGCGCGGCGACGCCGAGCACATCGTGGGCCGCTACCTTCTGGCCCGCCGCGACCAGCTGCCCGCGGACGTCGAGCTGCATGACGCCGACGCGCTGGTGGGCCGCGAGGTCACGGACGACGCGCTGGGCCCCTTGGGCCGCATCCACGAGGTGCTGCGCGGGCCGGCGAACGACGTCTGGGTCGTGCGTGGTCCCAGAGGCGAGGCCCTGCTGCCCGTGGTCGACGTCGTCGTGACGCAGGTGCCCGAAGAGGGGCCCATCCAGGTGCACGCCCCGGCGGGAACCGAGTTCTCGCATGTCACGGATGCGGGGGAGTGATTCGATGCGCTTCGAGACCCTATCGGTCTTTCCCGGCGTCTTCGCGCCCTACCTGAACGAGTCCATCATGGGACGCGCCCAGGCCAAGGGCGTTTTTGATTTCCAGGCGTACGACCTGCGCGACTGGACGCACGACAGGCACCGCACCGTGGACGACGCGCCCTTCGGGGGCGGGCAGGGCATGCTCATGAAGCCCGCGCCCATCTTTGAAGCGGTGCGCGACATTTCGTCGCGCGGCGACGTCGCTCCTCACGTCGTGTTCTTCTCGCCCTGCGGAGTGCCGTACAACGAGGCCGTGGCTCAGAGGCTCTCGGGCTTGGACCGCGTGCTTCTGGTGTGCGGACGCTACGAGGGCATGGACGAGCGCGCCTACGAGCTGGCCGACGAGACCATCAGCCTGGGCGACTACGTCCTGACGGGAGGCGAGCTGGCCGCCCTGGTGGTCATCGACTCCGTCGTCAGGCTTTTGCCCGGCGCGTTGGGCGACGACATGTCCGCCAAGGACGAGTCGTTCTCGGACGGCCTGCTGGAGTACGCTCAGTACACCAGGCCCGCCGACTTCGAGGGCAGGCGCGTCCCCGACGTTTTGCTGTCGGGCGACCACGGCGCCGTCGACGCATGGCGGCGCGAGAACGCGCTGCAGAGGACCGCGCGCTGGCGGCCTGACCTGCTGGCGGACGCGCCCATGACCGACGAGGAGCGCGCCAGGGCCCAAGGCTACGTCCGCAAGTACTCACAACACTCGGCGGAGGAGGACACTGATGGCCAAGCACGCAGCTAGCGACCGTTCGGACGAACGGCGTTCCGGCGGCAGGGGAGCCCTCGAGTGGGTGGTGGTCATAGCCATCGCGCTGGGCGTCGCCCTTCTGCTGCGCACGTTCGTGGCCGAGACATACATCGTGCCCTCGGGCTCCATGCTGGACACGATTCACGAGGGCGACACCCTGGTGGGAGAGAAGATCACGTACCGCACGAGCTCGCCCCAGGCGGGCGACGTCGTGACGTTCAAGGACCCCGAGGACCAGGGCACAACGCTCATAAAGCGCGTCATTGCCACCGAGGGGCAGACCGTGGACCTGGTGGACGGTACCGTGTACGTGGACGGGCAGCCGCTAGACGAGTCCTACACCGAGGGGAAGCCCTCCGAGCCCCTGACGGTGCACAGCTCGACCACCGACGCCATCACGTACCCATACACCGTCCCCTCGGGGTGCATCTGGGTCATGGGCGACAACCGCACGAACTCGCTTGACTCGCGCTACTTTGGCGCCATACCGGTCTCGTCGGTGACGTCGCATGCGCTCTTCATTTTCTGGCCGTTTTCCGACGCCCGCGGCCTGTAGCGGGCGCCTACAACCATTCGCAAAGGAGTACAGGGCATGAGCGAACAGCCTCTTACCTTCCAGGACATGATCCTGGCGCTCGAGCACTACTGGGCCGACAAGGGGTGCACGGTTATGCAGCCCTACGACAGCGAGGTGGGCGCGGGCACGTTCCACACCGCCACGCTGCTGCGGTCGCTGGGTCCCGACGCCTGGCGCACGTGCTACCCGCAACCGTGCCGCCGTCCCGCCGACGGCCGCTATGGCGAGAACCCCAACCGCATGCAGCACTACTACCAGTTCCAGGTGCTCATAAAGCCCTCGCCGGTGGACTCGCAGGACCTGTACCTGGGCTCGTTGGCCGCCATCGGCCTGGACCCCGCAAAGCACGACGTGCGCTTCGTCGAGGACGACTGGGAGAGCCCGACCCTGGGCGCCTGGGGACTCGGCTGGGAGGTCTGGATGGACGGCATGGAGGTCACGCAGTTCACCTACTTCCAGCAGGTGGGCGGCATCGAGGTTGACCCCGTGCCTGTCGAGATCACCTACGGCCTGGAGCGCATAGCCATGTACGCGCAGGGAAAGAACTCCGTCTACGACATCGTCTGGAGCTACCTGCCCGACGGTACGCCCATGACCTACGGCGACGTGTTCCTGGAGAACGAGCGCGAGTTCTCGGCCTACAACTTCGAGGTCGCAGACGTGCCGATGATGCGGCAGAAGTTCGACGACTACGAGGCCGAGTGCCACCGCTGCCTGGACCGCAAACTGCCGCTGCCCGCGTACGACTGCGTCATGAAGTGCAGCCACGCGTTCAACCTGCTGGACAGCCGCGGCGCCATCAGCGCCACGGAGCGCGCGAACTACATCCTGCGCGTGCGCACCATAGCAAAGCTGTGCTGCGAGTCCTACCTTGCCGAGGTCGCTTCCAAGAACGAAAAGCAGCAGAAGGGGGAGGTGGCCTAGGATGGCCCAGACCAAGGACTTCCTTTTGGAGATAGGCACCGAGGAGATGCCCTCCGCACCGTTGATGAACGCCTGCAAGCAGCTGCCCAAGCTGGTGTCGTCCGCCCTGGACGAGGCCGGCCTGTCGCACGGCGCCGTGCGCGTCGTGTCCAGCCCCCGGCGCCTGGCGGCCATCGTGTCCGACGTGGCCTGCGCCACCGAGGAGATACACGAGGTCAAGCGCGGCCCCGCGGCCAACATAGCCTTCGACGCCGACGGCAAGCCCACGCGCGCCGCCATGGGCTTCGCCCGCAAGTTCGGCATCGACGCCTCGCAGCTGGCCAAGCGCCAGGACACCGACGGGCGCGTGTACGTGTTTGCCGAGCGCAGCGTGCCGTCCAAGCCCGCCATGCCCATACTGTCCACGCTGTCGCATGACGTCATCGCGAACATCCAGTGGCCCAACTACCGCAGCCAGCGCTGGGGCTCCGAGCACGAGTCGTTCGTGCGTCCCATTCGCTGGATCTGTGCGCTTCTGGGCTCCGACGTCGTAGACGTGCACTACGCCGACGTCACCTCGTCCAACACCACGCGCGGCCACCGCGTGCTGTCCCCGGGCGACCACGTGGGTCCCAGCCCCGCCGACTACGAGCGTGTGCTGGAGGAGGCCCACGTGCTGGACGCGGGCCGCAGGGCCCAGATCATCCGTCAGCAGATCGCCCAGGTGGAGCAGGAGCGCGGCGGCGCCCACGTGGACACGCCCAAGCGTACCTTCGACGAGGTCGTGAACCTGTGCGAGTGGCCCACGGTGCTGGTGGGTTCTTTCGACGAGGAGTTCCTGGACGTCCCGCACGAGATCATCTGCGAGTCCATGCTGTCGAACCAGCGCTACTTCCCTATATATGACGCCCAGGGACAGCTGACCCGCGAGTTCGTGGTCGTGTCCAACGCCGACCCCGCCTACTCGGCCACCGTGGTCGACGGCAACGAGCGTGTCGTGCGCGCCAGGCTGGACGACGCGAAGTTCTTCTACGAGGAGGACCTGAAGGTCCCCATGGACGACTTCGTCGAGCGCCTGTCGCAGGTCACGTTCCAGGAGAAGCTGGGCACCATGCGCCAGAAGGTCGCGCGCATGGAGGAGCTGGCTCCCGAGGTCATGCGCGAGGCCGGCGGCTCCGACGCCGACGTGCAGCTGGCCCAAAGGGCCGCTCACCTGGCCAAGGCCGACCTGGTCAGCCAGGCCGTCGTCGAGTTCACGAACCAGCAGGGCGTCATGGGCGGCTACTACGCCAAGGCCGCCGGCGAGCCCCAGGAGGTGTGCGACGCCATCCGCGAGCACTACCGTCCGCGCTTCGCAGGCGACGAGCTGCCCTCCAACACCGTGGGCAAGGCCGTGGCCATCGCCGACAAGCTGGACACCATCTGCGGCATGTTCGCCATCGACGAGCCGCCCACCGGATCCTCCGACCCCTTCGCCGTGCGTCGCTCCGCCATCGGCGTCATCGCCATGCTGCGCACGCTGCCGCAGGTGTCGCTGGGTGCGCTCATCGGCGCCTCTCTGGACGCCTACGCCAGGCAGGGGCTGGACTTCGATGCGGCAGAGGTGTCGGCTGCGGTCCGCAAGTTCTTCTTGGGCCGACTGGCCACCATCGCCAAGGACGAGAAGATCTCGCCTGACACCATTGAGGCCGTATCGGCCGTGGGCGTCGTGGACCCCGACGAGTTCCTGGCACGCGCGCATGCCCTCGAGGACGCCCGCGCCAACGAGCCCGAGCTGTTTGACGACCTGGCCACCGCCTACGCGCGCGCCGCGCACCTGGGCGACGCAAAGCTGGGCTCCAACGTGGACGAGTCCATGCTGGGCGACGCCGAGCGCGCGCTGCTGCAGGCCTGCGTCCAGGGGCAGCAGAAGGTGGCCCAGGCACTGCAGGATGGCGAATATTCTGCAGCCTGCAGCGCTCTCGCCGACCTGAGGGAACCAATCGACCACTTCTTTGATGACGTGTTGGTGATGGATGACGATACTAAGGTGCGGGAGAACCGTCTGCGCCTGCTGAACAAGTTCGCTGACGTGTTTGCGGGCGTCGCCGACTTCGCGGTTCTGTCACGAAAGTAACGTCATAGGCAAACCTGGGCTCGCCGCGATGGGAGCGGACGCGCGTGGGTGAGAGGAGAAGTGATGGCAACTCTCGATCTGAGTACCGACAATCTAGTTGAGGACGTCAAGCCGCTCGTCTTTGTGATTTCTGACGCTCGTGGCGAGACGGCGTACGTGGTCGTCCGTGCCGCGGCCGCCCAGTTCCCCGACGACGCAATCGAGATCGTTCGCCTGTCGAACGCCGACAGCCTCGACAAGGTGAAGGAGTTCCTCAGCTCGCACGTGGACAATGACAGGCCCATGGCCGTGTTCCACACCTTCTCCGACAAGAACCTGCGGCGTGACGTGCGTCACGAGCTCGACGCGATGGGCATCCCGTCCATCGACCTTCTGGGCCCTGCCATCACCGTGCTGTCCACGCTGACGGGCACCGAGCCCAGCAACAAGATTGGCGCCTACAGGGACCAGCTGGAGCAGCAGTAAACGGCACGTCAGAATATCGAATGTTGCCCAAAAGGGGAGGTTTAGCGACCTCCCCTTTATTTGTCAAGAAATATATTGGCGAGTGAGCCTAAATCCTCAGCAAATGCACCTCGATGAAAATGCGTCTGACTGGTCGCTATTATGTAGAAGCTCCAAAGAGAACTGGTGTGAGGGTTCACCCCCTGCGTCGGCTTTTTGGGATGTTGGGGTGCGCCTTCGCGCGTACCGAGGTAGCTTTTCTATCAAAGGAGAAGCCTATGGCTGAAAAGCATGTCTACCGCTTTGGAAAGGACGAGAACGGCAACAACGTAACCGAGGTTGCCGGTGCCACCGTCGACGAGGCAAAGTGGATCACGGGCGGCAAGGGCGCAAACCTTGCCGAGATGGCCAACATCGGCCTGCCCGTCCCTCCGGGATTCTCAATCACCAGCCAGACCTGCGTTGCGTACTCGAGCGCAGGCAACGTGTGGCCTGAGGGCGTCCTGGACGAGATCGACGTCTACCGCAAGGACCTCGAGAAGCGCATGGGCAAGAAGATCGGCGATCCCGACGATCCTCTGCTGGTCTCCGTCCGCTCCGGCGCTCCCTTCTCGATGCCCGGCATGATGGACACCGTCCTGAACCTGGGCCTGAACGACAAGTCCGTCGAGGGCCTGGCCAAGCAGACGCAGAACCCCCGCTTTGCCTGGGACTCCTACCGCCGCTTCGTGCAGATGTTCTCCAACGTCGTCATGGGCGTTGACGGCCAGCTGTTCGAGGACGCCATCAACGAGAAGAAGGAGCAGAAGGGCGTAAAGCTGGACACCGAGCTCGACGCCGAGGACCTCAAGGAGCTCACCGCCACCTTCAAGGACATCTTCGCGAAGAACGTCGACTCGCAGGCTCACCCCGAGGTCGCTCCCGACGGCAAGGCTTCCTTCCCGCAGGACCCCTACCTGCAGCTGCGTCTGGCCGAGCAGGCCGTGTTCGGCTCCTGGAACACCCCGCGCGCCATCCTGTACCGCAAGCAGAACAAGATTCCCGACGACCTGGGCACCGCTGTGAACGTGCAGGTCATGGTCTTCGGCAACAAGGGCAACACCTCCGCCACCGGCGTCGCCTTCACGCGCAACCCCGCTGACGGCACCAACGAGCGCTACGGCGACTTCCTGGTCAACGCCCAGGGCGAGGACGTCGTGGCCGGCATCCGCAACACCGAGCCCATCGCCGACCTGCTGAAGACCCCGGGCCTGGAGGAGGCTGGCAAGGAGCTCTTCCACGTGTTCGAGATCCTCGAGGACCACTACGCGGACATGATGGACCTGGAGTTCACCATCGAGAACGGCAAGCTGTGGATGCTGCAGACCCGCGTGGGCAAGCGCACCGCCCTGTCCGCCCTGCGCGTCGCCATGCAGATGGTAGACGAGGGCCGCATCACCAAGGAGCAGGCCATCATGCGCGTTGCTCCCGAGCAGCTGGACCAGCTGCTGCACCCGCAGTTCGACCCGAAGGCGAAGTTCGACGTCATCGCCAAGGGCATGAACGCCAGCCCCGGTGCCGCCGTGGGTGCCGTCGTGTTCTCCTCGGACGCAGCCGTCCACTACAAGAACATCGAGAAGCCCTGCATCCTGGTGCGCTGGGAGACCACTCCTGACGACCTGAAGGGCATGGTCGCCGCCGAGGGCATCCTGACGTCCCATGGTGGAAAGACCTCCCACGCGGCCGTCATCGCCCGTGGCATGGGCGCCCCCTGCGTCTGCGGCGCCGAGGCCCTGAAGATCGACGCAAAGGCCAAGGAGGTCACCGTCTCGGGCACCGACATCGTGCTGCACGAGGGTGACATCATCTCGATCAACGGCACGACCGGCGACGTCATCCTGGGCGCTGTGCCCCTGGTGCGCCCCGAGCTGACCGGCGACCTGGAGACAATCCTCACCTGGGCAGACAACGTCCGTCACGACGCCTCTCGTGGCCGCCTCTTCGGCGTGCGCACGTACGCCGACTACCCCGCCGACGCTCAGCTGTCCGTCGACTTCGGCGCCGAGGGCATCGGCCTGGATCGTACCGAGCACATGTTCCTGGGCGACCGCAAGCAGATCATCCAGTCGTTCATCCTCGCCGACACCGACGGCCAGAAGCAGCAGGCCCTGGGTCAGCTGCTGAAGGCTCAGACCGGCGACTTCGAGGGCATGTTCAAGGCCATGGACGGCAAGACCGTCATCGTCCGTCTGCTGGATCCCCCTCTGCACGAGTTCCTGGACGACCCGCGCGAGCTGGCCGTCGAGATCGCGCGCGCCGAGGGCCGCGGTGAGAACGAGACCCAGCTGAAGGCCATGCGCGAGCGCCTGGCCCGCCTGGACTCCTTCCAGGAGGCCAACCCCATGCTGGGCTTGCGCGGCTGCCGTCTGGGCATCGTGTACCCCGAGCTCAACGACATGCAGGTTCGTGCCATCGCCGGCGCTGCCGCCACGCTGAAGAAGCAGGGCTACGACCCCAGGCCTGAGATCATGGTTCCCCTGATCTCCACGGTCGAGGAGCTGAAGCTTGTCCGCGAGCAGATCGAGAAGGGCGTCAAGGCCGTCTCCGAGGCCGAGGGCGTCGAGCTGAACATCCCCGTGGGCTGCATGATCGAGCTGCCGCGCGCTGCCGTGACCGCCGACGAGATCGGCAAGTACGCCGACTTCTTCAGCTTCGGCACGAACGACCTCACGCAGACCACCTTCGGCTTCTCGCGTGACGACGTCGAGTCTGCGTTCATCCCGCAGTACCTGGCCAAGAAGATCCTGAAGACCAACCCCTTCGAGACCCTGGACTCCGGCGTCGCAAAGCTGGTCAAGATGGGCGTCGAAGGCGGCCACAAGGCCAACCCGACCATCGTCTGCGGCGTCTGCGGTGAGACCGGCGGCGACCCCGACTCCATCCAGATGTACTACGACCTTGGCCTGGACTACGTGTCCTGCTCGCCCTACCGCGTGCCCATCGCACGCCTCGCGGGTGCCCAGGCAAAGATCAACTCCAACGGTGGTCCCGCAAAGGTTGCCACCAAGTAGCTTCGCTGTCATAGCGTAGTTTCGGGCGAGGGGAGGCTCAGCTTCCCCTCGCCCATTTACGCATGTGGGGGTAGGCTGTTCAATGGTCGGCTTCGTCCGGGAAGTTCTTCTTGCAAACGTTCTTCTTGGCATCGTTTGGAGTGAGGCATGAGGGTGTTTCGTGGCGCAAGGGTGCTGACGGCTTTGGTGGCGGCCCTTATGGTGGCAGGGGCCGGGTTGGGGCTGTGCGCATGCAGTCTGCAGCAGGGCGGGTCTGGATCCGACGCCCAGCAGGCGACCAGCTCGAGCGGCTCGCAGCAGTCGAAGAGCACGTTGGACGCCTACTCGTGGGACGAGCTCAGCCAGATCTCGGCCAGCATAGCCTCCGCTTCCACGGCAGACGATCGTACGCAGATAGCGCGCGACGCCGGGCTGGTGGACGACCAGGGCAACATCATCGACCAGACGAAGCAGGTCCAGCTGACAAACGGCTACGTCATCGACGTGCGCATCATCGGCATAGGCCACGACACCACGGAGGACGGTGGCGTGGCTGGCCTGACCTTCATGACCGTGGGGGCGCTGGGGCGCTCCTCGATGAACGACACGGACAGCGTGGCGGGCGGCTGGGAGGCGTCAGCCTTGCGCGCAAAGCTGACGGCGGACTACCTGCCGCTTCTGCCCGACGAGCTGACCCAGCGCATCGTCCCCGTGCAGAAGCTGACGAACAATCGTGGGCACCTGGACGACGTCAGCAGCGTCACCGCGACTACCGACACGCTGTGGCTGCTGTCGGCGCGTGAACTGTGCGGGCAGATCTCATGGGAGCAGGCCGAGTACGGTGACACGGCATTCGGCATGGACAACACACTGAACGCGGAGGGCACGCAGTACCAGTACTTCCAGCAGCTGGGCATCGACCCCATGAACGCCAACCAGTCGCTGACCCTGGACGCGTCCACCGGCAAGTCCTCCTGGTGGCTGCGCACGCCCTTCCCAGCGCTCATGCGCAAGGACACCTCGGAGGTGTATTTCTACCGGGTCTCCGACGTGGGGAATCCCCACTCGTACGTGGCCCCTACCAGCGATTCCGCGGTCGTCGTGTGCTTTTGCGTGTAGGTTGTGGATTCTTGCGCGCAATGGCGCGAGGCCGTATAATCCTCTCTTGTGTGTAAGCCTATGTGTCGTTCGCAAAGCGTCGGCACCTCTAGAGACGAGGAAGCTATGGACTACATTCGTGCCATCGAGCGCCAGCAGATCCGCGAGGATATCCCCGAGGTCCGTCCCGGCGACAACGTGAAGGTTCACTATCGCATCAAGGAAGGCGACCGCGAGCGCGAGCAGGTCTTCCAGGGCGACGTCATCCGCATGAGCGGTGCCGGCGCGCGCGAGACCTTCACCGTGCGTAAGATCAGCTTCGGCATGGGCGTGGAGCGCACGTTCCCCCTGCACAGCCCCAAGATCGCAAAGCTGGAGGTCGTCCGTCACGGCCGCGTTCGTCGCGCAAAGCTGTACTACCTGCGCGATCGCGTGGGCAAGGCCGCTCGCATTCCCGAGAAGCGCTAAACCGGTCCAAGCGCACAGCCGCCCTTCGGGGCGGCTTTTTTTGTCGCCATGCGGTGCCGTGCCGTCGTTGCTGCTACCATGCAGTGCGCCGGACGTGAATGCGGGCACTTCACGGCGTTGTTTGTTCGGAGCCGACGGAGTAACGGTTGCGGGAGGAGACGAGCCCATGGAGAAGGGGCGCCAGAGCGCGAAGGACGTCGTGAGCCAGCTGCGTGGGGCTTCCTTCGAGGAAGAGTTGGATCTTGCCGACTCCTACCAGGACGACCCAAGAAAGCAGGTGCAGGCGGCTGTGGCGTCCGCGCGTCGCAGGCACGAGCGCACGGCGCGAGAGCGCTCGCGCGTTGAGGCCATGTACCAGCTGCAGTGGCGGCTGGGGGGACATGGCCTGGTCGTGGGCGTAGACGAGGTGGGGCGAGGGTCTTTGGCCGGTCCCCTGACGGTGGGGGCCGTGGTGCTGCCCGACGAGCCCATGGTCTGGGGCATCAACGACTCAAAGAAGCTGACGCCTGCCAGGCGAGAAGAGCTTGCTGCCCGGATAGCGGAGTTGGCGGTGGCCATAGGCATGGCCCACATCGCGCCAGAGTCCATAGACGCCCTGGGCATGGGCGTCGCCCTGCGCATGGGCATGCGACAGGCCATTGCCGACACGGGCGTGGAACCCGATGCGGTGCTCATCGACGGCAATCCCGTGCATGTGCACCCGAGGGAGCGCACGATCGTGCATGGCGATGCGCAGGTGGCGTGCATCGCCGCGGCGTCCATCGTGGCGAAGGTCACACGTGACCACCTGATGGTGGCCTACGACCAGACCTACCCGCAGTACCACCTGGCCGAGTGCAAGGGCTACGGCTCGGCTGAGCACATCGAGGCCATACGGCGCTACGGGCTTTCACCCATCCACCGTGCCTCGTTTTGTGGTCACTTCGTGGACGCTTCCGGTCCCGAGGACTGACTTTCCATAAGCATTTGAACCAATGTCCAAGCCCGCGCCATGCGCACCGTAACGGTTGCGCTGGGCGGGCTCAGTCATCTGCGCAAATGCGCCAGCTTGGTGCCGGCTTCCTGCCAGCCAAAGGCAAGTTCGGTGCAAGTGGACCCTGTCATGCTGTACCCCACCTTTCGTGGGAGGAGAAGAGCATGGGGAAGCAGAGGACCAGGAGCAGGACAGGTGGCATGGGAACGGGCGCGGCGAAGGCGCCGCGCACCGAGACTGTGCGGGGCGAGGACGAACGTGCCCAGGATGTGCCATGCCCGGAGGAGTCGTGCAACCTGTCCAGGGTGGGCGAGCCAGCAGTGCTGTCAGAGGACGAGGGCTGGGACCAGCAGGACGAGTCCGAGGGCAGAGGGGCGGCGGCGCAGGCAGGCGCCGAGGATGTGCCCAACGACTGCCTGGGGCCCGAGGGGTGGCGAAACGAGGACTCGTGCGGACCCGCGGACCGGGGGGCCGAAGAGCCCATGGGATCTTACGGCGGACCCCGCCAGGACGTGGACCATGCCCTGCGCTCGGGAAAGTCCGGGCCCTGCCGAAAGAGCCGTGCCACAGACCACACCAAGCCTCTGTGCAGGTGCTCGAACTACGAGGTGGGCAGGCGCGGCGAGGAGCTGGCTTCGCGCTACCTGGAGGCGCACGACTACCAGCTGTCACAGCGAAACTTTCGGTGCCCCTTCGGCGAGGCCGATATCGTGGCGCGCCAGGACGACGAGACGGTCCTCATAGAGGTGAAGACCCGCTATGTCCATGGCGAATGCGAGGGGGCCATACCCGAGCTGGCCGTCGACGCGGCAAAGCAGAAGCGCTACCGGCGCATAGCACTGTATTACCTGGCGCTGCACCCCGAGCTGACGTCGGTGCGCTTCGACGTCATAGCCCTGAACCTGCATGACAACCAGAGGGCTCAGCTGCGGCACCTGGTGGGCGCCTTCGAGTGGGACGACACGGGAACGGGGTCGCTATGAGCGCCCAGGTGACGGGCGGGCGCGCGTTCGCCGTGCATGCCGCCACGCTGCGCGGCGTAGAGGCCGTTCCCGTCAGCGTGGAGGTCAGCGCCTCGGGCGGCATACCCGGCCTCACGGTGGTTGGCATGCCGGACTCCGCCGTGCTGGAGGCGCGCTCCCGCGTGCGCTGCGCCATCCGCGCCTGCGGGTTCACCGTGCCCAGGATGCACATCACGATAAACCTCTCGCCGGGAGACCTCAGAAAGACCGGCACGGGGTTCGACCTGCCCATAGCGGTGGCCATCCTGGCCTGCACCGGGCAGATACCCGTGAGGGACTTGGACGGGTGCCTCTTTGTGGGCGAGCTGGGCTTGGACGGGGCCGTGTTGCCCACCAGGGGCATGGTGGCCTATGGGGCCCTGGCACAGACCGAGGGGCTGTGCGTCATCGCAGCGCGGCAGCAGGGCGGCGTGTGGGGGTGTCCCGACGCCAGGGCCATGGACAGCCTGGCGCAGCTGCCGCGGGGCGTGGCGACGCTGCCCGCGCAGACCTGCGAGAGGATGCCCGCCGTTGGCGAGTCTATGCCAGCCTCCAGGGCGGACTTCGCCGACGTCATAGACCAGGAGCCTGCGAAGCGCGCGCTGCAGATAGCCGCGGTGGGAGGGCACGGCATCCTGATGGTGGGGCCACCGGGCTCGGGAAAGACCATGCTGGCCAGCCGCATGCCCACCATCCTGCCCCGGCTGAGCGAGGAGCAGGCCTACGAGGCCATTCTTCTGCATTCCGTTGCGGGGCAGCCCCTGGACGGCCTGATGGCGGGGGAGCGGCCGTTCAGGTCGCCACACCACTCGGTGTCGCGCGCGGGGCTCATCGGTGGCGGAAGGCCCGTGCTGCCCGGTGAGGTGTCGCTGGCGCACCGGGGCGTGCTCTTTCTGGACGAGCTTCCCGAGTTCGGACAGTCTGTGCTGCAGGCGCTGCGCCAGCCCATGGAGGAAGGCGTCGTGCGTCTGGTGCGCGCCGACGGCGTCTACGTGTTCCCGTGCGCGTTCCAGCTGGTGGCGGCTGCAAACCCCTGCCCCTGCGGACACCTGGGAGACCCCCGGCAGCCCTGCACCTGCCCGGCCTCCGCCGTGCAGAAGTACCAGGCGCGCATAGGAGGCCCCCTCATGGATCGCATAGACCTCAGGGTGGATGTCTGCCGTCCCACCTCCTCGAAGGTTATCGAGGGCGAGGAGGGCAAGACCACCGGCCAGATGGCCCGGGAGGTGCTCGATGCGCTGGACTTCAGAAGCTGGAGGCTGCGGGACAGCACTGACCCCTCGGACGACGAGGCGCACAGGAGGCACTGCCTCGTGGACGACTTCGACTCCCAGGCAAAGACCGCGTTTCTGGGTGCGGCAGAGCGCCTGGCGCTGGGAGGGCGCGCCATCGCGCGGCTGTCGCAGGTTGCGCGCAGCGTGGCCGACCTCGAGCAGCACGTCCAGGTGACGCGCGACGACGTCCTGGTGGCCATCGCGTTCAGGTCGCGCACGTCTCTGTAGCTGGCGTTCGTTGCCTCGGTATCACACAAGAGCCGGGGCGTGACCACGATTTCGGGAGGAACCATGGGAAGGATGTCTTGGGAGATCGCCCGCGGGGAGAAAGACTACCCGCGGGCCCTGGAGGACCTGGGGGAATCGGCGCCGAAGGTGCTGTATGGCGTGGGCGACCGAGAGTGCCTGAACATGCCGTGCATCAGCATCATCGGAGCGCGCAAGGCCACGCCCTACGGCCAGGAGGTCGCCGAGATGGCTGCGCGCGTGGCCGTGGAGTGCGACCTGGTGGTGGTGTCCGGCGGGGCCATGGGTTGCGACCACGCCGCGTCGCGCTCGGCCATCGACAGCGGCGGGCGCACCATAATCGTGTCGGGAGCTGGCGCGGACGTGGTCTACCCAGACACGTCGCGCGACATCTTCCACGACGCGGTCCGCAAGGGCGGCGCGGTCATATCCATCAGCCCGTGGAAGTCGCATCCGCAGCGCTTCACGTTCGTGCGCAGGAACGCCATCATCGCGGCCATGTCACGCTCGCTCTTCGTCACCGAGGCGGGGCTGAAGTCCGGGACCATGAGCACCGCCGAGGTCGCGAACCAGCTGGGAAGGAACATATACGCCATACCAGGCTCGATCTTCTCGCCCAACTCGCAGGGCACGAACTCGCTCATCGCCACCGGCGCCAGCATCATAGCCAGCGAGATGGACCTGCAGACGCAGATCAGCCTGGACTACGACACCCTGCGCATGGTGGTCGAGAACCACTACGAGGGCAACAGCGCGGTCATATCGGCGCTCATAGCATCGCCGATGCGCGCCGACGAGCTCAGCGAGCGGCTGGGACAGGCTCTTCTGACCACGATGACGACGCTGTCGGAGTACGAGACCCAGGGACTGGTGGTGCACCTGCTGGACGGCCGCTACTCCGTGACGCAGGCCGCGTACGAGAAGTACTTCCGAAGGGCGCGGCAGCGTCAGGGGCTGGACGACCCGTACGCCATCCCCCTGGGAGCGCCATCGCTTGGGAGGCCGCAGACGCACAGGGAAGAGGCGCAGGCCCCCGTGACGCAAGGCGATATCCTTTCGGGGACCGTTCCGACCAACACTGCGGAGCAGGTGGATCCTTCGTACGCCTGGGCGGCTCCCATGGGCCCGCAGGTCTGGCAGCCTTCCGAGACCTCGGATGTGGGCGACGCGCCTGGCGCTGGTGGACAGCGCGCAGCCACGCCGGACTACGCGGGAGAAGCCGGAGCGCCCGACGGCTCGGGACAGAGCTGGAGCCTGCCTGAGCGAGAGGCCTGCCCTGGGCCCGTGGCGAATGGCGAGCGGGGCGACTTTGCGGGGGACCATAGTATGATGTCTGCGAACGACGAGCAGAACGCCGGGGCCTAGGCGCCGGCGCGGTGACGGGAGGTACTGTGGTGAGCGACGTGGTGGTTAGCGTGGTCGGCGGCGGACTGGCGGGTAGCGAGTGCGCCCTGCAGCTGGCTGCCAGGGGCGTGCCCGTCAGGCTGTACGAGCAGCGGCCCGTGCATGAGTCGCCGGCGCACCACACGGACCGGCTGGCCGAGCTGGTGTGTTCGAACTCGCTGAAGTCCCTGCGCGAGGAGAGTGCCGCCGGCCTTCTGAAGTGGGAGCTCAGGACGGCGGGCAGCCGCCTTCTGGACATGGCCATGAGGTGCTCCGTGCCCGCGGGCGGCGCGCTGGCGGTGGACCGCGACCGCTTCAGCGAGGCGGTCACGCGCGCCGTGGAGGAAGAGCCGCTCATCGAGCTGGTGCGCGCCGAGGTCACGCAGATCCCAGAGGGGCCCTGCGTCATAGCCGCGGGTCCGCTGTGCTCCGACGCGCTGTTCCAGGCCATCTCGTCGCAGGTCGGCGGTAGCCACCTGTGGTTCTTTGACGCCGCGGCTCCCGTGGTGGACGCGCAGAGCCTGGACAGGTCCGTCGTGTTCTCGCAGTCGCGCTACGACCAGACGGGCTCGGGCGACTACCTGAACTGTCCCATGAGCAAGGACGAGTACAACGACTTCTACGACCAGCTGGTGGGCGCAAAGCGCGTGCTGGCGCGCGACTTCGAGCAGAGCGACCTGTTCTGCGCCTGCCAGCCCGTCGAGGAGGTGGCGCGCACGGGCAGGGACTCTTTGCGCTTCGGCGCGCTGAAGCCCGTGGGCCTCACCGACCCGCGCACCGGGCGCAGGCCATGGGCGGCCGTGCAGCTGCGCGCCGAGAACGCAGACCGCACCGCGTACAACCTGGTCGGGTTCCAGACCAACCTCACTTGGGGAGAGCAGAAGCGCGTGTTCCGCATGATTCCCGGGCTCGAGGGGGCGGAGTTCTTCCGCTATGGCGTCATGCACAGGAACTCGTTCGTCGACTCCCCGCACGTGCTGGACGCCACGTTCAAGATTCCGGGCACGTCCTGCAGGCTGGCAGGCCAGATCACGGGGACCGAGGGCTACACCGAGGCCATCGCGTCGGGGTACCTGGCGGCGCTGAACACCTACGCCGAGCTGAGGGGGCTTGACGCGCCGCAGCTGCCTCGCACGTGCGCGTTCGGCGCCCTGGTGGCCTACGCCACAGACCCCGCAACCCAGGACTACCAGCCCATGCACGTGAACTTCGGGCTGGTTCCGCCCCTGGAGGGCAAGCGCATGAAAAAGCAGGAGCGCTACCGCGCCTATGCCACCAGGGCAAAGGCTGACTTCGCCGCCCTCGTGCAAAGCAGAGAAGACCTGTTTGGGCAGATACGGCGATGAGCCGCGACGAGCAGCCGGCCGCGGTCCAGGAGGTGCAGGAGCGCAGCAGCCAGCAGGGGCGCTTTGCGCGGCTGGTCGGCGAGTTCCTGGACTACCTGGGCGGCGTCAGGCACCTCTCGGACAACACCGTGCGGTCGTACTCGTGCGACCTGCAGCACTACCTGGACTGGGTCGGGCGCGAGGGCATCATGCCGCTGGAGGTGACCCACCGCCAGCTGCGTGGCTACCTGGCGCAGATGAGCCAGGCGGGCTACTCGCCAAAGAGCATAAACCGGCACCTGTCCTCCCTTCGCACGCTGTACGGGTGGCTGCTGCGCGAGGGCGTCACGCAGCAGGACAGCGCGGCGGCCATCTCGGGGCGCAAGGTCCCGCGCACGCTGCCCACCACGCTGACCGACGCCGAGGTGGAGCGCCTCCTGGAGTCGTTTGACACCACCGACGCCGAGGGGCTGCGCGACCGTGCCATGCTGGAGCTGCTGTACGCCTCGGGCGCGCGCATCTCGGAGGTGTCGCGCCTGGACGTGGGCGACGTGCAGGCGGGCAAGTACGCGCAGGTGAGGCTCTTCGGCAAGGGCTCGAAGGAGCGCATCGTGCCCCTGTACCAGGAGTGCGTCAGATGGGTCGAGCTCTACGTCCAGAAGGGACGGCCCCAGCTGGTCCAGCGCGGGAAGGGGGAGCGCACGAGCGCACTGTTCGTCTCGACCAGGGGACGCAGGATGTCGGCGGCGGCACTGCGCAGCAGGTTCGAGCTGCGGGCACGCCAGGCCGGGCTCGACTCCGGCGTCACGCCTCACGCCATGCGGCACACGTTCGCGACGGAGCTTCTGTCGGGTGGCGCCGACCTCAGGAGCGTGCAGGAGCTCCTGGGGCACGAGAGCCTGCAGACCACCCAGATCTACACGCACCTCTCGGTGGGCAGGCTGAAGGAGGCCACGCGGCGTGCGCACCCGCGCGGATGAGTCCGCGTGCGCCGCGTTGCTGGGCAGGAACTGTGAATTTGTGGTGAACTCCTGTGCGGACCTGCGAGCTTGGCGCAAGGGCACCATAGCTGATATAATGCACAATCGCTGTGCGTCTGCACGGCATACTTCACACGCGTGACGACTCGTCTACCGTGGTGCCCTGCGCCCAAAGCCAGGCAAGGGGTGGTCAGACGGGAGTGACCTCACGCGGAGGACAAACCACAGGAGGTTTAGCACATGGCTGTAAAGATCAACATCCAGACCCTACTCGACGCAGGCTGCCACTACGGTCACCAGACCCGCCGTTGGAACCCCAAGATGAAGCCCTACATCTTCGGCGAGCGCAACGGCATCTACATCCTCGACCTGAAGCAGACCATCCTGGACGCCGACAAGGCCTACACCTTCCTGAAGGAGACCGCTGCCAAGGGCGGCACCATCCTGTTCGTCGGCACCAAGAAGCAGGCTCAGGAGCCCATCCAGACCCAGGCCGAGCGCGCGAACATGCCCTACATCAACCAGCGCTGGCTGGGCGGCATGCTGACGAACTTCGTCACCATGCGCTCCCGCATCTCTCGCATGGAGGAGCTCGAGACCATGCAGAACGACGGCGTCATGGCCACCCTGCCCAAGAAGGAGCAGGCCGTCCTGACCAAGGAGCTCGAGAAGCTGCAGCGCAACCTCGGTGGCGTGCGCGAGCTGAAGAGCCTGCCCCAGGCCCTGTTTGTGGTTGATACCAAGCGCGAGGAGATCGCCGTGCGCGAGGCCAACCGTCTGCACATCCCCGTTGTCGGACTGCTCGACACCAACTCCGACCCCGACGTCATCGACTACGGCGTGCCCGCTAACGACGACGCCATCCGCTCCGTCTCCCTTATGTGCGAGCTCGCTGCCGACGCCGTTCTTGCTGGTACCGGCGAGACTCAGGTGACCGCTGAGGAGATGCAGACCGGCGAGGCTTCCGCTCCGGTCGCGACCGAGGAGGCCGCCGCTCCTGCCGCTGAGGCTCCTGCGGCCGAGTAGCGTCCGTCTCCAACCAACCAAACACCCCCTTTAGGAGGTTCACATGGCACAGATTACTGCCGCCCTCGTGAAGCAGCTTCGCGAGATGACCGACTCTCCCATGATGGAGTGCAAGAAGGCCCTCGTCGAGGCCGACGGCGACCTTGATAAGGCCGTCGACGTCCTCCGCAAGATGGGTCTTGCCAAGGCTGTCAAGCGCGCTGGCCGCGAGACCAACGAGGGTACCATCGCCGTCTACGTCTCTGATGACGCAAAGGTTGCCGCTATGGTCGAGCTCACCTGCGAGACCGACTTCGTTGGCACCAACGGCAAGTTCAAGGATTTCGCGCA
>JAQXQO010000034.1 GCA_029101205.1 Coriobacteriales bacterium | reverse complement strand
ATGCGCGTCCTGGACAAGCTGGCCGTGCGCATCGGAGGCGGCGGGAACCACCGCATGGGGCTCTCTGACGCCGTCATGCTGAAGGACAACCACATCGAGGCGGCGGGCGGCGTCATGGCCGCCGTGCAGGCCGCGCGCCAGCGCGTGTCGTTCATGTGCAAGATAGAGGTGGAGTGCGAGACCCTGCAGATGGTGAAGGACGCCATCCAGGCGCGTGCTGACGTCATCATGCTGGACAACATGACCCACGACGACATGAAGCTGGCCATCCAGCTGATAGACCACCGCGCCATGGTGGAGATCTCGGGCAACGTCAGCGAGAAGAACGTGCGGGCCCTGGCCGACCTGGACGTGGACATCATCTCTTCGGGCGCGCTGACGCACTCCTGCGGCATCCTGGACTTCTCGATGAAGCATCTGGAGATGTTGGACTAGCGCGAGGCCAGCCGTCGGGTCGTCCTGGAAACGCGGGGCGTGCCCGGCGGGCCAGCATGTCAGCACAAAAAGGCGCCCGGGCATCGGATGGACGATGCCCGGGCGCCGTGCTGATGTGGGGCCTCTGCCCGCACGCGCTTCTTGGCCGTGTGGCCTACGTCCGGAGCTACTGCTCCCGCGTGGCCTGGGGCAGGCGGGCCATGATGACAAAGCCGATGATAAACAGGACCAGGATGGAGAAGACGCCCAGCGAGCCGTTGCCGGTCAGCGCGGTCATGGTGCCCACGATGAACGTGCCCATGATGGCCGCGTACTTGCCAAAGATGTCAAAGAAACCGAAGTACTCGTTGGCGTGCTTCTTGGGGCACAGCTTGCCGAACTGCGAGCGCGAGAGAGCCTGGATGCCGCCCTGGAACAGGCCGACCATGATGGCCAGGAACCAGAACTCCGCGGCGCTGTGCAGGAAGAACGCGGCGAACAGCGTTATGAAGCTGTAGCCGGCGATGCCGACCATGATCATCTGGCGCGTGCCGAACTTGCGGCCCAGCTTGCCGTAGGCGATGGCCGAGGGGAAGGCCACGAACTGCGTCACCAGAAGAGCCAGCACCAGCTGCGTGCCGTCGATGCCCAGGTCCGAGCCGTAGCTGGTGGACAGCTTGATGATGGTGTGCACTCCGTCGATGTAGAAGAAGTACGCGATCATGTAGTTGCGCAGGGTGCGGTCGGCCCAGATCTTCTTCATCGTGGCGCCGATGCCGCCGACGGCCTTGTGGATGGGGTGATCCTCGACGGGCTTGTAGTGGGTCTGCTCGACGTTCCTCATCATGGGGATGGTGAACACCAGCCACCAGGCCGCGGTGATGATGAACGAGATCTGCATGGCCAGGCGCATGCTGATGCCGAACGGGCGGCCCAAGATGATGCCCAGACAGGCGATGAAGGGCACGCAGCTGCCGATGTAGCCCCAGGCGTAGCCCTGGCTGGACACCTCGTCCATGCGCTCGTCGGTGGTGGCGTCCACTAAAAGCGCGTCGTAGAACACGATGGACGTGTTCAGCATGACCGAGCTGATGACGTAGACCACCAGGAAGGGCATGGGGTCGGTGGGCAGTCCCATGCCCACGGTGGCCACGACGCCCATGAGCACCGTGGCCAGGACGAACTTCTTCTTCATGCCGCGCATGTCGGCGATGGAGCCCAGGACGGGCATCAGGAGCGCTATCACGAGGGAGGCCACGGTCTCGGCGTAGCTCCACGCGACGAGCGACGGGCCGTCCGCCAGCGACTTGAAGTAGATGGGTATCACGCTGGTGGCCAGAAGCACGAGTGCGCTGTTGCCCACGTCGTAGACGATCCAGCTCTTCTCGGCCTTGGTCAGTTTCTCTTTTGCCATAGGCACCCCTTTGGATAGTGGACACTTTGGTGCGCAACCGTTCATACGCACACATAACTCTCACCATATGCACCGAACAAAAAGCGGGCATTGAGGTAATGTCAAGCATCGGTAAGGTGGTCCATCGGCGTAGTTTGTGGCACTTCGGTTGGCGTCGTCCGTGCGGGCTCGGGTGTGGAATACTGTTCTCGAGCAAAGCGATGCGCTGCCCGCCGGCGGCGCGGAGGGGAGTTCGCATGCCAGCCATTCTGACGCATGACTTCTTTGGCCAGGACGCCTACGGCGAGGCGCTGCAGACGGTCCGGCTGTTTACCCCTGACGAGCGCGACGCGTTCCTTCTGGGCAACCAGGGGCCCGACCCGCTGTTCTACCTGGCCGCCTCGCCGCACCGCATGGATTCCTTCAAAAAGCTGGGCGACCATCTGCACCACGACGAGCCATCGCACGTGTTGTACGACCTCAGGCGTGCCGTGGACCAGCTGGACCCGCAGGACCAAAGCGTTGCCAGTGCCTACGTTGCGGGCTTCCTGTGCCACTACCTGCTGGACTCCACCATGCACCCGCTGGTGTACTTCTGGCAGAACGGCCTGTGCGGCGCGGGCGTGGAGGGGCTGGACACCTCGGACGGCGGCGTCGTGCACGCGGAGGTCGAGCGCGACCTGGACGAGATGGTCCTGTATGCAAAGACCCACCAGACCGTGGCGACCTACCGCCCCTACGAGCGCGTGCTGCAGGCGCGCGACCGTGTGCTGAACGTGCTGGGGCAGCTGTACGCCCAGGCGTTCACGTACCGGATGACGACGAACGTGGCCGTGGCCAACGACGTGTTCCCCTGCGCGGTCAGGGACTTCCGCATGGTGCAGCGGGTCTTCTTCTATAGCCCCACCGGCGGAAAGACGCGTGCGCTCAGCGTGATCGAGAAGCCCATCCTGCGCAAGCGCTACTCGCTGTGCCGCGCCATGACGCACCGCGACCGCCCGGAGGACACGAGCGACTTCGACAACCGCCACCACCTGCCGTGGAAGAACCCCTTCACCGGCGCCGTCAGCACGGACTCGTTCTGGGACCTGTACCAGAGCGCTCAGGAGCGCGTGGGGGAGGAGCTGCCCCGGCTCATGAGCCCAGATGTCACCCTGGACGACGCAAAGAAGATCACCGGGGGGCTCAACTTCTCGGGAGACCCGGTGCAGGAGGACTAGAGGCTTCGAAACAGGCGCGGGCCGTCCATGGGGCGGTCCGCGCCGCGCGTCTGGGCCCGTCGTCTGCGGGCGTTCTTCTCGTATATTGGTACTTTCGGCGCGATTGCGGACGAGCTTGGGCCCGCGTGGGCTCCTTGGTGCATACTAGACCGTTGCGAGTGGTTCTGCCGGGCTGTGGGCCGGGCGGGCCGCCGGCATGGTCCGTGTCACATTGCGAGGGGGAGCAGCGAGGATGAGCGCATATCTAAGGAGCATACAGAGCCCACAGGACCTGAAGCGCATCCCGCAAGAACACCTTCCCGAGCTGGCGCAGGAGGTGCGCCAGGCCATCATCGACAGCGTGCTGGTGACGGGCGGGCACCTGGGGCCAAACCTGGGCCTGGTCGAGGCCACCATCGCGCTGCACTACGTGTTCGATGCTCCCCGCGACAAGATAATCTTCGACGTCTCCCACCAGTGCTACACGCACAAGATGCTGACCGGGCGTGCCCGCGCGTTCAACGATCCCGACCACTACGGCGAGGTGTCCGGCTTTACGAACCCCGCCGAGAGCGAGTACGACCTGTTCCGCTGCGGGCATACCTCTCAGGCCGTCAGTCTGGGCTGCGGCATGGCGAAGGCGCGCGACCTTCTGCACCAGCACCACAACGTGGTCGTGGTGCTGGGCGACGGGTCGCTCTCGGGTGGCGAGGCGTTCGAGGGCCTGGACAACGCCGCCACCCTGGGCTCCAACTTCATCGTGCTGTTCAACGACAACCAGATGTCCATAGCGCCCGACGCGGGCGGGCTGTACGCCGGCCTGGACGAGCTGCGCCGCACGCACGGCCAGTCGCCCCACAACCTGTTTCGCGACCTGGGCCTGGACTACCGCTACGTCGAGGACGGCAACGACGTGGACGCCATGGTGGAGGCCCTGCGCCAGGTGAAGGACATCGACCACCCCATCGTGGTGCACATCCACACCCTGAAGGGCAAGGGCTACCCCTGGGCCGAGCAGCACAAGGAGGCCGCCCACTCAGTGAAGCCCGAGGCCGTGCGCAAGGCGCGCCAGGTCAGCGAGAGCTACCAGCAGATCACGCGCGACTTCATGACCATAAAGATGGCGGCCGACCCCAGCGTGGTCGCCATCAACGCGGGCGCGCCGGGCGGCGTGGGCCTGACGCCGGAGTTCCGAAAGCTGTGCGGTGCGCAGTTCGTGGACACGGGCATCACCGAGCCGCACGCCGTGGCCTTCGCCTCGGGCATAGCCCGCGGCGGCGCGAAGCCCGTGTTCTATGTCATGGCCAGCTTCTTGCAGCGCGCCTACGACCAGATGATGCAGGAGCTGGCGCTGAACCGCTGCCCCGCCACCATACTGGTCTTCGGGGCGGGCTTCTACGACATCGACGCCACGCACGCCGGCACGACCGACATCATCACCACGGGCAACATCCCCGGCCTGACCTGCCTGGCCCCCGCCACGCGCGAGGAGTACCTGGCCATGCTGGACTGGTCCATCGACCAGACCGAGCGCCCCGTGGTCATCCGCGTGCCCGAGAAGGTCGTCACGGACGCCGACGTCCGCAGGGCGGCGCACGAGGGCGCAGCGGTGCAGGAGGCGCGCCAGGCGTTCGACGGCAGCCATCCCTCGCGCTGGCACGTCGTGCGCCCGGGCGGGCGCATTTGCTTCCTGACCATCGGCACCACCGTAGACCTGGCCTGCCGGGCCGCCGACCTGCTGGAACAGCGCGACGGCATCAACCCCAGCGTCGTCGAGGCCCTGAACTACGCCAGCTTCGACGAGGCGCTGCTGGACGACCTGCACCGCTCGCACGACATCGTGGTCACTCTGGAGCCGGGCATCCTGTGCGGAGGCTTTGGCGAGAAGGTCGCCCGCTACTTCGGCAAGACCCACCTGCGCGTGCTGTGCTACGGCGGAAAGAAGGAGCTCCTGGACCGCGTGCCCACGGAGGAGTTCTTCAAGATCTACCACTTCACGCCCGAGGGGATCGTCTCGGACATCGAGGGTCTCGAGCTGTAGGCGGCGCGTCGCTGGATGGCACAGGTGAGCGAGGCCACGCACCACGTGATGCAGGCCAACAAGAGCAAGAACACAAAGCCGGAGCTGGTCGTTCGCTCGCGCCTGCGCTCGGCGGGCCTGCCGGGCTACCGCCTGCACTGGAAGAAGGCGCCGGGAAGGCCCGACGTGTGCTACCCCGGCCGCAAGGTAGCCATATTCGTGAACGGGTGCTTCTGGCACCGCTGCCCCCACTGCCAGCTGCCCCTGCCAAAGACGAACGTGGAGTTCTGGCGCGCCAAGTTCGCGCGCAACCGCGCCCGCGACGCCCGGGACAACGCGCTCCTGGTGAGCGAGGGCTGGACCGTGGTCGTGGTGTGGGAGTGCCGGCTGAAGGGCGAGCGCCTGGACCAGACCATGGATCAGGTGCAGCGCATCGTGCGCGACGCAGGGCGAGACAGGTTGGGCCCCGGCCGGCTCATAGAGGTGGGCTCGCCGCCCGCGTGGCGCTCCAGGGTTTCGTGGGCGCGCACCAGCAGACACGAGGCGGCATCGGCCAGGCTGCGCCCTTCTCGACATCCTTAGGGGAAACCAAACGCTTGTGCGGGGGTTGGATTTTCGATATCTTGGCCTGAAGGAGGTCTTCGATGGCGACGTACGTATTCTCGGACGTGCACGGGCACAGAAGGACGCTCGAGCGACTGCTGGAGAAGGTGTCTCCCGCGCAGGAGGACACCGTCTGGGTGCTGGGCGACATGATAGACCGCGGGCCTGACCCCGTGGGCGTCATGCGCATCTGCCGCGACCTGCCCAACGCCCACGTGCTCATGGGAAACCACGAGGACCTCATGATGGACTTCTTTTGCGGGCAGGACCCTCAGATGGCGTCGGTCAACTGGGCCATCAACGGCTGCGCCCCCACGCTGTCCGGGCTTCGGAAGCTGGGCAACGACGAGCGGGTCGAGCTGGTGGAGTGGGTGCAGGGCCTGCCCCTGAGCGGGCACGTCACGGTAGAGGGGCGTCCCTACATCCTGGTGCACGCAGGCCTGGTGCCCCACGAGTTCGGCGCGCGCAGGTGCTGGAGCGACGCCTCCTTGGACGCGCTTCTGGGGTGCCAGAACTCCGAGGACGTGCTGTGGATTCGCGAGGAGTTCTGGGGAAAGCCCACGGGCCTTCTGGACGCCGAGGGGCAGGGTCCCATCGTGGTGGCGGGCCACACGCCAGTGCCCTACGTGGAGCAGCTGGCCGACCGCTACGACCGTCCCGCCCGCAACGCGGACGGCAAGTGCCAGATGATGCGCGTGGGCGCCTGCGACGAGACCGCGGGCGTCGCCGACCGCTGGGCCATCGACTGCGGCGCCGCGGGCGGCGCCGGCTGGGGCCGCATCCTGATGCTGCGCCTGGACGACGGCAAGGAGTTCTACGCCAGCGTAGAGGAGGGCGAGTAGCCGTGCCCCGGAGCGGGGGAGCCCGCCCGCGCGTGGCGGGGGAGGCCCGGCACGTGACGCACCCCCTGCCCGCGGTGGTGGACCCCGGCAGCAGGGTGCTCTTGCTGGGGACCATGCCCAGCCCGCTGTCCCGGCAGAACGGATTTCACTACGGCAACCCCCAGAACCGGTTCTGGAGGGTCATGGCCGCCTTGTGGGACGAGGATGTGCCTCCCGACGTGGAGGGCAAGCGCCTGCTGTGCCGCAGGCACCACCTGGCCTTGGACGACGTGCTTCTGGGCTGCACCATCGTGGGCGCCTCGGACTCCAGCATTCGCGATCCCGAGCCCAACGACCTGCGGCGCGTGCTCAGTGTGGCGCCCATCGGCCGCATCTTTTGCACGGGGTCGGCAGCCTATGCCCTGTACCAGCGCTACGTGCGCGACGTAGTGCACATGCCGGCGACGAAGCTGCCGTCCACCAGCCCCGCGAACGCCCGCTGGCGCCTGGACGATCTGGTGAGGGCCTACGGCGTCGTGCGCGATGCGGTGGAGGAGCTGTGCGGCGGCGACTTCCGGCTCGCCAATCTGCCAAAATAGTGCACGTCTGTGCCTCGGGTGTGCCCGGGGCTACGTTGTACCGGCATGGAAGTGGCCTGCCGGGGAGGGAGTGCGCATGGGCTTGCAGGACTTGGTTTTCTCCGACGAGGGGAGGGCCCTCCTGCTGAGGCGCTCCGCCGCAGACTTCCTCCACGGGTGCGTGCGCACCCAGGCCCTGCCGGGCGGCTGGGTCAGGCCGTGGCGCGTGACCGAGCGCCAGCTGCGCGTGCTGGGCAGCTGCATGGCATGGCATCCCGGGCTTTACCGGCGCATGGCCCGCTCCACGGCAGGCGTGTGCCTGCGTTTCAGGACCGACGCGAACGAGATGGTGCTGGCGCTGCGGCCCGACGTGTGGAACGGCAAGTGCGCCGATCCGGTGCTGGGGCTGGTCGTGGACGGCCAGCACCTGGGTCCCGTCGAGGCGCAGGCCGTGCCCGACGGCATCTCAGGCGTGGACGGCAGCGCGGGGTGCAGCCTGGCCAGCCTGCGGCTGGACGCGGCAGACGACGCCCCCGGCCCCGGCATGGTGCCGCTGCCGGGCTTTGGCAGGGTGCGAGACGTGACGGTCTTTTTGCCCTATGTGGTGGGATGCGCGGTGCGCGAGCTGTGGTGCGACGGGCAGACGGTGGAGGCCGTGCCGCCCGCGCCCGTACTGGCCGTGGTGGGCGACTCCATCAGCCAGGGTTGCTACGTGCACGACCCCTCGCGCTCCTGGACGGCGCTCCTGGCGCAGGAGCTGGGCATGGACCTGTGGAACCTCTCGATAGATGGGCAGGTGTTCCAGCCCGAGTTCGCGGCGGACTTCGCCAGCCTGGAGCCGCCGGCGATGGCCGTCGTGGCGCTGGGCACGAACTACCGGTTCGAACGCTGCGGCGCCACCCTGGTGCGCCGCGACGTGCGCGGCCTTCTGGGGCTCATGGCGCAGACGTGGCCCGAGGTGCCCACCTACGTCTGGACCCCGCCCGCGCACGACGAGGCGGCCTATCCCACGCACCGTCAGAGCTGCTACGCGGAGGTGCTCAGGATCATCCGGGCCGCCGCCTCCGTGCATCCGCAGCAGCACGTGGTCGAGGGGACCAGGCTTCTGGGCCCTGCCGACCTGGGGCTTCTGGACGATGCCGACCACCCCGCAGAGGCCGGTCACCAGCAGATGGCGCGACGCATGGCCGTGCTGGTGCGTGCCGGGCAGCTGGGCGGCCAGCAGCTGCGGCAGCGGGCGGACGCGGCGCTGGACGCGGCCCCGCCCTGTGCGCTCGGGGTGCGCGAGTCGCTGGAGCGTCACGTGGGCCAGCTTCTGTATGCGGACCGCGACGACGTCCTGGTGCGCCTGCCCCGGGGCCGCCGAGCGTTCTTTGGTACCCAGGCCCCGCAGGCCGCGGCCGTCCTGGGCGCGCTGTGCGCGGGTCCCGACGTGCGCGAGGTACTGGCGTGCGGCCGCGGCATGGGCCAGGCGGCGCGTGACGCCCTGGGCATGGACTCGGTGGAGCCCGTGGTGCTGGCGTTCTGGCGAAGACGCGCGAAGGTGAAGGTGTCTGCCCAGCTGAGGCGCCAGATCCGCCCCCTGGGGGCGGAGCACCAGCAGGAGGTCGTGCGCCATGTGGGCCCCGCGCAGCGCGTGGACGCGGCCTGGGCGCGCGAGCTTCTGGCCTCGGGCGGCGTGCTAGGCGCGTTCGAGAAGGACGAGCTCGTGGGCTTCGTGGGCGAGCTGCCCGACGGATCCATCGGCATGCTGCAGGTGTTCGCGGGGCACAAGACCCGCGGCTGGGCGGCGGCCCTCGTGGCCGCGAAGGCAAACGAGTTCGTGGCAAAGGGCCAGCACCCCTGGATCGTGGCCTATCCCTACCAGAAGGCCCTGGTGAAGCGCCTGCGCGAGCTGGGGTTCGAGCTGAGCCCCGCAACCGAGCAGTGCGTGCTGTGCCGCGGGGGCTCCTGGGGAGCCGGCGCGGACCGGGCGGACGACGGGGACGCCGACCAGGTGGGCGTTTCCGTGAAACACGATGAAAGCGAGGAGGCTAACGCATAGCATGGCTAGGTTTGGCGGGCGAGCGCTGGAGGACGAGTACCTGCAGATAGTGAGGGACCAGGGGGGAGACGTCAGCAGCAGGAGGGCCGCCAACCAATGGCTGGGCACGACCCACGCGGTGTTCCACGGCAAGCCCGTGCCCTGGTCGGTGGTGCCAAAGATCTTCGATCGCGCGCAGCTGAACGTGCTGGCGGACGCGGCCGAAACCATGGGACGCATCATGGACAAGTGCACGCGCGCCTACCTGGACTCGCCCTCGTTCAGGGCTCAGCTGGGGTTCGACGACCGCATGGACCAGCTGGTCCGCGTGCCCACCAGCTACACCAGGCTGATCCCCATAGCGCGCGTGGACGTGTTCTTCAACGAGCAGACGGGCGACTACCAGTTCTGCGAGCTGAACACCGACGGCTCGTCGGGCATGACCGACACCGTGGAGGTCACGCGCGCCGAGCAGCGCTGCGACGCCTGGCAGGAGTTCAGCCGCAGGCACCCGCGCCTGCGGACCTTCGACGTCCTGGAGGGCGCCATCGACGCCGTGCTGGCCACCTACGACAGCTGGGTCCCGGCTCAGGGCGCCCGAGCGCAGGAGCCCGTGCTGGCATTCGTGGACTACCCCGAGTCGGTCGAGCGCCAGGAGGTGGACCACCTGATCGAGCGCCTGCAGGCACGCGGCATCAGCGCCCGCTTTGCCGATCTGCGAAGCCTCCGCACGACCCCGGTGGACGGGCGGCTGCGCCTGGTGGACGACCAGGGCCCCATCGACCTGGTGTGGCGCCGCGTGGTCACGAGCGAGCTGGTGCAGAAGTCCTGCGAGGGCGCCTACGCGCTGGAGCGAGCGGTGGCGGACGACCTGGCCTGCGTGGTGGGGACGTTCCGCACCTGGGTATGCGCCAGCAAGACCATATTCAGCGCGCTCTTCTCGCCCGAGGCGGCGCAGTTCTTGACCGACGACGAGCTGAGGTTCGTGCACCTGCACGTGCCGCAGACCCACCGGCTGTCTCCCGACGACGACCTGAGCCCCTACGCGCAGAAGGACCGGTGGATCTTGAAGCCCGCGGGTGGCTACAACAGCGTCGGCGTCGTGGCGGGCCTGGACTGCACGCAGGGGCAGTGGGAGGAGGCGCTGCGCCAGATGGCCAGCCAGCGGGGCGTGGTTCAGCGCTATGCCAGCATGTACAAGACTCCCGTGCTCATGGGCGACGTGGACGCGCAGGCAGACCCGCTGGACGCGTCCCTGGCGTCAAACATGGAGGGGCTCTACCTCTTTGACGGGAAGTTCGGCGGGGTCTTCACCCGCTGTGGTCTGGGCAACACCATAGGCGAGAAGGTCGGGCGCGTGTTCGTGGGGTGCGTCGCCTGCGACGAGTAGACCAGTCGCCCGCAGGCGTTCACGCTGCGCTATGCTGGCGTGCATGAACGCATGCCGACGTCGGTGGGAGCGTGATGCCAATGTCTGGTCTTACGAACAAGATGGCACCTGGCCTGCAGGGCGAGCTATCGCCCGAGGCCGCGGCGCAGGTGCGGAATATCCTGGAATCCGGAAGGCTGAGCCCGTACGCCTGCACGAACGAGCAGGCCATCAGGCGTGACGCCTCCGAGCGCGACCAGGACACGCTGATGCGGCCCGCCTTCGTGCGCGACGCCGAGAAGATCGTGCACATGCCCGCCTACAACCGCCTGAACGGAAAGACGCAGGTCTTCTCGTTCAGGGCGAATGACGACCTGACCAGGCGCGGGCTGCACGTGCAGCTGGTGGGCCGCATCGCACGCGACATAGGGCGCGCGCTGGGGCTGAACCTGGACCTCATCGAGGCCATAGCCCTGGGCCACGACATCGGGCACACGCCGTTCGGCCACGCAGGCGAGCGCTACCTGAACGCGGTCTTCCACGAGCGCACGGGGCGGTGGTTCTTTCACAACGTGCAGAGCGTGCGCGTGCTGGACGTGACGTACGGGCGCAACCTGGCGCTGCAGACCCTGGACGGCGTCATCTGCCACAACGGCGAGTTCGAGCAGCAGGTGTTCCACACCAGCGGTCTTAAGGACTTCGACGCCTTCGACCGCGTGGTGCGGAGGTGCTGGCAGTCGGGCGACGACGCCATTGGCAAGCTGCGGCCCATGACGCTGGAGGGCTGCGTCGTGCGCATCTCGGACATCATCGCCTACGTGGGCAAGGACCGCCAGGACGCCATACGCGCGGGCCTGTGCCATGAGGACACGTTCGACGACGGGCTGGGCGGGGCGTACAACGCCTGGGCCCTGCAGGCGTTCGCCGCAGACGTGGTGGAGCACAGCGTGGGTAAGGACCATATCGAGATGAGCCCGGAGGGCTTCCACGAGCTGGCGCGCGCGAAGCGCGAGAACTACCAGAAGATCTACGGCTCCAGCGAGGTGGGCGGCGACTTCGGCGGCTCCATCAGCCAGCTGTTCGCACAGCTGTACCAGCACGAGCTGGACGTCCTGACTTCGGGCGACCGCAGCCGCGCGCTGTTCCAGCACCACATCCTGCCCCTGGAGCGGCACCTGAGACCCTACGGCAGGACGTACGACTGGCAGGCGGACCCCGACCTCACGGTGGTGGACTACATCAGCTCGATGACCGACGACTACTTCATCGCCAGCTGCGAGAGCCTGTATCCGGAGGCGCGCGAGCTGTTCCCGCGCAGGGGCTACTTCGACGGCGTCAGGGCGTAGCGACGGGTGCATCCACCCGCGCGGATGGGTACAATTGTTTGCATGGACACGCTATTCTCGAACATAGAGCGCCAAAGAAGACAGGCGAACGCCCCGCTGGCCGCACGCATGAGGCCCCGCACGTTGGACGAGTACGTGGGGCAGCAGCAGGCCGTGGGCGAGGGCTCGTGGCTGCGGCGTGCCATCCAGCACGACACGCTGTCGTCGGTCATCCTGTACGGCCCCGCCGGCACGGGCAAGACCACGCTGGCTCGCATCATAGCCAACTCCACCAGGGCCGAGTTCGTCGAGGTGTCGGCGGTCACCGGCACCGTGAAGGACCTGCGCCGCCAGACCGAGGCGGCGGAGTCCAGGCTGCTGACGCAGGGGCGGCGAACCATCCTTTTTGTGGATGAGATCCATCGTTTCAACCGCTCGCAGCAGGACTCGCTTCTGCACGCGGTGGAGGACCGCACGGTGGTGCTGGTGGGCGCCACGACCGAGAACCCCTACTTCGAGGTGAACCAGGCGCTGCTCAGCAGGTCGCGCGTGGTGGAGCTGAGGCCTTTGGCCGACGACGACATCCGCACGCTGGTGCGGCGCGCGCTGCGGAGCCCTGAGGGGCTGAACGGCGCGTTCACCATAGCCGACGACGCCCTGCAGGAGATCGTGACCCTGGCGGGAGGGGATGGGCGCGCCGCCCTGACGTCTTTGGAGCTGGCCAGCCAGATGGCGCTGCCCACGGGCTCGCCCGACGAGGCCTCGCCGGAGCACCCGCTGCAGATATCGCTGGACAACGTGCTCGAGGCGAACCCCCGCCATGGCCTGGCGTACGACAAGTCCGGCGACATGCACTACGACATCATCTCGGCGTTCATCAAGTCCATGCGCGGCAGCGACCCGGATGCCGCCGTGTACTGGCTGGCGCGCATGATAGACGCCGGCGAGGACCCCAAGTTCATAGCCCGGCGCATCATGATCTGCGCGTCGGAGGACATCGGCAACTCCGACCCGCAGGCGCTGCTGATGGCCGAGGCCGCCTTCAAGGCCGCGGAGGTCATAGGCTACCCCGAGTGCCGCATAAACCTGTGCCAGGCCGCGGTGTACAACGCCCTGGCCCCAAAGAGCAACGCGGACGAGGCAGCCATCGACGCGGCGCTGGACGAGGTGCGCCACGGTCCGCGTCGCGAGGTTCCCAACCACCTGCGCGACCGCCATCGCCCCGGCTCGGACTCCTACGGGCCCTACCTGTACCCGCACGACTATCCTACGGGCTGGGTGCAGCAGCAGTATCTGCCCGACGGGCTGCAGCGCGGCGCGTTCTGGCATCCCGTGCGCGGGTGGGAGGCCTGGCGCGTGGAGGCCAGCGCCCGCGACCGCGGCATGGCCGCCGGCACCGCGCAGGGTCCCGCGCAGGCCGCCAAGGGCCCGGCCGACCCACAGTAGCGGGGATAATAGCTCGCCTGGCACCTCCCTGGGCCCGGGCGCACGGTCGCGTTTGCGGCGTAGGCTGTCTTGTGCGCCTGCGGTTTGGGTAGAATGCTGCTGTTCATGGGCTTGGACTGGTTCTAGGTACGAGGTCGGCCCTCAGGTCACAAGGGGAAGGCAAAAGATGGACGTCCTCCACATCGCGCTCATTATTCTGGTAGCGGTAGGCATCTGGGCGGTCTGCGAGCTGGCTTTGACCATTCGCAAGACCCGCGACTCGGTGGAGCAGGTGACCCGCT
The DNA here is from genome assembly GCA_029101205.1 of Coriobacteriales bacterium. GTDB lineage: Bacteria > Actinomycetota > Coriobacteriia > Coriobacteriales > Atopobiaceae > Olsenella_K. Next base: position 3,650 of record JAQXQO010000034.1, on the reverse strand, counting down.
CGGCCAACGAAGCCATCGAGCAGGTGCAGCCCATCATCGCGAAGGCCGATGGCATGGTGGACGAGCTGCAGCCCAGCGTAAAGAACATCCAGCCCCTCCTGGACAAGGCCGGCACGGCCGTGGACGTGGCCACGGTGGACCTCGCCACACTGAACGACATACTGAACGACGTCTCGGACGTCAGCGGCGCCGCTTCCAACGTGACCAACACCGTGTCCAGGGTGGCCGACAGCGCGGCCAACGGCGTGGCCCAGGCCGTGGGAAAGCTGACGGGCCGTCCCGTGCACCCGAAGCAGCAGCTGACCGAGTCCTCGCAGGCCTCGGGTCAGCGTGACGCCGACCAGCAGTCCGACGCCCCCGAGGCGGCACACATGGCGCCCGAGGCCGACGCCACCCAGGCGGGCGACGATTCCTATGTGACCTACGGGTCCGCAAACAGCGACGTTGTGGACGGAGAGTAGACGATGCAAGAAAAAACGGTGACGCTTAGCGTCCCTGCCGAGCCGGGCTTCGCCCGATCGGTGCGCATGATGGCCGCAAACCTGGCCGTCGTGTGCGACATGAGCGTGGACGACGTGGACGACGTGCGCATGGCTGCGGAGGAGGCCTTCGTGTTTGCCTGCGCCACCGATCCCCAGACGTGCAACATCACGTTCCAGCTATCCGACTCGCAGCTGACGATGACCTTCCTTCTGGGCGAGGGCGGAGAAGAGCCCGACGAGGAGACGGCGGAGTCTCTGGACCTGGCCGAGCTTTTGCTGTCGGCAGTGTGTGACGAGTACCAGGTGTCCCCCGACGGCACGAGCCTGCGCGTGACAAAGAGGCTGGGTGCATCCGATGCCCAATAGCAGCGAGGACCAGAAGGCCTTGGACAAGGCGCACGCCGCATCCGAGCGCCGCGAGCGGCGCCGTGCCGCACGCGGCGGCAGGCTTGCCTGGGACAAGGCCCGCACGAAGGAGCTCTTTCACCGCTACAAGGACCTGGGGGACGAGGACGCGCGCGACCAGCTCATAGTGAACCACCTGAACCTGGTGCGCTTCTTGGCCTCAAAGTTCAAGAACAGGGGAGAGCCGCTGGAGGACCTGGTGCAGGTGGGCACCATCGGCCTCATAAAGGCCATCGACCGCTTTGACCCGTCGCGCGGCCTCGAGTTCACCACCTACGCCACGCCCACCATCATGGGCGAGATAAAGCGCCACTTCCGCGACAAGGGCTGGTCGGTGCGCGTGCCGCGCCGCCTGCAGGAGCTGTCGGCAAAGGTGAACCAGGCCACGGACGAGCTGACGAACGAGCTCCAGCGCCCGCCCTCGGTCGAGGAGATCGCGAAGCACCTGGGTGCCAGCGTGGACGAGGTGCTGGAGGCCATGGAGTCCTCCAGCGCGTACAGCTCGGTGCCCCTGGAGACCAGCGGCTCGGACTCCGACGACGACGCGCCTGCGGTCATCGACCACTACGCCACCGTGGACCAGGACCTGGCCTCCTCGGATGACCGCATGGTGCTGGAGGACGCCATCAGGGAGTTCTCGCCGCGCGAGCAGGAGGTCATCCGCATGCGCTTCCTGGACGGCCTCACGCAGGTCGAGATAGCCAAGCGCCTGGGCATCTCGCAGGTGCAGGTGTCGCGCCTGCTGCGCCGCACGCTGAAGAAGGTCCAGGAGAAGATAGACCCCGAGGGCCTCATGCACTAGGCGTCACGCATGCCCGTTGTGTCATGATTTCGCCCCGTACGGACGTTGCTGGTACAATTCCAGCACGTGAGTCCGTACGGGGCTCGCTTTTTCTGAGGCGCATTTTTTGGGATGGGCGCATGGGCACAGATGATCAGCGCAAATACGATGTGGCGAAGCGCTACGCGGTGACCGCCTGGGCGGTGGTCGGATGCGCCGTCGTGTTCGTCTTGGCGGTAAAGGCGATGGGGCTCATCTGGCCCGCCGTCGAGCTGTTTCTGGTCGGCGTCATCCTGGGGTTCATCTGCAGCCCCATCACTAACTCGCTGTGGCGCCATGGCGTGCCGCGCGGTCTGGCCGCCCTCGTGGCGCTTCTGGTGGTCGTGGGCGTTCTTCTGGGCCTCATAGCCGTGCTGGTACCACCTGTGGTGCAGCAGACCATCGAGCTTCTGCACCGCGTGCCGTACTTCGTGTCCCAGGCGCAGCAGGCGCTGTCGCAGTTCTGGGCCCAGTTTGGCAACAGCGACAACGCCGCCGTGCAGGGCATCGTGAACCAGCTGGCCAGCAGCCTGGGCAGCTCAGGCAACGAGATGGCCAGCAAGGCCATCGACTCGCTGTCCAACGGCCTCGTGACGAACCTCATCGACTCCGTCAGCCACCTGACGAACTTCCTTCTGGGCATGGTACTGGCGTACTGGCTGGCGAAGGACTACCCCGTCATGGTGCGCGAGTTCGCAAAGATCTCCGGCCCCAAGCACGAGGACAGCTTCCGCCTGATGCTGGCGGTCATGAGCAGGGCCATGGGCGGCTACATGCGCTCCATCGTGTGGACCTCGCTCATCTGCGGGGTGGCGTCGTTCGTGGCCATGGCTGCCATAGGCCATCCCTACGCGGGGCTGGCCGCGGTCATCATCGGGTTGTTCCACTTTGTCCCGGTGATTGGAGCCTGGGTGTCCGTCATCCTGGCCGGCCTTCTGGGCCTCATCGCCAGCCCCGTGGTGGCGCTGTGGACCCTGGTGCTGACCATCGTCATCGTGAACGTGACCGACAACGTGGTGTCGCCCGTCATCATGCAGTCGTCCGTGCGCGTGCACCCGGCGCTGTCCCTGGTGGGCATCATGATCGGAGGGGCCCTGGGCGGCGTTCTGGGCATGCTGCTGGCCGTGCCTCTGACGGCTGCCATCCGCTCGGTCTTCGTCTTTTACTTCGAGCGGCGCACCGGCAGGCAGATCGTGTCCAGCGACGGCGCCATATTTCGCAGCACCCCCTACGTCGGGGCGGACGGGTCGGTGCAGCCGTCCTTCGACGCCCTGGACGACGACGAGTTTTTCAGGGACTCGCTGCTGGTGGGCGACCACGTCTCGGCGGGCAGCGACCCCGGCACCGGCCGTCCCTTGGCACAAGCTGTGAAAAACCCTGCTCCCGCAGGGGGCCGCGCGTCGCATAGCGATACTATGGACCAGGAAAATTCCACGAACGGCAAAAGCGGCAACGATTAGGCATACGAACGAGGAGACACATGAGCACGTCCGACTACAAGACCATGACCACTGCGGAGATACGCGAGGACTTTCTCAAGTTCTTTGAGGACAAGGGCTGCAAGCTGTACCCCTCCTCGTCGCTGGTACCCGACGACCCCTCGCTGCTGCTGGCAAACGCTGGCATGAACCAGTTCAAGGAGTACTACCAGGGCACGAAGACCATGAAAGAGATCGGTGCCTGCTCGTGCCAGAAGTGCCTGCGCACGAACGACATCGACAACATCGGCGATGCGCGCCACCTGTCCTTCTTTGAGATGCTGGGCAACTTCAGCTTCGGCGGCTACACCAAGGCCGACGCCATCGCCTGGGCCTACGAGTTCATCACGTCGCCCGAGCACCTGGGCCTGCCCAAGGACCGCCTGTACATGACGGTGTTCAAGGACGACGAGGAGGCCATCCAGCTGTGGGAGGGCCAGGGCGTCGCCCCCGACCACATCAGCC
>JAQXQO010000033.1 GCA_029101205.1 Coriobacteriales bacterium | reverse complement strand
AGGTTTGCCATCTGCTGCGTGATGGCCTTCGACAGGCGGGGCGCCGCCCGCGCCCTGACCTGGTCCAGCTGGTCGGCGCGCCTAGATAGCACGTCTTCGGCCTTCTGCAGTGCCACCTTTGCCTTGTGCACCAGCTTGTCGCCGTCCTGGGCGGCGGCCACCACCTCGGCCTCGCGGTCGCGACGCTGCAGCACGTCGGACATGCTGGGGCCATAGCTGCGCATGAGCCCCTGCAGCTGCGACATCCTGGACTGCAGCTGGTTCAGCTCTTCTGGGTCGAACTCCACCTGGTCGCGGTAGTCGCGCAGCTCGCCGGACACGTCCTCCAGGTCGATAAGCGAGCTCTGGATGACGTCGGCATGCTGGGCCAGCTGGGCGTCGTAGCGTGCGGCATCGCGCAGCTGGCTCACGAGAGAGGACAGCTGGTCGCACACGCCGTCGTCACCCGACAGCATCTCGTGCCCCTCCTCGGAGGCGCGTATGAGCGCCTCGGCGTGCTCTGCGCGCGGCAGGGTCTGCTCCAGCTGCTCGTACTCGCCCTCCTTCGGGGCCACCTCGTCTATGCGGCGCACCACGAAGGCCGCCTCGTCCACGCGCTCCCCCGCAGTGCGGGCCATCTGCGTCACGCGGTCCAGCTCGGCGCGGGCGTCCTTGGCCTGGCGCAGGGCCTGGTCGTAGGCCTCCTTCGCCTGGCTGGCGGCCTCGCCCGCCCATGCGTCCAGGAACTCGACGTGCGAGCCCGGGCGCAGCAGGCGCTGGTGCTCGTGCTGTCCGCACAGGTCCACCGTGGCACCCACGCCGTCCGAGAGCTCGCGCACCGACGCCATGCGGCCGTCCACCCAGACGCGCCCATGCCCCTCTGCAGAGACCCTCCTGCGCACCACGGTGCCGTCAGGGTCCCCGCCGCGGACATAGAACCTGCCCTCGACCTCCAGGCCGTCGGATCCCTCGCGTACAGCGGAGGCATCCGCCCTCTCGCCCATCAGCAGTTTCACGGACGAGAGGAGCGCGCTTTTGCCCGCGCCCGTCTCGCCCGTAAGGACCGTGAGACCCGCAGAGGGCCGAATGGTGGCGTCGCGTATGAGCGCGACGTCCTTCACGTGCAGTTCGTCGATCATTGTCCCGCCTTGCCATAGAACACGCGCGAGACCGAGTCATAGAAGCTCTGCGCGCTGTTGTCCAGCAGAAGGATGTCGCCCGGGCCGCGCCTGCAGTCGGCGCGAACCAGCTGCATGCCCTCGCCCAGGGGTTGTCCGTCGGCAAACACGCAGCGGTCCACCGGGCGCTCCTTGCTCATGGCCAGCGTGACTACATCGTCGCGCGAGGTCAAAAACGCGCGCGCCATGATGGTGTGCGGCGCCACGGGAACGCACACCAGCCCGGTGAACTCGGGTGTCACGATGGGCCCACCCGCGGCCAGTGCATAGCCCGTGGAACCCGTGGCCGTGGAGACGACGAAGCCGTCGCCGCGCAGGGTGTCGATGTAGTTGCCCGAGACGCTGACGTGGAACTCGATCATGTCGCCGTGGGCACCGTGCGCCAGCGAGAAGTCGTTCAGCGCAAAGCGATGCATCGTGACGGTGCTTCCGTCGGGCTTTTGGAACGTGGCCTCGATGTCCAGCGTCGCGCGGTGCGAGACGTGCATGCGCCGCTCGAGCGCGTTGTCCACGGTGGTCAGCAGCTCCTCGGGCTGCGCGCTCGTCAGAAAGCCCAGGTGACCGTACGAGATGCCCACCACGGGAATCTCTGAGTAGCCTATGACGCGCGCCGCGCGCAGCAGCGTGCCGTCGCCGCCCAGCGAGACCACCAGGCGGACGTCCTCTAAATCGACCTTCTCGCACGGACGATGGTGCGTGTCGGGCAGGACCTGGGGCTCGAGCCCACGTCGCTCGAGCCACGTGGCCAGCTTTCGCGTGTCGTCGACCGCATCCGGTCTGGAGTAGTTCGGGACGATGAGCACCTTCATCCGCCGCACTTCCCTTCTGGTTTCCATACAGAGAGTGTAGCACCCCAGCCACGGGGCCCAAGTCTTAAACGAACAAATGTGCTAAATATGGCGCTCGACACAGCAAGTCTGCACACCGCACCGCGCTTTGCGCAGGCGCCTACTGCGCATCGGCCACCAGCGAGGCGCCATCGTACACGACGGCTTTGAGGTCCAGCGGGCCAAACGACGCTTTGCGGCAC
>JAQXQO010000032.1 GCA_029101205.1 Coriobacteriales bacterium | reverse complement strand
TGAAGGCCTCGAGGTTTGCCTCGATGGTCTTGGGCGGGACGCGCTTCCGGATGGCGTCCTGCCACTCCTCTACCGAGAAGGGCAGTGCCGTCGAGAGCGCTCCCACCAGCACGACGTTGGTAGACTTCGGGCTCCCGGCGTCACGCGCGATCCTGCCCGCGCGAATCCTGGTGGCGCCGATGCGGTCTAGCGAGCCCTTGATGTCGCGAGGCATGTGGGCGTTTCCGATGTTCACGGGAACCGGGGTGATGACCTCGTCGTTCACGAACAGCGTGCCGCCCTTCTTGAGGAACTGCTGGTTGCGCAACGCCTCGATGGCCTCGAAGGCCACCAGCACATCGGCGCATCCCGGGTCGCAGATCATGGAATGGACCTCGGAGCCCATGCGGATGATGGTGGACACCGAGCCGCCGCGCTGGGACATGCCGTGAATCTCGGACACCTTCACGTCCAGACCGGCCTCGGATGCCGTCATGGCCAAGATGTTGCCCGCGAGGATGGTGCCCTGGCCGCCCACGCCCACCAGAAGCACCGTCTTGGTGCCGTCCAGCGTGACGCGCTTGCCCATCTGGATGGTTGAGTTCTCAGTAGAAGCCGTAGCGTGTGGCATGTGGCCCTCCTAGTCAAATTGGATGCAGTCGAACGGGCAGGCCTGCACGCACTGGCCGCAGCCTATGCACTGTACGGGGTCGATGACCGCATGGCCGGTCTCGTCCTTGCCCAGGGCGGGGCAGCCTATTTGGATGCAGGTGCCGCAGCGCCTGCAGTCGCGAATGACCGGAGCGGGCTTGCGCGTGCGGTCGACCAGCCTGCACGGGCTCTTGAAGATGATGACCGACAGCTTGTCCGTGTGCGACGTGGCGTCCTTCAGAGCCTTGCGGATGGCCTTCATGTCCTGCGCATCGACCTGCATGACCTCGTCCACGCCGATGGCGTTGCACAGCGCCACCAGGTCCAGCGGCTTGCCCGCGGCCCTGTCCAGAACGCTGGGCTTCTCGGATGCATCAATCAGAGGACTCACGCGATTGGCCTGCTCGGAAAGGGTAACGCCGTTCACGGGGTTGCCCTGCGTTCCCGTCATAGCCGTCGTGCGGTTGTCCAGGATGCACAACGTGCCCTTGCCACCGTTGTACACGGTGCCCAGAAGGCTTGTGATGCCGGAGTGGGCGAACGTGGAGTCGCCGATGACACCGATGACGGGCCTGCCGGTGCGCTCGGGAGCGCCCGCCAGCTCCATGCCGTGGGACATGCTGAGGGAGGCGCCCATGTCGATAACCGAGTCGACCGACTTGAAGGGCGCAACGGCACCTAGCGTGTAGCAGCCGATGTCTCCCGTCACAATGGCCTTTATGCGCCTGAGCTCGCAGTACACCAGGCGGTGCGGGCAGCCGGCACAGAACGCGGGCGGACGAGGGGGCAGGCCCTGGGCCGCAGGCAGATGCTCGGGCAGCTGGGCGCCGAAGCTGGCCCTGATGTCCGAGGGGAAGACCTCGCCGGAACGGGGCAGCGGAGCCGCGGGTGGCTCGCTCAGCTGAATGCCCAGGGCGGCAATGTGATCGCGGAAGTAGCGGCAGGTCTCCTCGACCACGTACACCTTGTCAACGGATGCCGCGAAGTCAGCCAGCTTCTTCGGCGGCAGAGGCCAGGAAATGCCCAGCTTCAGGATGGAGGCATCAGGAAGCGCCTCGCGCACGTGGTTGTAGAGGGCTCCGGCCACGATGATGCCGACCTTCGTGTCGCGCATCTCGACCCTGTTCAGGTCGGACGTCTCCGCGAACTCGACCAGCTTGTCCTCGCGCTCGTTCGTGACCTTCGTCCTACCGACAGCGTAGGCGGGCATCATGACGTACTTGCTTGGCTCGCTGACGTAGTCGCGGTCCGGAACCTCGTTGCGAACGCCGTCGGACTCGACCATGGTGCGGGTGTGTGCGATGCGCATGGTCTCGTGCAGCATCACGGGCGTGTCGAACTGCTCCGATATGTCGAAGGCGCGCTTGGCGAACTCGTATGCCTCCTGGGAGTCACTGGGGTCCAGGGCGGGAATGCGCGCGAAGGCAGCGTAGTTCCTGGAGTCCTGCTCGTTCTGGCTGGAGTACATGCTGGGGTCGTCTGCGGCCAGCAGCACTAGGCCGGCGTTGATGCCGGTGTTGGCCACCGACATGTACGGGTCCGCCGCAACGTTCAGTCCCACGTGCTTCATGGTCACCAGCGTGCGCACTCCGCCCATGGCGGAGCCGATGCCCACCTCGAGTGCCACCTTCTCGTTCGGCGACCACTCGCAGTACACCTCGGGATGGCGCACCAGGTTCTCCAGCGTCTCAGTAGACGGCGTGCCGGGATAGCCCGTGCCCACCTTTACTCCGGCGGCCCAGGCGCCCAGCGCGATAGCCTCATTTCCGGAAAGCAGCTGTTTTGCCACTTCTCTCTCCCCTCATGTTCTAGCCAAGAAGCGCACGTCCCCACGTGCGTTTCCAAGCCGCCAGTTTCCTCCCGTCCGTCGCAAGAGTGCGGGACAGGCTGAGTATTCCAGCTCAAAGGCCATATCGAGAAACCTCTAAGCAACGTACCGCCTCAGTTAATTCCGTACCGGTTCAGTTCTTCATCCAGAAGCTTTGGGTCGACGATAATATCGGGTAGCTCGGACTCACGTCCGTCCTTCTGCAGGGCCTCAAACAGGCGTCTTATGTTCTCGCGTTCGATTTGCCTGCCTTGTTCGCGACCTTGCTCGATTCCGTCCTCGCGGCTCTCCCAAAGTTTCTGCTCCAGGTCCATGACGCCCTCCATGAATGCCTGATCTTCGTTCGTGGCCACCACCCTATCGGCCACAGCCCTGACGAAGTCGCTCGATTGTGCTGCCGAATCCTCCCCGGCAACGTAAGACAAGAATGCAGCCAAGTCGGAATCAATCTCGTCGCCCGAGCCCCGAGCATTCAGATACACGATCTGAGTGCCATCGCCCAGCAGGTCGTCCGTCTCGTTGCATCTCATCTCAAAAGTGTAGCGTCTCCTCCCAGCCCGCATGGGATCGTAGTCGCAGATGAACACCACCGCTGCCCGTGGCACGAATCCGTAGTCTCTGGCGGAACTAACCGTGCGCACCTGCGACCACTCGTCCACGGTAATCCTCGCAAGATAGACTCTCGCGCGCCTTTCGACTGCCCGTGCTCGACTTGCCTGCATCTCAACGTCTATGACCTCGCCCGTATCGGTAGTAGCCAGCACGTCGAAGTAAGTTGCTCCCGGTGCTCCCACCCTCGCCGACTCGTGCTGAGTCTCGACGTATTCAACTCTCTCAATCGGCCGGTTCAGCGACAGCTCCACCAACCTTCGGCATAGCTCGACGTCATTGCCAAACACGTGCTTGAAGACCTGGTCGTTCGAGATCGGATAAATCTTCCCCATCGCACTCCCTCCGTCCATCTGGCGGACTCAGGAGCGTAGAACAACCCTCCTTCCGGAAACTTGCTTTTAGCTGGCGCTTACTTGGCAGTCACGCCACCCATCACACGCTCTACCTCGGTAAACGTCCCGAACATACCTTGGAATTGCAACCAACGAGAATTTTCTCGGCACCCGTTGCCGCTACTTCAGCCCCGCCTCGGCGGCCACCAGCCCTTCTGCGCCGTAGCGCTTGCGCAGCAGCGGCTTCTCGATCTTCCCGGTGGGGTTGCGCGGCACGTCGGCAAAGATGACCTTCCTCGGGCGCTTGTAGCGCGGCAGGCCCATGCAGAATGCGTTGATGTCATCCACCGTGGTGTCCTCGTGGCCGGGCTTCAGCTGAATCACCGCCGCCGGAATCTCGCCCAGGCGCTTGTCGGGCAGGCCGATGACGGCGACGTCCTGCACCGCGTCGCAGCCACTGATGAAGTCCTCTATCTGGACGGGATACAGGTTCTCTCCGCCCATCACGATGACGTCCTTCTTTCGGTCGACCAGCCAGTAGAAGCCGTCCTCGTCCTGCTTGGCCATGTCGCCCGTGTGCAGCCAGCCGTCTATGAGCGTCTCCGCGGTGGCCTCGGGGTCCTTGTAGTAGCACTCCATGAGGCCGGGACCCTTCACGCACAGCTCGCCGACCTCGCCACGCTGGACCTCGTTGCCGGAGCCGTCCACAATCTTGCACTGCCAACGGTAGCCGGGCACGCCAATGGCTCCCACGTGGTCGACGTTCTCCACGCCCAGGTGCACACAGCCGGGGCCCGTGCTCTCGGACAGGCCATAGTTGGTGTCGTACTGCTGGTTCGGGAAGTACGAGAGCCACCTCTGGATCAGGCTCTTCGGCACCGGCTGTGCGCCGATGTGCATGAGCCTCCACTGGTCCAGGTGATAGTCCTTCAGTCGCAGCTCGCCGTTCTCGATGGCGGTCAGGATGTCTTGCACCCAAGGCACCAGCAGCCACACGATGGTGCAGCGCTCGCGGCTGACCGTGTCGAAAATGAACTGCGGGTTGACGCCGCGCAGCAGCACGGCCTTCGACCCCGAAATCAGACTGCCGAACCAGTGCATCTTTGCGCCGGTGTGATACAGGGGCGGGATGCACAGGAACACGTCGTCGTGCGTCTGGCCGTGGTGCACCTGCTCCATTTCCGCCGCCTGCGTCAGGCTCCGGTGATGGTGCAGGATGGCCTTCGGGAAGCCCGTGGTACCCGAGCTGAAGTAGATGGCGGCATCCTCGTTCTCGTCCAGGGGAATCATGGGGTCGCGGCTGGAGCAAAGGTTCGCCAGTTCCTGGTAGGGTTCGGCCCATGTGGGGCAGTCGTCCCCCACGTAGAACAGCAGCCTGCCGGACTGAATGCGAGGAACAATCTCCTCCACGCGGCCAATGAACTCCGGTCCGAACACCAGCACGTCCACGTCGGCCTTGCCTATGCAGTACTCGATCTCGTCAGACGAGTAGCGAAAGTTCAGGGGAACGGCGATGGCTCCACTCTTCAGCACGCCGAAGTAGATGGGCAGCCACTCGATGCTGTTATATAGGAGGATTCCTACCTTGTCGTCCTTGCGGATGCCACGGCTCAGCAGCAGGTTTGCAAACCGGTTGGCCTTTTCGTCGAACACCGACCAGGTGATCTCGCGCCGGTAGGGCTCGTCCTCGGTGGTCTCCACCAGGTCGTAGTCCCTCCACGTGATGTGGCGGTTCTCCTGGCGCTGGGGATTCACCTCCACCAAGGCCGTCTCGTTGGGATACTGCTCGGCATTTCGCCTCAGCATGTCACAGATGGTCACGTTGGTTCCTCCAGTTAGATAGGACTGGCAACGCATCAATCGACGCGCAAGAAGTACCCGCGCCGTTCCCACAAGGTTGTGAAGCCAAGCGCTGACGCCGACACAGGTTCTTGCAGGATAGAACAAGACAGCTGGTCGCTCATGTTAAACCTCGTATACGGCAGCAACTTGCTTCGTCCGACCGCCGCTTCCTCCCTCCGCCGCAGGCCTTCTCCGAAGAACCGAACATGTTTTCGGGTTCTCATAGAATACCCAATCGTCGGATTTATTTGAATGAGAACTCGTGTTCTTATTTTCTCCATAATCCATGGGGCGAGAGGCGCCTTCGCGGACAGAAAAGCGGCGAGCCGCCTGAGGCAGACTCGCCGCTCCATATGCAGTGCGCAGTATGAGGTACGCGCTACTCATTACTTCTTGAAGTGTGCTCCGCCAGTGCGACGCGTAGAGCTTTGCTTGGCACGTGCGGCGTTCGCGGCATGCGCGGCGTGCGCGGCGGGATGCGTAGACGTATGAGCTCCGCGCCATGCGTCATCCGCGTCGTCGCTGGCAGCCCCGTACGGGGAAGCCGCGTTCGCGGCTGCGGTCGTAGCCGCATCGGCAGCCTCGCCAGCAGACCTATCAGCAACCCCACCCGCAGGCTTGGCAGCAGCCTGTGCGCGAGCCAGCTTGCGGCGATGACGGCCAACCAGCAGCAGACCCACGACGACTCCCAGGCCCACAGCCAGGCCAATCAGCGTCATGGCCAGGATGGGGTTGTCGCGGACGCTCTGCGTCACGGGCGTGGAGTCGGTGTTGTTGCGATTAAGCCACTCGTCCGGCACGTCGCAACGCTCAGCATGCACCAGCAGGCGGTGCGTGTTTATGCCGTACGGGGTGCACGTAACCAAGGTGACCAGATCCTTGCCATCCTCGATGGCCAAGCTCTGGGTATCCTCGGGCAGCACGACCTCGGTCGAGGTGACCTTGTACGCGTGGTCCTCGCCTAGGACGTGGATGATGAACCAGTCCCCCACCTGCAGCTGGTCGATGTTGTCGAAGGTCTTTGCGCTGGGCAGGCCGGTATTCCCCGCCAGCACCGCATGCGTTGAGTCTCCGCCACGGGCAGCGAGGTCTGCGGCATGTGGCCCACGCCGTGCTCCATGCCGTCTCCGTCGACGCCGTGATATATGGGCAGGTCAACGCCGATTTTGGGGATGATGATCTGACCCATGACGCCATCGCCGTTCAGGTTCAGCAGAGAGTAGTACTCCTCGTCGCTGACCGTAGGCGCGTTGGGGTCAAAGGGGTCGGTCACGCGGACGCGTCCGGCCTTCAGCTTTGCGTTGTAGTCCACGGCCGCCTGCAGCTGGGCCGAGAGGTCCTCCTTCGGCGTATCTTGCACGACTTGTTCCTGCGTCTGGGCCACCTTGCTCTGCTCCAGCTTGTTCAGGTAGTCGCTGGCATAGGGGTAGCCAATCAGTGCCACACCAGACAGAACCAGAATCAGCGCCACCAGTATGGTGAACACCTTCGAGTGCACAAATCCCCGCTTCTTTGCCTTCGGCTTTGCTGGCACCTTTTTGGCTCCACCATTCGCTGGGGATTCATCGCTGAAGAAGGACGAACCGTCATAAGCGCCAGCGCCCGTCGAAGCGGAAGCATTGCCTGCATATTCAGATTCACTTGACGCTGCGGCGCTAGACGAGAAGGACTCGCTGTCAGAAGCGTTGCTCGCTTGCCTTGCACCAAAATGCGATGCCGCCCTATGCCGCTTTGAGCCAGCCTTTGCGAGGGGTTCGAACCCAACGATCGATAGCTCTGCGGCAGGCACCTTCGAGGGACGATGCCTTTGATGCATAAAGATGCCCGTCAGCTGGCCCCTCCGTTCGAATGGCGGTGGTCTTCAGCCTAGGCAGCTTGGTTGGCACCCTCGTAACGCAGGTGGCGCGAGGGCTTGTGCGAATCCGCAAAAGAGGAGGAAGGGCTTTCGAACCCTTCCCCCTCCGCGCTTGCGGCAAAATGTTTTCCCTTGGAAGGCATGCTGCTCAACAGTAGTTACGCGTTGTTCTTGCGAGCACGCAGGACCAGCGTGGCGCCGCCGGCCACCAGCACAACGCCGGCAACCGTCAGGCCGATGGTGCCAGCGCCACCAGTGGTGGGCAGGACGCCCTGCTTGGCGTCAACGACCTTGTTGTCAGTCTGGCCAGAGGTCTGATAGTTGGTCTCGGTCACGTCGGTGGTAGCGGGGTTGTTGCCAGTGGCTATGTCCTTGTTAATCGTGACGGTGAAGGGGTCGGCAGCCTGGTAGCCCGTGGGCACGCCGGTCTCGCTGGCGGTGTAGGTAGCGCCATCCTGCAGGCCATTGAAGTACACGTAGCCGTTGTCATCAGACTTGCTGGTGTCCAGAACATGGTTTTGAGCGTCCGTCAAGGTGAAGGTTGCACCCTTCAGAGGCTTGTTGTCGTCGCCAACCTTCTCAACCTTCTCAAAGTAGAAGCCGTAGGTGTTCGTGGTCACGGTGTCAGAGCCCTCGTTGGCGTCGACCGTGTTGGACAGCTTGCCGATAGCGGGATCAAGGCTGGTAGCGGTGGCCTTGTAAGTCAGGGTCAGATTGACATTGGGGTTTTCTGGATGAAGTCATCAGTGAAGGACACCGTGAAGCCGTTGTCGCCGTTGGAAGTCACATTGAAGTTCTTAGGATCAACAGTGTCCTCGCCCTTCTTCACGGCGATAGACCTGATGTCGCCCTTGAAGCCCTGGGGTTTATCGGTCACGACGAGCTGACGATTGACGGCAGAGGCGGGCTACGTGGGAACGCCGAAGGTTACCTGGAAGTCGTAGGTCTGGCCCTTCTGCACGGAACCGGACTCAACCTGCTTGCCATCCAGATAGATGGTCTTGCTGGGGTTGGGAGACTCGGTGAACTTCACGGGAACCGTCTGGGCGTCAGCGGCAACATAGACACCGTTGTCAACCTTGGCCTCGGTGTTCACAACCGTGTTCTGGTACACACGGTGATGACCGTCAGCGTTGGTGACGATGGACGGCCAGGAGCCGTCATCCAGGTTGTTGAAGGTGGCGGTGCCATCGTCGACTGCGGTCTGTTGGGAAGTCTGGCAATGAGCAGACTTTATCGCCTCCAGCGAAACGGAATTAACGAAATCACGGAGGGCTCTTTCGTCCATGTTCGTGTTGTAGCCAGTCAGCTTGTAATCGCGGGTGAGGTTGTTAGTCGTGGCATCGACGTGCGAGTCGACGATCTCGTAGGCGTCAACGGTGTCGCCCGGCTGCAGACCGTTCAGGGTAACGCTCGACGTGAACGGCCTATCGGCGGCCAGGGCGACGCCGGGGGCCATTGCGGCCAGCAAGGCCGCGGTGGAGAGGCAGGTGGGGGCCTTCCGCTTGATAGAGATCTTCTTCATGCTAATCCCCTTCCAATTTGCTCCAGTTAGCACTTAGTTGCTGTGTATGTCCGACGTCCGCGACTGAGCACTCAACCTTAGACGCATGGGAACCTTGCTTTTGGTGAGCAACTGCCCAGAAGAGCCAGGCGTTTCCCGTGGTTCACAGCCGCCCGCCGAAGCGGGCGGCGTAGGTTAGTCGGAGCTACTGCTTGCGGCGACGGAAGATCACGAACGCCACGCCGGCGGCCACCAGGGCTACGCCTCCTGCCAGCATGGGCCAGACGCCGATGCTGCCGGTTGCGGGCAGGTTGGTAACGGAGTTGTTGGCAACCGTGACCTGGAAGTAGGTCGTGCTGTCCTTGGTGTCGTTACCGGCGGTAGTGATTTCCTTGCCATCCCAAGTGGCCTTGCCGTTCTGACCAATGACCAGGGTGTGAGTGCCATCCAGCTTCTGATAGCCAGTGGGAACGTGGGTCTCCTCCACCGTGTTGGTGCCAGGGGCTAGCTGCGTCCAGGACGCGATGCCATTGCTGCCCGTGTCCTGGTTGGATGCTTTGCCGCCCTCGGGCGTCAGCGTGAACGTGGCACCCTGCAGCCGCTTGGCATCGCTGCCCGAGCCGTTGGTCTTCAGCACGCGGAAGCCGTAGGTAACCAGCTTGTTGGGGATGGTGGCAGTGGCGGACTGGTTCTGGCCCTTGATGGTGCCGGAGGCTGCCTCGGCGTTTGCTTCGTCACCGTTCCACTGGTAGGACTCGAGTGCCCAACCGCTCAGGCCGCCAGAAGTGTCCTCGGTTACAGAGTAGGTGTGACCATCGGGGCAGGCAGGGACGTAGACCGTTGAACGCTAGCCGTTGTCGTCATTCAAAGTGAGCGACTTATAGGCCGCGTTGTCCTTCTGGACGTTGGCCGTGATGCTGTCGGGCTTCGTACCGTTACCGTCCCACTTCTTCGAGACGGTCAGGGTGGAGACGGGCACGTTCACGGTAGGACGAGTGAAGTTGATGTAGCCGTTCTTCTCGGAGCCCGGGTCCTCGACGCCATTGGTCGTCGTGAACTCGGTGTAGTCGACCTTGTTGCCAGAATCGGTGTTGCTGTAGGCCTTTACGGTGTCGCCATCCTAATAGACGTTCGTGGACGTGGCGTCATCGCCGTTCATCAGCGCAGCGGCATCGGTGTACGCCTGCTCGGTCAGTTTGACGTCTGCGGTGACGCTGTAGGTATAGCCATCCTGAAGGGTGGTGGAGCCAAGATTCCAAGTGATGGTCTGGCCGCTGACGTTGGGATCGGGCAGGTTCTGCGACGACGTAACGTCGTTGTCGTGCTTGTCGGTGACCTTGACCGTGAGCATGTTGGCGTCAATGCTGCCATCGGAAGCCGTATCGCTGACCATGTCGCCGGAGAGCGTGTCCGTGATCTCCACGTTCTTGTACGATCGGGCGTTGGTATCTGCTTCACAATCTTCGAAAGAGCATCGTTGGCTGCGTAGTAATCGCCAGGCAGATTCTGCATAGTCGTTGCTTCGCCAAACGCATTGATGGAATAGATGGTTATTCCGGACTTAGCCATATCCGTTGCTACGTCATTTGCGGCATTGAAGTTACGGTTGTGAGGGTCAGTGCTTCCATTTCCCCAAACGCCATAGTAGCTGTTATAACCGTCGTTTCTGCCGTACCTGCTCGCACCATACTTATCGTTACGGAAGCTCGGCAGGCCATCAGACACGAATATCACATACGTATTTCCACCAAGGCCGCTTGCATCAGCCTGCGCCCTCGCCAATGCGTCCTGCCAGTTGGTACCTCCCTCAGCAGACATGTTATTGACTGCAGTGGAGAAAGAACTATAGTCCGTATACCAGCCCGAATCGGAAACGACCTTGGTCGAGAAAGTAATGAGCTTTATCCTCGTCGCTACGTCATTCTGAGAGTTCTGGTCGAGCACACTCTTTGCCGCTGCGTTGATTGCACTCTTCGCGGCATCCAAACGACTACCCACCTGATTTGATTTTTGCGAATAGCGCTCCCCGGTGTACTCGCTAAAGCTATCACCCGACTGGCAGTACAGAGTGGATGTACCATCGTAATAGTTGCCGTAATCAACAAGCGATCAAGCATACCCATACATATCAAAGTACAGAGGAACGTAGTCGTTACCCAACTTGCCATACGCTCCTTTGCTATCCTGCTGACATGTCGGATTCGGGGCTTCGTTCATGCTGCCAGACACGTCGGCAACGAAGATCACGTTGGCGTGGGTCTGCGTGGTCTTGGACTGAGACTTGCCCGTGACGCTGAGGGTCAGCTTGAAGTTGCCATCCTTATCGGGCGGGGTGACGGTCTTGCTGACGGTGGGCACGCCAAGGTTAGTGGACGTGCTAGTGGTGGCGCCGTCATCGCTCGTCGAGCTGTCGTCTGCGGACGCGGGCACGGGCAGAGCCACCAGCGTCATCACCATAGAAAATTGAGGTCGCGAAGGCCAGGAGCTTGCGGCCCAGCGAAACCTTCCCCGCCTCGTTATGCCTGTTCAAGAACGCCATTCCTTCTCCAACCACTGTTTCGTGCGAATGTGCTTCGATGTGCAGCCCATAGAGGGCGTTTAGCAGCATCAACAATGCTAGGGGAGGCTTGCGTTTTCGTGGCCACCCTACCGGGCTTAAATTTGGCTAGTTTCGTGTTAGCAACTTGTATCCCAAAACTATCCTTTTGGCTTTCTTCCGCTATTTGCCAAGGTATTCGGCGGTCATCTGAGCAAGTTCCTGGCGACCGGATATGCCCAGTTTTACATAGACATTCGCAAGGTGATACTTCACGGTGTGGGTGGACACCCCTATGAAGGCAGAGATCTCCCCATTCGCGCGTCCACTGGCTGCTAGCTGCGCAAACGACGTCTCTCGCGGCGACAGGTCGGCAGTCAACGCGGCAAAGTCGCTCGTGGTGGTTGGTACGCAGCGGCTCCACGCGCTTGGCCAGATTGCAGACAGAACGATACTGCCTGGGATAGCGGTTTCGCAGGCAGGCGTCTAGCAACCCCATCAGTCTGCGGTACAGTCCGGCTATGGGCATATACAAACTATCCTTGCGAAGAATCTCAAAGGATTTCAGGAAGCAGCCCTTTGCCGTGGCGTCCTGACCGGTGTGCACCATATCTATGGCTATGACCATGCCAGCCCAGGCGGTCAGCATTGGGTACTCCGCTCCACAGACTGCCAAAGTGGTGCTGGCGATGCCCGCCGAATACTCGTAGCGTCCTTGCCGCATTGCCAAGTCTGCCGCCACGCAGCCGCCCAACATGCGCTGCGCCGCGCCGTACGCGCAAGAGAGGTACCAGAAGTGGTCGGGCGACACTTCCATGCTGCTGTCCAGGAAGCACTCTGCCACGTCACCAGCCAGGCTGGCGATAAGGTCCAGCTCGTGGGCCTGAGCTTGCGCCTCATCTAGCGGGGCGGGTCGTCCCTCCGCAAGCAGGTCAGGGGGTTGGGTGCCCTGAGCAGCGAGATGGGTGCCCAAAGCAGACCAGACCGGGCCAGATCCAGGCACGCCGGCACGTTGCCGCGAGCGTATCCTAGCGCGCGCAGCTTCACCGTTCTGGCTCATCTTCTGGAAGGTGGGAGCCGCGGAGCCGGCGTCTCCTCCGGCCGGCGATGCGCACGCTCTGCTGATTTCGGCGGTTGCCCTGGCTCCCGGGGACTCCTTCGAATTCAGCCCTGATGCCAGATCCATGCAACGGATTAGGTTGCCCTGATGCAGCGCGAACTCCAGGTGCAGCGTTGCACGCGTTACGTTATCGGCGCACGTTTCGATGGTTTCCCTGCACTTGCCGGGAGCGTAGCTCAGGCACAGCAGCGGGAAGAGGTTGTTCAGTCCCAACTCTGCACCCCTCCCCCGCTTCGGCGGCCATCCCACGTCACGTCGCCAAACGCCGTCGCTGTTGCACCAGCCGGCTGGCGACGTCTGCGTCAGCTTATAAACAGCGTTCCTCTGGCTCTTCATGCCAAAAAGACGCATGTATCGACACTGCTTTCAGCATCCTTTTGATGGTATCACCCCTCCCCGCGCGATTTCATTGCCAGGAGTGACCTACTTGCAGAAGGACGACGGTTCCAGCGATGATTGCTGGAACCATGACCTTTCGTTCGGACATATACGCGCTGTACAGGCTTTTTAGGCCGGTTGCACTAAATAGACTAGCCATTGTTTTGTTCACACGGCTAGTTTGACTGATGTCACAAGGACATGAACCACAATTGAAGAGACGGCGCACCATCCCCGTGCGGCAGCGCGCCACCCTGAACAGCCAGACTATTTTCGAATTATTGAACACTTTCACAAGTACGCGATGCCGAAAGTCGAAATCCAGATTGGCGGTAGGGCCGGATGCCCAGTTCCGCCTTTGGCTTTGGACGAGCGCGAAGCCACGCTTCGTCGCGGCAGGCGACTTCGGGCCACGAGCTCCAGCAAAAAGGCCGCCCGAAGGCGGCCAGATTGCACATTGCTTTGTCCTCAGGTGCCGCTGCACCGCATACTCCCCGACCGCAGGAATGCTGTCAGATGCTAAGCAGGTCTTTTGCGACGCAAGGATGCCGCCAGATGCTGAGCCGGTTCCGCAGCGCCGCCAGAATGTTGCCAGCGACCAGGCCAGTTCTTCTTGCCTAGAACTTGTCGACCATGCCGTCGGAGTTCGCGCGCAGGCGCGTGATCTCGGCGGGGATCTGGTCGATGTCGTAGGGCGTCATCTGGTAGACCCAGTTGAGCCAGTTGCGATACAGCAGGTTCGCGTGTGCGCGCCAGGTAAATATGGGCTGGTTCTCGGGGTCGTCGTCGGGGAAGTAGTTCTGCGGCAGGTTGATGGGCAACCCCTTGTGGAAGTCGCGCCAGTACTCGTCGGCCAGGGTGTCGCGACCGTACTCGAAGTGCCCGGTCACATATATCTCATGGAAGTCGCGCGTGGCAATGATGGCCGGGCCGCTGTTGAAGCCCTCCGACAGGACGCGCAGCTCGGGGTGCTTGGCCAGCTCGACGGTGTCCAGGGCGGCGTGGCGAGAGTGCGGCATGTAGTGCACCTCGTCGAAGCCGTTCGTCAAGAAGTTGTACTCGTCGCACAGGCGCTGCGGGAACACGCCGAAGAGCTTCTTGCCTAGGATGCGCTTGGGGATGCGATACAGGTGCCAGAGTGCACCCATGGCTCCCCAGCACAGAAACATCGTGCTGAGCACGTGCGTCTGGCTCCAGTCGACAATCTTGCAGAACTCGTCCCAGTAGTCCACCTGGTCGAACTCCAGGTGCTCCACCGGCGCGCCGGTGATGATGAGGCCGTCGTAGCACTTGTCCTGGAACTTGTCGAAGGTGTCGTAGAACTTCACCAGGTGATCGGCCGAGACGTGCGTGGACTCGTGCGTGCTCGTGCGCATAAAGTCACAGCTTACCTGCAGGGGCGACTTCGAGATGAGACGCAGGATCTGCGTCTCGGTCTCAATCTTTGTGGGCATCAGGTTCAGGATGGCCACGCGCAGCGGGCGGATCTGCTGCTTTGCGGCGACCTCCTCTTCCAGGGCAAAGATGCGCTCCTGGTGCAGAATCGACTTCGCGGGCAGACCGTCGGGAATGTTTATGGGCATAAGAAGCTCCTAAGGTGCTGGGAATGTGTCGGATGCAGCCGGGTGCCAAACTGGACGATGGGTGCTGGAGTGGCTCCAGCTCCGGCGTGGGCCCCAGCAGCCGACTAGCAAGCCACTGGATGCCACCCCACACGCCACTGGCGCCAGGCGGCCAGCTCAAGGCAAGAAACGCCATGCCACCAGGTGGCAGCAGGCGCTAGCGCATTCGATACGTTCCCAGTCTGGCGGGTGCCAACAGCTCCTCCGCCAGTTTCGTGCAAACGAGGCGCTGGTCGGCAGCGTAGCAGGAAAGGGCGAAGCCGGCAGTCGGCTGCATGGGAAGCAGGCATGACAGCGGGCGTACGCCTGCCGAAATGCAGTCAGCTATGCCGTACGCCCTTCTCATGCGTGCCCCTTTGCTAGAAATGTTGTTCAAAGGACAGTATATAGTTCTGGCCGAAAACGCACACGCGGGGCGGCGCCCTAGTAGTGCCTGCCGTACCTGCCGCCACCGATGCCGCGACCACGGGCCCGAGCGCCGTTGAACATCATGCGCGTGGGCTTCTTTGTGGAGCGGTCGGGGTTGGGCACGATGCGGGTGCTGTCATAGTCGAAGCCGTCGAGGTCCCACACGGGAATCAGCTTGTGCGTGAAGTACTCGATCTCGCGCAGGGGGCTAATCTCGTCGGGCGCCACGAAGGTGAAGGCCAACCCCGTGTGCCCCGCCCTGCCCGTGCGGCCGATGCGGTGCACGTAGTCCTCGGGATCCATGGGAACGTCGAAGTTCACGACTGCGTCGATGCCGCTGACGTCGATGCCGCGGGACATGACATCGGTGGCCACCAGAATCTGGCACTTACCTGCACGGAACTTTGCCAGGGCACGCTCGCGCTCCTTCTGGGTGCGGTCGGCGTGCATCACGTCCACGTTCATACCGGCCGAGCGCAGGTATTTGCTGACGTCGTCCACGCGATGCTTCGTGCGGCAGAACACCAGCACGCGCTCGGGGTCGTACTTGCGGACCAGCGCCTCCAGCAGCTCGATCTTTTGTCCCTGGGTCACGGGGCACAGGTGCTCCTCCACCGTGTCGGCAGTCTGGCCGATGCGGGCAATCTCCACCTGGGCAGGATCGTGCAACATCGCATCGACGGTACCCTTGATCGAGGGCGGAATCGTGGCCGAGAAGAGCAGGGTCTGCCGCTCGCGGGGCAGTGCGGCGACGATGCGCCTGACGCTGGGCCAGAAGCCCATGTCGAGCATGCGGTCCGCCTCGTCCAGCACGAAGACCTTCACG
>JAQXQO010000031.1 GCA_029101205.1 Coriobacteriales bacterium | reverse complement strand
GACCTGGAGGCCGGCAACATCGGCTACAAGCTGGTCCAGCGCTTTGCCGGCGCCGAGGCCTACGGCCCCGTGCTGCAGGGCATCGCGAAGCCTGTGAACGACCTCAGCCGTGGCTGCTCCGCCGACGACATCGTGGGCGTCGTCGCCATCACCGCCGTCCAGGCGCAGATGGCCGCCCAGGCATAGGAGGCGTTCAAGAAGAACCGGCTCACGGGTCTGATCTAACAGGCCGAACGATGAGCCGCTCAAAATGAATGGGAGGGAGCCAAATGGCCCCCTCCCTTTTTTACTCTCGGGCGATTGTTTCCTAGGCGTCTTTTTCCTAGGAGTCTTTTTCCTAGGAGTCTTGCGCTTCTTGACACATGTACGCACGCGGGTGGCATGCGCTCGATGACGTACGTGTTTGCCGTTATGACATACTCAGGTGAGGTGTATTTCAGCTTTATGAAGCACCCGCCAATGGTGGCAGGGGGATCCTTTTCGGAAGTGGTCGCGACAACCTTCCAGCCTTTGGCCTCGAACTCTTTGATTGCGGCATCCCTGGCCGCGTCGCGGTCCTGTGCGGACGAGTAGTTCTTGCCCGGGTACGAGACGTGCTCCGTGCTCTCAGGCGTTACGACCGTGGTCTTCTCCTGCACGTCGGAGAAGCTGACCTTGTGCATGTCCGTGCTGGGGTCGGCGTCCTTGTCCTTCTGGAGTGCGGCCTCGGCATCCGCCTTGCTGTCGAACACCTGCGAAGTGGTCTTCGTCATGTCAGTGGTCACCGGGTCGCCATCGGGCTCGGTCGTGGGGTTGTTCTGGTAGCTGGGATGCAACGTGTAGGTGGTGCCGTCCGTGTCCTTATAGCCCTTGGTCTGGTCCTTCACCCAGTCCTCGGCATCCTTCTGGGCGGCAAAGCCATCCTTCGAGCCGCTGTGGGCGTTCTGGGTCGTTTCGTCCGTTGAGCCGGTCTCATTCTGGGTCACGGTGCCGCTGGTCGTGTACTTCGTGTCGGCGGTGTCCTCGTAGCCGGAAGTCTTTTCCTCGACATACTTGTTGGCGTCAGCCTGGTTGTCGAAGGTCTGCTGGCCCTTATCCACGCTCTGGGTCACCTTGTAGGAGTCGGTGGGAGCCTGCTGCTGGGCGTCGGTCGTGGCCTGCTTGGCGTCATCTGCCGAGGGGGGCCTTCGGTGCCTCCTCGGCCAGGGCGGTGGCAGGGATTGCCAGCGCGGTCGTGGCCACAGCGGTTGCAGCGACGGAGGCCAGCGCCAGCTTGCAGCGGCCCGAAATCCCGTCAGCCATTTCTTGTATACGAGCGTTCTTGCTGTCCATAATTCCCCTTCCCTTGTGGGTTTCCCCTTGTGGGATTCCATGAGAAGGACATATCACCATTTTTGCATGGCGAGTTTAGATATTGTCACATTCCCTGAATTGTTGCGAGAGGCTACTGAACGGCAGCGGAACGCGCCAAAGTGGCCGCAAGGGGTCGCCCCGTAGGCAGAACATGGCTTTTGGGCTCACGCGTATTTCGATAGGCTCACGCGTATTTCGATAAAGAAGCCCCGTCCAACGAGACGGACGGGGCTTCCATTTCTCATTTGCTTGCCTGCGGCCACAAACCGCCAGCTAGTTTCTATAGGGCTACTTTGAGGTGGGGCCGGCGGCACGGACGGCATCGTCCATGTCGGGGTACTTCTCGGCGGCGTTCTTCTCGAACATGGCAGCCAGCTTCTTTGCCTGAGCGTCGTAGGCCAGCTTGTCCTCCCAGGTGCTGCGCGGGTTCAGGACGATGTCGGGCACGCCCTCGATGTGCTGGGGCACGTCGACGTTGAACACGTCGTGGTGCACGAAGGGGGCACTCTCGATGGCGCCGGTCAGGGCGGCCGTCACCATGGCACGGGTATAGGACAGGTTGATGCGCTTGCCCACGCCGTAGGGGCCACCGGTCCAGCCGGTGTTGATGAGATAGACGCGCGTGCCGTACTTCTCCATGCGCTCGCCGAACATGTCAGCGTACACCAGCGGGTTCAGCGGCATGAAGGGCTCGCCGAACAGCGTGGAGAACGTAGGCGTGGGCTCGGTGATGCCGCGCTCGGTGCCGGCGACCTTGCTGGTGAAGCCCGACACGAAGTGGTACATGGCAGCTTCCTTGCTCAGGCGCGAGATCGGAGGCAGGACGCCGAAGGCGTCGGCGGTCAGCATGATGACGACCTTGGGGGTGCCGCCGTGGCCCAGCAGCTGGGCGTTGTCGATGTACTCCACGGGGTAGGCCACGCGGGTGTTCTCGGTCAGGGAGCCGTCGAAGTAGTCGGGCTCGCGGGTCTCGGGGTCCACGATCACGTTCTCGGCGATGGCGCCAAAGCGGATGGCGGAGTAGATCTGCGGCTCAGTGACGTAGGAGATGCGAATGGCCTTGGCGTAGCAGCCGCCCTCGAAGTTGAACACGCCGTCATCAGACCAGCCGTGCTCGTCGTCGCCAATCAGCGCGCGGTTGGGGTCGGCCGAAAGCGTGGTCTTGCCAGTGCCGGACAGGCCGAAGAACACGGCGGTGTCGCCGGTCTTGGGGTCCATGTTGCAGCTGGAGTGCATGGGCAGGATGTTCTCCTCGGTGGGCATGAGGTAGTTCATGACCGAGAACATCGACTTCTTTATCTCGCCGGAGTACTGCGTGCCGGCAATCACGATCTTGCGCTCCTGGAAGTTGATCATGACGCAGGCCTCGGAGTGGATGCCGTACTTCTGGGCGTCCAGCTTCAGCATGGGGGCGGCGATGACCGTGAAGTCAGGCTCGCCGTAGGCCTTCAGCTCGTCGGCGTTCGGGCGCACGAGCATCTGCTTTGCAAAGAGTGCCTGGCTGGCGCGCTCGCAGATGACCGTGAACTTGCGGGAGTACTTGCGGTCCGCGCCCGCGTAGCCACGGACGACAAAGAGGTCCTTGTCTGCCAGATAGCCGCAGACCTCCTGCTTTATGGCCTGGTAGGTCTCCTCCTTCATGGGCATGTTGACCTTGCCCCAGGCAATCTTTTCGTGCACGTCGGGAGTGTCCACGATGAAGCGGTCCTTGGGCGAGCGACCCGTGTACTTGCCCGTGGTCACCGCGAGTGCGCCGGTGTTCGTGAGCACGCCCTCGTGGCGAGCGAGCGCGTCCTCCACCAGCACTGCGGGTGCAGCGTCCAGCACGGTAGCCCCGGTGTGGTTCGTGATTCCACACTTGGCAAGGTAATCCTCGATCATGGTTCCTCCTTGAGCGTGCGGCGGGGCAAGCTGGCCCATGCCAACAAGCGCCACCTTTTCTGCCGCTATTTCTCACCGAATGTTCACAATTCGTGTGACGCAAGGCAGTATTGCAGAAAGCGCAAGCCATGGCAAACGCACCGAACTTTTGATGCTAAAACGTAACTTTACCAGGCGTTCCTTCGACACGTAATGCGCCAGAAAGACAAGGCGGGAAACAATGCGGCGCAGGTAGCGGGGTCGCAAACACTCCATACTTCGGCTGTCTGCATCGGCGGGTGGCTGCTTTTGGCGGGGCAACGGTAGGAAAACTGGTGGCAACGGCTATTCGAGAAGGGCGAATTGCGATTGCCTGGCCATCCTGGCAGCCAGGCTGACCGCCATACGCTGCCGCGCCGCGTCCATCTTATCCTGGCTCAGGACTAGCCGGCAATGCGCAGCGACACCGCACCCACCTGTCGCGCGTCGTCAGCCTGGTGCGAGCTCATCACCAGCGTGCGCCCCTCCAGGTGCTGTCGCACGTATGCAATGGTCCGGCTGCGGCTAACGTCGTCCAGTGACGAGAAGGGCTCGTCCATCAGCACGACCCCCGCGTTGACGCACAGGGCCCGCACCACCTCGACGCGCCGGCGCTGGCCGCCTGAGAGCTCGCCGACGGGCCGGTCCAGGACATCGCCCGGCAGCAGCTGCTCCAGCTGCGCCCGCACCTGCTCCCCCGTCATTTGCCTGCCCGCCACCAGGCGCACGTTGTTCACGGCGCTCAGCTGGTCTACCAGCCTCGTCTCCTGGAACACCATGCCCGCGCGCCCCGCGGTCCGCACCTCTCCCGCGCTGGGGGCCAGGACGCCCGCCAGCATGCGCAGGCAGCACGTCTTTCCCCTGCCGGAGGCGTCATCCAGGCAGGTCAGGCTGCCCGGAGCGAAGGTGTGGCTCACGTGGTCCAGGACGGGACCCTGGCCAAAGTCCAGGGTGACGTCGCGAAGCTCCAAAGCGGCGGGCTCCGCATGCGGCGCCCGGGCGTCGCGACGTGGCACCCGGGCGTCGCGGCCCCGCGCGGCCGAGGGCCATCCGCACCTGGCCCCCAGTGC
The DNA here is from genome assembly GCA_029101205.1 of Coriobacteriales bacterium. Lineage (GTDB taxonomy): Bacteria > Actinomycetota > Coriobacteriia > Coriobacteriales > Atopobiaceae > Olsenella_K. The sequence continues at coordinate 5,262 of JAQXQO010000031.1, read as the reverse complement.
CTGAGTCGCCCTCCCCGACCTGCAGAGCAGCGCCAGGAACGCTCGCTCGAAAGCGTACGACAGCAGGATCACCACGATGGTCCAGGCAAAGAGGTCCTGGGTCTCCAACAGCAGCCGCGACTGGTAGATCCTCTCGCCGATGGTGTTGGGAGGAGTGCCGATGAGCTCGGCTGCCACGCCCGCCTTCCAGCTCATGCCGCATGCGTTGCGACACGCCGCCAGGACGTAGGGCAGCGCCTTGGGCCAGGTGACGGCCAACGCGCGTCGGATGCCGCCCACGCCCATCACGCGCAGCGCCTCCCGCACTCCCCCGTCATCCGCGTCGAAGCCCTGCAGCGCGGCGAAGTACACGGCGGGAAATCCCACCAGGAACACGGCGTACGACGAGACGCGCCGAGATCCCACCCACAGCAGCAGCAGGACGACGAAGCACACCAAAGGAGTCGCCTTTATAGCCTGCACCAGGGGCGCCAGGGCATGGCGCACGAACGCATGGGCGCTGGACAGCCCCGCCAGCACTAGGCCAAGCACAAAGGCAAGCGCGAACCCCACCAATATATGCGCGGCAGACGACCACACGATCTGCCAGAAATGGGCGTCGGGCAGAAGGCCCAACAGTGCCCGAGCCGTCTCGAGCGGTCCGGCAAACAAGATCGGGTTGCCCACGGCCCATGAGGCCAGCTGCCACACGAGCACCCAGCCGGCGGCAATGGCGCACGTGCGTGCGACGGACTTCGCGGACCAGGCGCGGCGTGCACGCCGTGCGCCTTCTTCCCCCGCGCACAAAGCGCCCCTCCGGTAGCCCTTCTGGTCGTCCCCCAGTTCTTCTTCCTTTGCCTGAGCCTCCACCTGGGTGCCCTTCTTGCCCTGTTTCATGGTCTGTCAGCCCCCCCAGGATTCCAAGCCCGTTCTGGTTCCGCATTGCGTACAGGCGGGCGAGCACGAGGCACCAATACGAGCACAAGTTGCCAATATAAAGTGAGGCGCTGCCCGACGCATCACGTGCGCGTGCAGGGGACAATCGCCTCGGCGACGGCCCGCGCACGGAAACAAAATACTACGCCGGCGGTGCCCTAGGCCATACGCCCCTGCCCCGGACGCATAATGTATGTGTTGTATCAGGGCAAGAAGGGCATCCGCCGCCGCACTCCCGCAGGCAGATGCAAACGAAAGGGGAACAGCATGGGACAGGTAACCACGATTGTGAGCGGCCCGCTTCAGGCCAGCATCGACTCGAAGGGAGCCGAGCTGTCCAGTCTGCAGTTGAACGGCAAGGAGTACCTGTGGCAGGCTGACCCGCACTGGTGGGGCCGCCATGCCCCCGTGCTCTTCCCCATCGTCGGCAGCATCAGGAACGACCAGGCGAACTCGCAGCAGGGCCCCGTCAAGCTGGGCCGCCACGGCATCGCCCGCAACTACGATCACACCATCGTGGCGCATAGCGACGACAGCGTAACCTTCGAGCTTGCGTCGAACCCTGAAACGATGGAGCGCTTCCCCTTCAACTTCAAGCTAAACATGACGTACAGCGTTGACGGCCAGAGGCTCACCCAGACCTTCAAGGTTACGAACACCGGCGACGTGGTGCTGCCCTACGTGCTGGGCGGCCACCCCGCGTTCAACGTCCCCACCCCCGCCGAGCAGGGAGCCGACTTCAGCGACTACCACCTGAAGTTCTCCAAGCCGTGGACGTACTCCTCGCCCACCCTGCTGCACGAGGAGGGGCTGTGGGACTTCAGCCGCCAGATGCCGTTGCTGCAGGACTCCGACACGCTGAACCTGACCCACAGGCTCTTCGACGTGGACACCATCGTGTTCCAGAACGTGCCTGACAGCACCGTGCGCCTGGAGGGCCCGCACGGCCACGGCGTACAGCTGGACTTCCCTGGCTTCGAGTGGCTGGGCGTTTGGAGCGCCATGAACGACGCCCCGTTCGTGGCCATCGAGCCCTGGACCGGCCCCGCAACCGCTCTGGACGAGGACGACGAGTTCGAGCACAAGCGCGGCATGGCGTTCCTGCAGCCCGGCGAGTCATCCGAGCACTCTTTCACCATCATGCCGTTCTAGGCAGATTCAATACCCTTTCGCAGCCATTCCGGCCCAAACAGACGTTCCCGGCCTTCTGTGCTCATCTCATATTTACGTAGCCCTGCTCCCATCACACGTCCATGGCGTATGTTGGGGCAGGGCGTTTTCGTGAGAGTCATGGTTGTCGTGACACGCAAGCATCTTGATTGATGTGCTTGACAACTATTTTAGATTGCATACTATTTAGTTGCATGCAATTTTTAAGCGATTTGGAGGCTCATATGTACGACTACGACGTAGTGTTCATCGGTTCTGGCCATGCCTGCTGGCATGCGGCGCTCATGCTGAGGAAGGCAGGAAAGAGGGTCGCGTTCGTGGAGGAGGACACCGTCGCCGGAACGTGCACGAACTTCGGCTGCAACGCAAAGATCCTGCTGGACACGCCGTTCGACTACGTTGACGGGCTGCAGCGCTTCCAGGGCATGGGCATCGACCAGGTGCCCAGCGTCAACTGGGCCGAGCTCATGACCTACAAGAAGAAGGTCGTAAACCCGATGCACAAGGTGCTGGAGGGCATGTTTGCCCAGGCTGGGATGCCTGTGTACCACGCGCACGGCAGCCTGGTCGACGCCCACACCGTGCAGGCCGGCGAGGAACGCATCACGGCCGGCTACATCGTGCTGGGCACCGGCGAGCATCCTAGGAAGCTGAGCATCCCCGGCGCCGAGCTGGTTCACGACAGCCGCGACTTCCTGGACCTGGACCAGTTCCCCCGCCGCGTCGCCTTCATCGGCGCGGGCATCATCTCGATGGAGTTCGCCTCCATCGCAGCCCAGATGGGTGTCGAGACCACGATCATCCAGCACGATGACCAGGTGCTGCGCATGTACCCGCAGAAGTACGTCAGCCGCGTCATCGCAAAGATGGAGTCCCAGGGCGTCACGTTCCTGATGAACCACAACGTTGCCGAGGTCAGGAAGTCCGGCGACTCTGTCGAGGTCTTGTTCGCTGACGGCACCAGCCTGGTGACGGACTACGTGCTGGGCGCCACCGGACGACAGCCCAACGTCGACGGGTTGGGCCTGGAGCAGCTGGGCATCAAGTTCTCAGAGCGCGGCATCGAGGTCGATGACCACATGAGGACCACCGTGCCGAACGTCTATGCCTCGGGCGACTGCGTCTTGAAGCGCATCCCCAAGCTGACGCCGACCGCCACCTTCGAGTCGAACTACATCGCCACCCAGATCCTGGGCCTCAGCACCGCACCCATCCAGTATCCCGTCATCCCGAACCTAGTGTTCACGCTGCCGCGTATCTCGCAGGTGGGCGTGTCGCTGGACGAGGCGCAGAGGCACCCCGAGCTCTGGCGCACCGAGACCGTCGAGTACGGCAAGCGTCTGCTGTTCGAGGCAAAGAACGAGGCGGATGCGGAGTTCACTTTCGTCTTTTCGAAGGAGACGGGCCTTCTGGCCGGCGCCGCATTCTACGGCGAGGACGCCGGCGTGTGGGCCGACCTCGCGACGCTGGTCATAAACCAGAAGCTGACGGGCCTGGCCCTCTCGCAGATGGTCTTCACCTTCCCGACCGAGTCGCAGGGCATGCTGAGCCTGCTGATTCCGCTGCTGCCGCTGCAGTAGCACAAGCCGAAACGGCGCTGTGGCATACCCGCGCGGCGTAGCAGGGTTCACTTCAATCCTGGCAGCACGCTGGCTAGGCGCAGCGGCTCGGTGCACCGACGCGGCATGGCAGTCCAACGGTTCTGCGCTGCGACGGGCAAGCCCGGCCTAGCCGCGACATACCGGTGCCGCCTAGCATTGCGCCGTTCTGCCGCGCACCGGTTCGTCTGGGTCTGGCAGCGCACTCACGAATCGGCGTAACGCTAGCTGGGCATATCGGATCACGCAACGATTCGCTCTAATAAATACGCCGAGTCCGCATCGACAAAGAGAAGACAAATGGGTCTGGCAGCATCGTCTGCCAGACCCATTGATTTGCGACCGCCGCAAATGGAATATCAGCCGGACCTCCCCAACGGATTGGTAAGGTTCGGGCGCTCACACCTCCTACTCCTGCTGAACTCCCTGCAAGGGTCCGAGGTGCGGGTACCCACTGGTCCGACCTTTGCATACGTCCCTGCAGGAACGCCAGGTGTGGGCGCCCACGGGTCCAACCTTTGCAGAAAGCCCTGCAGGGGTCCGAGGTGCGAGTACCCACGGGTCCGACTTCTGCAGAAATCCCTGCAGGAAAGCCAGGTGTGGGCGCCCACGGGTCCGACTTCTGCAGAAGTCCCTGCAGGGGTCCGAGGTGCGGGTACCCACAGGTCCGACCTTTGCATTCAGGAACCCTCGCGCCCGGAGGTCCGGGTCTTCTACCAGGCCTTTTGCGAGAGGGGCAAGACGGGCGCCTGCAAAGGTGGCAGGTGTGGGTACACGCAGGTCCGACTTCTGCAGAAACCCCTGCAAAACCCGGAGGTATGAGCGCCCACGGGTCCGACTTCTGCAGAAGTCTCTGCAAGGGTCCGAGGTGTGTGCGCCCACGGGTCCGACCTTTGCATTCAGATATCTGTACTTTCAAGATGATAGGTCGTTTACCTGGGCTTTTGCAAGAAGGGCAAACCGGGACCCTGCAAACGTGGCAGGTGTGGGTACTCGCAGTTCCGACTTCTGCAGAATCTGCTGCAGAAGTCGGGGGTGCGGCTTTACGCGTACTGCTAGCGATGCTTCTCACACCTTCAGTCGCGGCTTTGCTTGACCGCTGGCGCGGCTCTGTTAGACCGCTGGCGCGGCTCTGCTTGACCGCTAGCGCTGCTTTGAGCTGCTAGCGGCACAAGGGCCGCCCGGATCGGTGCACCAGCGTGGCAAAGAACGATCCAAAGCGGCCCTGCGCATCAGCCTAGTGCAGGTTGTAGAAGGCGTTCGCACCGGCGTAGACGGCGGCGTCGCCCAGCTGGTCCTCGATCCTCAGGAGCTGGTTGTACTTCGCCACGCGGTCGGTACGGCAAGGCGCGCCGGTCTTGATCTGGCCAGCGTTGGTGGCAACGGCCAGGTCGGCGATGGTGGTGTCCTCGGTCTCGCCCGAGCGGTGGGAAACGACGGCGGTGTAGCGGGCGCGCTTGGCCATCTCGATGGCGTCCAGGGTCTCGGTCAGCGAGCCAATCTGGTTCACCTTGATCAGGATGGCGTTAGCGGCACCCTCCTGGATGCCCTTTGCCAGACGACGGGTGTTGGTGACAAA
>JAQXQO010000030.1 GCA_029101205.1 Coriobacteriales bacterium | reverse complement strand
CTCCTTGGAGCGCTTGAGGACCTTGGTCTGGCCGATCATCACATTCTGCTTGGCGGTGAGGTGCGGGAAGAGGTTGAACTGCTGGAACACCATGCCCAGGTTGCGGCGCAGCTTGTTCACGTCGGTCTTTCCGGACCCCGTGATCTCGTGGTCCTCGATCAGGATGTGGCCGGCCGTGGGGGTCTCCAGAAGGTTGATGCAGCGCAGCATGGTGGACTTGCCCGAGCCGGAGGGGCCCAGCACGACCACGACCTCGCCGTTCCACACGGTCAGGTTCACGTCGCGCAGGACCTGCGTCACGCCGTCGAACGACTTGTTCAGATGCTCGATGCGCACCGCGGGGTGCTCGTTGGGCTCGAAGTGGTGCCTGGTCAGGGGCTTGTCACGCTCGTAGGCCTCGCGGGCCGCCGTCTGGGGGTCCAGCGCGGGCGGGACCTGTACCTCGGCTACGTTGTGCGTGTGCTTATTCGGCATGGCTCATACCTCCCATGGACGTGCTGCCTGCGCGAAACGGTGCCAGAAGTGCCATGAGCACGCTGCCCTGGTCGTCCGCGGACTCCAGTCCGCTGGCCATCTGTGCCGTGGGCTCGGCGCCTTTCTGGGCGTCGGCTGCTGGCTTGGCAGACTTTGCGCCCTTGGCCTTCGGGCGAGGACCGCCGCCACGCTCGGAGCGCGCCAGGTTCTTCTCGACTATGCCGACGACCTTGATCAGAGGCAGCGTCACGATGAGGTAGAAGATGGCGGCCGTCACGTACGGGGTGATGTTGCCCGTCACGGTGGTCAGGTTCTTCGAGTACATCATCAGCTCCATGACGCCCACGGAGGACAGAAGCGAGGTGTCCTTGTAGGACGTGATGAAGTCGCTGGTCACGGTGGGGATCACGCGACGCACGGTCTGCGGGATGATGACCCACGTCATGGTCTGCATGCGGGTCATGCCCAGCGAGGACGCGGCCTCGTACTGGCCCACCGGGATGGACTCGATGCCGGCGCGGAAGATCTCGGCCAGGTAGGCGGACGAGTTCACGGCCATCACGATGACGCCCAGCACGTTGTTGTCGATGTTGATGCCCACCATGGGCAGGCCGAAGAACATGATGTAGATCTGCAGGAACAGAGGCGTGCCGCGCAAAATGTTGATGTAGACGATGGCGATGGCGCGCAGCACCTTGTGCTTCGAGATCTTCATCAGCGAGAAGAGCATGCCCAGCAGGATGGCGAAGGGATACGCCACGATGACGATGACCAGGCACAGCACCCAGCCCGGGAACAGCGAGGCGAACGACGTCAGCAGCAGCTGGGGCTTGAAGAACATGCCCAGGAACGCATTGGAGTTCCAGGCCTGAACCCAGGCCTGCTCGTCCAGCCAGTTCACCGCCGCCTGCAGCGGGGTGTTGGCGATGACCGTGATGGAGGGAGACGCGGCCAGCTGCTGCGTTCCCCCGTCGCTCGTGTAGGTGCCGGTGACCTGGTAGTCACCGCCCGCGCTGGGGAACGACATGTTCGTGATCTCCAGGCGCAGGAGCGAGCCGGAGCTCAGCGGGCTTGCGAAGTCGATGGTGATGGAGTCGCCGTTCGTGGTGACGTTGCTGTCAACGCTGATACGGTTGAGCCCGTCGAGCACGGTCACACGGGTCGTGGACCCGTCAAACGAGGAGCCCTCGGGCAGCTGCAGCGTGATGGACGAGACCTCCTCGCCGTCATCCACTGTGCCCTCCCAGGTCAGGCGCGTCTGAATGCCGCCGATGACCGAGTCGCCGCCGTCCTCGTTCGGTCGGGCCGTCGCCTTGTTTGTGGTCATGGCCTGCGCCGTGGTGGCTGGGGCTGCGAAGACCACCCCCAATGCCAGGACCAGAGCCGCCGCGAGGGTCACCAGGAGGCGAATCGGCCGCGCCTTGCCCTCATTCATGCCAATGCTCATATGGACTCCCTACTGAATTGCCAAGGGCGGAACCCCACGGATGGAATCCCGCCCACCAAAAAGCCTCGTGCCGCCCACCTCGGAGGCGGACGGCACGTCAGAACCCGTTACAGGGTGGTACCGAACCACTTCGTCTCGATCTGGTCCATGGTGCCGTCGTCCTTCATCTCCTGGAGTGCCTTGTTGATGGCCTCCTTGAGGGCGGGGTTGTCCTTGGAAACGACGATGCCGTACTGCTCGCCGGTCGGGATCTCCTTCGCGACCTTGAGGTCGGTGAAGGACTCCTTCAGCTGGTTGTCAGCCACGGGCAGGTCGATGACGAAGCCGTCGTACAGGCCGGTCTCGACACCGGTCATGGCAGCGGTGACGTCGTCCAGGGCCACCAGCTGGGCGTTGGGCAGGTTCTCCTTGATCCACTCCTCGCCGGTGGTGCCAGCCTGGCAGGCCACCTTCTTCGAGGAGTCGTTCAGCGTGGTGTCATCGTCGCTGCTGGAGGACTTCACGACCAGGGCCTGGTTGGAGTCCAGGTAGGGGTCCGAGAAGTCCACCTCCTCCTCGCGCTCGTCGGTGATGGTGATGCCGGCGATGGCCACGTCGGCCTTGCCGCCCTCCTTGATGGTGGGCACCAGGGTGTCGAACTTCTGGTTCGGCAGGTAATTGACCTCGAGACCCATCTTCTGCGCCAGAGCGGTGGCCATGTCGACGTCGAAGCCGGTGGGCTGGTTGGTGTTCGTGTCGATGTACTCGAACGGCGCGAAACCCAGCTCGGCGGCAACGGTCAGCTTGCCGTCGTTCACGAGGTTCAGGGATGCCTCGCTGGACGAGTTGTCAGAGCTGGAGGACGAGCTGCTGGAGCTCGTGGAGCTGGACGAGCCGCCGCACGCCGCCAGGGAGAACGCCAGCGCGCACGTGGCCAGCGCCGCAACTCCCCCCGTCAAAACCTTGCTGATCTTCTTCATCTGAGATATCTCCCCTCAT
>JAQXQO010000029.1 GCA_029101205.1 Coriobacteriales bacterium | reverse complement strand
CAGCTTCATGTCGTGCTCGATGAGCAGGATGGTCACGCCGAATGTGTCGCGGATGGTACGGATCGTCTCCATCAGCTCGTGCGTTTCCGTCGGGTTCATGCCTGCGGCGGGCTCGTCCACAAGCAGCACCTTAGGATGCGTGGCCAAGGCGCGCAGAATCTCCAGGCGGCGCTGCGCGCCGTACGGGAGGTTGCCAGCCTGCTCGTTGGCCAGGTGCTGCATGTTGAAGATGCCCAGCAGATCCATGGCGTAGTCACGGAACTCCGCCTCCTGCTTCCAGTGCTTGGGCAGGCGGAACAGGTCGGTGGGCAGGTGTGTGCTCATGGAGTTGCCGTAACCCACCAGCACGTTCTCGATGACCGACATCTGGTTGAACAGGCGGATGTTCTGGAAGGTGCGGGCGATGCCCATCTTGTTCACCTGGACGACGCTCTTGCCCGCGGTGTCGTAGCCATCCAGAAGGATGGTACCGCGCGTGGGCTTGTACACGTTCGTCAGCAGGTTGAAGATGGTGGTCTTTCCGGCACCGTTGGGGCCAATGAGGCCCGAAATCTCGGTGCGGCCCATGGCGATGTTGAAGTCGTCCACGGCGGTCAGGCCGCCGAAGTCTATGCCCAGGTGCTCAGCCTGCAGCACCGGCATCTCGCCCAGGTCGCGCTCGGGAATCAGGTTGGGCGTCTCCATCTGCACCAGCACGCCGCGCTTCTTTGCGCTAGGCATCAGCCTCGACCTCCTTTGCGCTCTTCTTCTTCCACGGGAAGTCCTTGTTCATGATGCGCTCGATCACGCGGCTCATACTGAAGTCGTAGGTGCCCAGAAGGCCCTGAGGACGGAAGATCATGACCAGGATCAGCACGACCGAGTACACGATCATGCGGTAGTCCGCGAAGGCTCGCAGCGCCTCGGGCAGGATGGTCAGCACGGTGGCGGAGAGCACGGAGCCCAGCATGGAGCCCATGCCGCCCAGGACCACCATGACCAGGATCTCGATGGACTTCATGAAGCCGAACTTGGCGGGCATCATGACGCCGACGCAGCCGGCGTACAGGCCGCCGGCGATGCCGGCGAAGAACGCGGAGACCACAAAGGCCAGGGTCTTGTAGTAGGTGGTGTTGACGCCAGAGGCCTCAGCAGCGATCTCGTTGTCGCGGATGGCCAGGATAGCGCGGCCGTGGCGCGACTTCATCATGGTGTGAATCAAGAAGAGCACAATGGCCACGACGACGAAGGTGTCCAGGAAGTTCGTGTAGCTGGGGATGCCCGTAAGGCCCTTCGCGCCGCCCGTGAGCTCGAAGCCCACGACGCTGTCGATGTTCAGCATGACCACGCGGATGATCTCGGCGAAGCCCAGCGTGATGATGGCCAGGTAGTCGCCCTTCAGGCGCAGCGCGGGGATGCCGATGATGATGCCGGCGATGGCCGCCATGACGCCGCCGAACAGAAGGCAAATCACCAGCAGCAGGATGGCCATTGGAGAGCCCGTGGCGACGGCGCGCGCGTTCAGTCCAAAGGCCGGCATCAGGTTCATGAACAGGATGGCGCACGAGTAGCCGCCTATGGACATGAAACCCGCGTGGCCTAGGGGCAGCTGCCCCAGGTAGCCGGTGGCTATGTTCAGCGAGGCCGCCATGATGATGTTGACGCCCACCTGCTCCAGCACGGTGGCGCCGTAGCGCGTGATGAAGCCGCCATCTATCATGGCCTCGCCCAGCGTCAGCACGACAACCGTCAGCAGGGTGTTTATGATGTAGCGCTTTGGCATGGAAAGCGTCTTACGGCCGGGCTTGGCCTTCTGGTGCTCCGGAGCCTCGCCCTTAGCGGTCTCCTCGGGGGAGTTCGTCGTGATGTAGGGACGCTTCTCCTGGGTGTTGTTCTCCTCGTCCATTGAGCGCACCTCCCTAGACCTTCTCGTTCATCGTGCGGCCCAGGATGCCCGTGGGCTTCACGATGAGCACGATTATCAGCAGCAGGAACACGACGGCGTCCTTCCACGTGGAAAGGCCAATCGCCGACACGAAGACCTCGGCAAAGCCCACCAGGAGGCCGCCGATGACGGCGCCGGGGATGGAGCCGATGCCACCCAGAACGGCGGCGACGAAGGCCTTCGTGCCCAGCATCATGCCCATGGTGGGCGTGGCCTGTGAGTACGCCATCGAGTACAGGACGGCACCGATGCCGGCCAGGGCCGAGCCCACGGCAAACGTGAACGAGATGGTATTGTTCACGTTGATGCCCATCAGGCGGGCGGCGCCCATGTCCTCGGAGACGGCGCGCATGGCCTTGCCCAGCTTTGTCTTTTGGACCAGGATGGTCAGCACGATGGTCGAGATGGCGGTCACGATGATGGTCAGGATGGCCGTGAAGGACAGGCTGAGACCACCCACCTCGATGGTGTTGATGTCGGTGTAGGCGGGTACCACCTTCGCGTCGGCGCCAAACACCAGCTGGGCGCCGTTCTCGAGGAAGTACGACACGCCAATGGCCGTAATCAGGATGGAAAGTCGCGGGGCGTTGCGCAGGGGCGCGTACGCCACCTTGTCTATGAGCACGCCAAGCAGGGTGCATGCCAGGATGGACATGAACACGGCCAGGACGGGACTCAACCCCAGCTGCGCCATGATAATCCACGACACGTACGCACCCACCATGATGATGTCGCCATGAGCGAAGTTCAGCAGCAAGATGATGCCATACACCATCGTGTAGCCCAATGCCACCAGCGCGTACACGCTGCCAAGCTGCAGACCGTTCAGAATCTGCGTTATGAGCGTCACGGCAATCACTCCCTTCTGTTCGCGGTGGTTAAACAAACTATGTATAGTCTAGCGTCCGCAGGATCTATGCCCGCGTTTCGCACCAGGTAGACGCCCAATTGAAACAGGCCGTTTACCGGGAAAAAAGCGCGGGGACCCAAGGGGTTTCACCCGGGTCCCCGCGCTTGGCAGCGCAAGGTGCTTCAGTGCAAGAAGTGCTAGGCGTCGGCCTCGACGGTCTTGTAGACGGACTGCTTGCCGTCCTTGAAGGTGATGACCAGCGTGGGCTTCACGGGATCGCCAGTGCCGTCGTACTTGATGGTGCCGGTGACGCCGTCGACGGAGCCAGACGCGATGGCGTCGATGATGGCCTGCTTGTAGTCGTCGGTACCGTACTTGGCCTTGCCGTCGTTCTCGACGGTCTCGATGGCCTTGGCCATGACCATGGCGGCATCGTAGCCCAGGGCGCAGAAGTTAGAGGGGGCCTCGTTGTACTTTGCCTGGTAGTCCTTGATGAACTGCTGGACCTTCTCGTCGGGGTTCTCGGCGACGAAGGAGCAGTCATAGAAGCAGCCCTCCAGGTCGGCAGCGCTGGCATACTCCTCGGAGCCGCCCACGATGTTGGACCAGCCGTCGGCGCCCATGAAGACACCTTTGTAGCCCAGCTGGCGAGCCTGGGTCACGATCTTGCCGTCGTCCTGGTAGTAGTTCGGGCTAAAGATGACGTCTGGGTTCGTGCCGATGATGGTGGTGAGCTGGCTCTTGAAGTCGACGTCGCCGGCAGCGTAGCCCTGCTGCGTGGTGACGTTGATGCCCTTTGACTGGGCCTCCTCGACGAAGGCGTCGTTCACGCCCTTCTCGTAGTCGCCGCCGGAGTTGTAGATGGTGCCCACGGTCTTGTAGCCCTCGGAGGCCGCGAAGTCTGCCATCAGCTTGCCCTGGTAGGGGTCGGTGATGCAGGCGCGGAAGGCGTTCTTGCCGTACGAGACGAAGTCGGCGGCGGTGGCGGAGGCGGAGATCAGCGGTATGTTGTCGTTCACCGACTGCTGAGCCACGGCGATAGAAGGCGTGGAGGTGACGTCGCCCAGGACTGCGACGGCGCCGCCCTCGACCATCTTGTTGTAGGCGTTCACTGCCTCGGTGGCGTCGCCCTTCTCGTCCTCCTCGTCCAGCTCGACGTTCTTGCCGGCGATCTGGGGGTTCTGCTCGAAGTACAGGTCGATGCCGTTGCGGACGGCCAGGCCGTACTGGGCTACGTCGCCCGAGTAGGGGCCAAGGACGCCAATCTTTATGGTGCTGCTGTCCGAGCTGGAGTTGCCGTTGCCGCAGCCTGCCAGGACGGAGGCACCGCCGGCAGCCAGGGTGGCAGCACCCGCCATCTTTATAAAGCCACGACGAGACGTGTTGATAGCCATTATAGAATCCCCTCTCGTATCCTTGCTACCCTTGCGCGTCGGCAGCCAAAGGGCGCCGTCGACGTTTCGTTGAAAGATACTTTAGGCGGGAAATCGCAGTTTGTAACCGATGTTTCGCGTTGTTCTTGGTTTTGTAACAGCCTTCATTTGCGCGAAACATTTATCTAGCGCAACGCACCAGTCGCCGAATGCCCAGCAGGACCAGCAGACCGCAGCAGGCGCCGCAGAAGTCCAGCACCACGTCCGAGACCATGGACGAGCGCCCCGGCACGAAGGACTGGATGAACTCGTCGCACACGGG
>JAQXQO010000028.1 GCA_029101205.1 Coriobacteriales bacterium | reverse complement strand
CGGCTACGCCTCCGACGAGACCGACGTCCTGATGCCCATGCCCATCTACCTGGCACAGCGCATGGCCGAGCGCCTGGCCAAGGTCCGCAAGGAGGGCACCCTGTCCTACCTGCGCCCCGATGGCAAGACCCAGGTCACCGTGCGCTACGAGGACGACAAGCCCGTCGAGGTCACGGCCATCGTGGTCTCCACGCAGCACGCCGCCGACGTCGAGCTGGGCCAGATCCGCGAGGACATGATTTCGCAGGTCATCGCCCCCGTGCTCGATGCTGCTGGCATCGCCTGGAAGAACGCCGACATCTACGTGAACCCCACCGGCCGCTTCGTCGTGGGTGGCCCCATGGGCGACACCGGCCTGACCGGCCGTAAGATTATCGTCGACACCTACGGCGGCATGGGCCGTCACGGCGGCGGCGCGTTCAGCGGCAAGGACTGCACCAAGGTCGACCGCTCCGGCGCCTACGCCGCCCGTTGGGTCGCCAAGAACATCGTTGCCGCCGGCCTGGCGCACAAGTGCGAGATCGAGCTGGCCTACGCCATCGGCATCTCGCACCCCCTGTCTATCATGGTCGACACCTTCGGTACCGGCGCCTACGACGACGAGGTCATCACGAAGGCCGTCGAGAAGGTCTTTGACCTGCGCCCCGGCGCCATCATCCGCGACCTGAAGCTCCGTCGCCCCATCTTCCAGAAGACCGCTGCCTACGGTCACTTCGGCCGCGAGGATCCGGACTTCACCTGGGAGTATACGAACCGCGTCGACGAGCTGAAGGCCGCCGTCGCCGAGCTGGCGTAAGTAGCCGCATCCAGCCTGCTCACAAAACAATTGTCAAGAAGGGCACCTCGCTAGTCGGGGTGCCCTTCTTCATGTTTACAAACGGACGGCATGCCCTGGTTCTAAACGGACGGCATGCCCTGGTTCTTCTTCACACAATGCTGCGTTATCTGGTTTTACTCGCCAGCAAATCTCTAAGCTCCTCTATGCTGTGCACGTGAAGAGTTTTATAAGCTCTCGCCCTATATGACTTCACTGTCGACTTCGTGGTCTGACATTCGTCGCATATGGCTGAGAGCCTGTCGCCTCTGGCAGTCCTAGCAATAATCTGTGCCTGGAGTTCGCCCATCCCAATGCTCCGCAGATAGAGAAATGCCTTCTCGAAATCGTCCATGGAGGATGGTTCTTCGGAGGCCTTTGACGATGATGCTGAAAGCATTTGCAGGAGCAAGGCCACTGAAGCTGCAATTACGACGTAAAGAAGAGCAATCGGGAGATCGAAGAAACAGAAGTCGCCTATTCGAACGGAGAGCAGCAGCCAACAGCCGCACAAGACAAAGAAGTACGGGAAGTCTACTGTCAGATACGACACCTGCTCGACTAGAACATTAGGGATAACTGTGCGAATCACCTTCGCAGATTTCTTGTCTGTGGCTACAGCAATTGAAAGAGCTGGCCACGAAAGCAGGGCTACGAGGGCTACCAATCCAGAATTCCTATCCTGAACCCAAGAGTAGTAGATGGATATCGAAATACACGCTGGCATCACGAGCCCGAGCAACATAGCTGCGAAACGAGAGCCATTTCGTACGGTGTCAAAATGCTCTTCTATGTGATGTTTCACATGATGCAGATGCACAACTAGACCGACGAATAGCAACAAGACGCTGATGGCGAGTGCGAGAAGGCGAGAAGGGTCAATATCGCTGGACCCAAATGCTGAGATGTTATCAGAGGGTATTGGAACAAGAAGCACAAGAACCAGTGCCAGGATGACTGCTTTTCCGGAATTCAAATTACTCTGAGTTTGAGCAGCTTGTTTCTCATTGTCCTCTTTGCTGGGGGAAGATATCTGCAGTGCTGTCTGTAGGCCTTGTCGGCCGGAAATATGCAACTTTTGATAAGCCCTGCTGCGGTAGCTCGACACAGTTGATTCTGCAACCTCAAGCCTCTGTGAGATTTGATGCGTTGAATAACTTGCTGCTGTATAGGTCAGAACGGTAAGTTCTCTTGTGGTTAGCAGCGACGCTCCTTCGAGGGACATTAACCGTTGTCTGGTGGCTGCAATGCCATGCGGTGTCATTCCGAATGCCCTAGTCGACTGTTTTCCGGATTTTGCGTATGCCAGCAATAGGATGCATGCACAGGCATAGACCAGTGCAAATAGAAGCACGGCGAGGAGATTCGAGCTTTGAAACTGTTGAAACATGCCGTACTCAGGATTTCCCATCGGGATTGCAAACCACGCAGATGCCGCTGCTTGTCCTGCCAGGAAGAAGACCAAGTACTGTTTCGAAATGCAAAAGAAGGCCGGCGCTGAATCATCAAAAGAATAAATGACAATTGCGACTGCCAAAAGGTACCCAGTTTGAAGTATTTCGGCAATGGAAGCATCGAACTGCGCAATGAAGGGGATGAGTGACCAAAAGGAACCGGCTACAAACCCGCCGATGCAATTAAGTGTTGCTTTATCTCGAGGGCACGTGCCACTGAAGCAAGCGATTCCGCACACTGCAATGAGTAATGTCACCCTTGGTAGCCAGGTGGAGACAGCAAAGGGGGCGTCCTCCGTAGCAGAGAGCCCAAACGTCAGTGAGACGCATATTGCTAGCACAACGGATAGCGTCTCGAACGCACGCGATGCATAGTGATTCGGCTGATTTCGAATGGGAAAGCCAGCGTGTACGATGACAATGCAGGTGGCCAACAGTAGCGCAGCGGCCTGCGTAAAGAGGTTTGGATGACCTTGAATGGTATAGCTGTCACTCAGGCCAAATGGGATGGCTGACAGCGATATCAACCAGGTCCAAAGTTGGCGCTGACTTAACCAACTCGCCGGCTGAGTCTGTTGGTGCAACTTGTTATCCAGATTGAGGCTGCGGGTAGTCAAAGCTCCGGACCCCCATTCAGTCGTGAACAGGAAGCTTTCAGAGAGTATGCTGTTCATCATAGTTCGGCGAAGCTTCTGCTGCGGCATTCCGAATGACCTGGCAGTGTAAGCGAAGCCGAAACGTGTGGTGAGCGGGGCAAATCTCATTTGCAACCCCATTTGCCACCCCCTGCGCTACAGACAGCCGCCGCAAAATCGGGGATAACACAGGGCGAAAGCAGATTGAGTTTTCCAAATGAAGCCTGGGATTCGAAGGGTAGTTCTTGCGGTCTGAAGCATTTGGACAAGGACAAGGGGAGGCACGTATGGGAGTACAGGAGTTCCTGGTGATTCTATCCATCTACTGGTGGGTCATCGCGCTGGTGGTCGTGCTGATTGTCTTGCTCGTGCGCCGGGCAAAGAAGAACTCGAAGTAGCACTTCTTGCCTTGGTTCAGTGCAGACGATGAAGCAGTGCGATCGGACTAGTTGAATTGCGGTTGCGAAGTGTTTCGATGTGAAGAAGGCGGCTGTCTGTGGGCGGCCGCCTTTCTTATGGTGGAGAGGAACACCACAACCCGAAGGAGAGTCACATGTCGGTCCAGAGCGTGAAGGAGTACCTGCGCCAGTACGGTGTGGAGGATAACGTCGTCGAGTTCGAGCGGTCCAGCGCCACGGTGGAGATGGCGGCGCAGGACCTGGGCTGCGAGCCGGCCCTCATTGCGAAGACCATGGCCTGCGACGTGGACGGGCATGCCGTGCTGGTGGTGTGCGCCGGCGACGCCAAGCTGTGGAGCTCCGCGTTCAAGAAGCAGTTCGGCACGAAGCCGCGCTTCGTCCCGGCCGACCAGCTGACGCAGGAGGTGGGACACCCCATGGGAGGCGTGTGCCCCTTCGACGTGCGCCCGGGCGTGCGGACCTACCTGGACGTCTCGCTGCGGCGTTTCGACCGCGTGTTTCCCGCCGCGGGCAGCGCGAACAGCGCGGTCGGCCTGACGCTGCCGCAGCTGGAGCGCTGCTCGCAGGCACGGGGCTGGGTGGACGTGTGCAAGGGATGGCGCCAGGAGAGCGCGGCGTAGACCGCATGGTTCGTACGGTCCGCAGATGGTAGCATGGGTGGATGCCCCGAGCCTGCGGGCACCGTGAAAGGAGCATCCGTCCGTGCCATTTGCCTCCGTCGTCCTGGACATACCCACGCGCGCCATCGAGGGCAGCTTCGACTACCTGATTCCGCAGCAGCTGGAGGACAGCTGCCAGGTGGGGTGCACCGTGCTGGTACGCTTCAGCCACCGCAGCGCGGTGGGCTACGTGGCCCAGGTGAAGGACGAGCCATCGGAGGACGTGGCCGCCTCGAAGCTGCTGCCGGTGGAGCAGGTGCTGGCACCCAGCGCCTTCGACCGGGTGGGCGCACGCGTGGCCTTGTGGATGGCGCGCGAGTACGCGTGCCCGGCCTGCGACGCCATCAGGCTGTTTTTGGCTCCCGGGCAGAACGTGAAGGTGCACCGTGCCGCGGAGGGCGCGCCGTGGGAGCTGGTGTGCGACCGGGCGGGCGCCGTGGACGACCGCTGGGTGTCGCTGACCCAGAAGGCCCAGGACTTCGTCCCCGCAAAGAACGCCACGCGCCAGCGAGAGCTCATGGCTGCGCTGGCTGCGGGCCCCATGCGCATGGCCGAGCTGCGCGCCACCATGGGCGGCGTCTCGGCCGCGGTGACCGCTTTGCAGAAGCGCGGCGTCGTAGAAGTGACGCAGCGCCGGCGCGTGCGCGGCAGCGAGGGGACCACGCTGTCCAGCGCCCAGGCGCCCAGGCCGCAGCACCTGACCCAGGGCCAGGTGCGCGCGCTGGCTGCCATAGACCAGGCACGCACTGCCGGCAAGGGCGACGTGGTGCTGGTGGACGGCGTCACGGGCTCGGGAAAGACCGAGGTCTACCTGGATGCCATCGAGCACGCCCTGGACCAGGGACGCGGCGCCATCGTGCTGGTGCCCGAGATCTCGCTGACCGCGCAGACCGTGGGCCGCTTCCGCTCGCGCTTCGGAGACCGCGTGGCCGTGCTGCACTCGCGCCTTTCGGTGGGGGAGCGCTTCGACCAGTGGGACCTCGTGCGCCAGGGAAAGGCCCGGGTGGTTGTGGGCGCGCGCTCGGCGCTGTTCGCGCCGCTGGCGGACCCCGGCCTCATCATCATCGACGAGGAGCACGAGGGCTCCTACAAGCAGGACCAGTCGCCGCGCTACCACGCGCGCGAGGTGGCCGCGCAGATGGCGCGCGAGCGCGGCTGCGCGCTGGTTCTGGGCAGCGCCACGCCCTCGCTGGAGAGCCTGCAGCGCTGCCGTGCCGGCAGCTGGCGCGGCGCCTCGTGGACCAGGGTCAGCATGCCCGAGCGCCCCGGCGGCTCGGCCCTGCCTGACATCCAGGTGGTCAACATGGCGGAGCAGTTCCATGGCGGGAACCGCTCGATCTTCTCGGCACCCTTGGCGGAGGCCCTGCAGGAGGTGGCGCAGAAGCGGCAGAAGGCGGTCCTCATGCTGAACCGCCGCGGCTTTGCCAGCTTCCTGATGTGTCGTGACTGCGGGTGCGTGCCCGAGTGCCCGCACTGCTCGACCGCGCTGACCTACCACGAGCGCACGCACACGCTGGAGTGTCACACCTGCGGGCGCAGCTGGCCGCAGCGCGCCTACCCCGACCCGTCCACCCGCTGCCCCAACTGCGGAAGCCGATACATGGCGGCGTTCGGCGTGGGCACGCAGCGCGTGGAGGACGAGCTTCGCGCGCTTCTGCCCGACGACGTGGACATCGTGCGCATGGACGCCGACACCACGAAGGGAAAGGGCGACCACCAGCGGCTGCTGGAGCGCTTTGACACCTCTGCCTGCGCGGTTTTGGTGGGGACGCAGATGATAGCGAAGGGACTGGACTTCCCCGAGGTTACGCTCGTAGGCGTGGTGAACGCAGACACCACCCTGAAGCTGCCCGACTTTCGCGCGGCGGAGCGCACGTACGACCTCCTGGAGCAGGTGGCCGGACGCGCCGGCAGGGGAGATACCCCCGGACGGGTCATCGTGCAGACGTACTGGGCCAACCACCCGGCCATCCAGGCGGTGGCGCAGCACGACCGCGCGCTGTTCGAGGACGCCGAGCTGGCCGAGCGGCAGGAGGCCAACTACCCGCCGTTCAGCCGCCTGGCCAACGTGGTGGTGTGGGGAAAGAACGCCGCATCGGTGCGCTCCACCTGCGATGCCATGGCGCACCAGCTGCGCGAGCGCGTGGGCGAACGTCCTGGCTGGGAGATCTTGGGCCCGGCCGACTGCGTGAAGGCGCGCGTGAAGGACCGTACGCGCAGGCATGTGCTGGTGAAGGCCCCGCCCACGGCGGACCTGGGGCCGCTGCTGTCGGAATGCGCCGCCGCCATAGGGCAGCGGATGGGTATGAACATTGCGTTGGACATTGACGCTTACGACATGATGTAGAAGGAGACCTATGAGCTCTGCAAACCTGAAGGACATCGTGGTGGGTCCCGACGACCGCCTGAAGACCGAGTGCGCCCCCATCGACCAGATCGACGACGGCGTGCGCAAGCTGGCCAAGCGCATGCTGCGCGACATGTACGCCGCCGACGGATGCGGCCTGGCCGCCCCGCAGGTAGGCCAGCTGGTGCAGATGGTGGTCATCGACGTGGACTACGCCGGGGGCAAGAAGAACCCCTACGTCCTCATAAACCCCAAGGTAATAACCGCCGACGGCGAGGAGCGCCAGACGGGCGAGGGCTGCCTTTCGTTCCCGGGTATCACCGTGGAGGTGGCGCGCCCGTCCCACGTGGTGGTCGAGGCTCAGAACCTGGACGGCGACCTCATGCGCTACGAGGCCCGCGACAACCTGCTGGCCGTGTGCCTGCAGCACGAGATCGACCACCTGCACGGCGTCACCATGCTGGACCACCTGTCGCCCATGGCTCGTGTGCGTGCCATCCGCGACTACGAGGAGGCGCTCGCCAACGGCGCGCAGCCGGGCGACGTCGCGCAGCAGTAGGAGGCTGGCATGAGGGTCGTTTTCATGGGGACGCCGGAGTTCGCTGTCCCTTCTCTGCAGCTGCTGGCGCAGCGGCATGAGGTCGTGCTGGCCGTCACGCGGCCCGACGCGGTGCGTGGGCGCGGAAAGAGGCTGGAGCCCTCCCCGGTGAAGGCCGCAGCGCTGGAGCTGGGCGTGCCCGTGTACGAGACCAAGCGCATCCACGACGAGCAGGTGCAGCGCATCCGCGAGGCCAAGCCCGACGTGGTGTGCGTGGCCGCATATGGTGCCATACTGCCTGACTCGCTGTTGGAGATGGCGCCCCTGGGCAGCGTGAACGTGCACGGCTCGCTGCTGCCGCGCTGGAGGGGCGCCGCCCCCATACAGCGCGCCATCCTGGCGGGAGACGAGCGCGCGGGCGTGTCCATCATGCGCATGGCGCACGACCTGGACGCGGGCGACTACTGCCGCCAGGCCTCCGTCGAGGTGGGCGACAAGCCCTGCACGCAGGTCATGGCCGAGCTGGCACGGCTGGGCGGCCGCGAGCTGGTGGCCGCGCTGGACGACATCGCCAACGGGCGCGCGCAGTGGACGACGCAGGACCAGTCGCTGGTTACCTACGCGCAGAAGGTCACGAAGGACGAGATGAAGCTGGACCCCGCCGACACCGCGCAGGCCAACAAGCTGCGCGTGCAGGCTTCCACCGACGAGGCGCCCGCCAGGCTGCAGGTAGCCCAGAGGGGCATGCGCGCCGTCCTGGCCGTGATGGCCCCCCAGCAGAAGGGCCTGCCGGAGGGCGACGTGCTGGTGAGCCACGGCCACGTGTACCTGGGCTGCTCGGAGGGCGCCATCGAGCTTCTGCGCGTGAAGCCCGACGGCAAGCGCCTGATGGATGCGTCCGCCTGGGCTGCCGGGCTCCATGCGAAGCCCGGGGAGCCCCTGCACTGGGGGAGGGTGTAGCATGGCCGCAAAGCTGTCCGCCGCACGTCGTGCCGCGCTCGACATTCTGGGCGAGCAAAGGCGCAGGTCCGCGCATGCACGTGACCTCTTGCGCTCGGCCGAGTGCATGGAGCGCCTGTCGGCGCGCGACCGCTCGTTTGTGACCAGACTGGTGCTGGGCGTCGTCGCCACGCAGGGCACGCTGGACGAAGCCGTGTCCGGGCACCTGCGCGGCTCGCGCAAGCTGGAGCCAAAGGTGCGCGACGCGCTGAGGCTCTCGGCCTACGAGATGCTGTACCTGGACTGCACGCCCGCCGTGGCCGTCAGCCAGGGAGTCATGCTGGTGCGCACGGTGAGCCCGCGCGCGGCCGGCCTGGCCAACGCCGTGCTGCGGCGCGTGGCCGAGCAGGACGTGCCCGCCATGAAGGCCGCCCTGGTGCGCGTGCGCATGACGGCGGAGGACCCGCGGGCGCAGAGGATCTCCAGCGCCGACCTGGCCCTGGTGGGCGGCGTACCCACGTGGATGGCACGAGAGACCCGCACGGTGCTGGGCGTGGCGTCCGCCTGCGACTGGGCGCTGGAGCTGCGCCAGCCGGCAAAGCCCTTCTTGGCCTCGAACGTCAGGCTGTGCACGGACGATGAGGTGCTTCGCCAGCTGAAGGGCCGCTGCTACCAGCCAGAGCCCACGGGGCTCGTGGGCTCGTGGCGGCTCAGCAACGCCGCGCACCTGTACCAGACCGAGCTTCTGGAGGACGTGCGAGCCATGCCCGTGGACCTCTCGGCCCAGCTGGTGGCCAGGATCGCGACGCCGCAGCCGGGCCAGCGTGCGCTGGAGGTAGGCCAGGGACGTGCCACGAAGTCCATCCTGATGCTGGACGCCGCGCTGCGCATGGGCGGAGAGGCCAGCCTGGTGGGCGTGGACTCCGAGCAGTTCAAGTGCGACGTCGCGCGACAGCGCATCGAGCGCGCGGGTTGGAAGGGCCAGTGCTCGTGCGTGTGCCTGGACGGCACCACTCTGGGCGAGGACGACGGCCTGCCCGACGAGGTGGCGCAGCCGTTCGACGTGGTCCTGGTGGATGCGCCGTGTAGCGGCGTGGGCACCATCAGGCGCCATCCCGAGATTGCCTGGTCGTTGCAAAAGAAGGCCGTGGCTGCGGGGGGTGCGCTGCCTAGCCTGCAGCTGAGCCTGCTTCAGGTCGCATCGGCACGCGTGGTCGCGGGCGGCACGCTGGTGTACGCCACCTGCTCGTTCATGAGGTCCGAGGACGAGGACGTGGTCCGGAAGTTCCTGGAGTCCGACGCCGGTGCCGACTTCGAGCTGGCTCCGCTGGCGGACGCCCCGGGCATCGCGCGCATCGA
This sequence comes from Coriobacteriales bacterium, assembly GCA_029101205.1. GTDB lineage: Bacteria > Actinomycetota > Coriobacteriia > Coriobacteriales > Atopobiaceae > Olsenella_K. Next base: position 1,534 of record JAQXQO010000028.1, on the reverse strand, counting down.
CGACGAGGCCGCGCGCATGGTGGCCGACTGGCAGACGCCGGATGGCTTCCTGCGCGTGCGTCCCGGCAGCGTGGGTGCCGACCTGCACTTCTGCGCGCGCTTCGCGCGGAAGTAGCCGTAGCCGTTACGTAGGCCTTTGCGGCGACCGTTAGCGTTTACGGTGATTGCGGTGACCATTACGCTGAGAGGCACAGTTTGGGTCGTTTTTCTTCGCGAAAACGTACCAAACTGTGCCTCTCATTGTGGGCAAACGCTCCAATCCGGCACCCCGGGCTGGGCCTCTCGCTGAAGGCGGGCACCCCAGAGGCGGGCACCCTGCGGACACTCCAAAGGCGGGCGCTCGAACGTGGCGTCCGCATACGAAATCAGGGGCGGCCATCCTTGGGATGGTCGCCCCTGACCCGCTTGGGCTACTTGCCTGGGTTGGCTGCCGTGAGCAGCCGTTTTGGGCTAGCAATCTGCCAGAGTGCATCTGGCGGATGTTACTTCTTGCCCTTCATGTCGGTGTTGTAGAAGCCCGAGCCCTTGAAGACGATGCCCGACGGGGCAAACATCCGCTCGGCCTCGCTGCCGCACTTCGGGCAGGTGACTCTGGGGTGAGCCGACATGGGGTGCTCTACCTCGAATTGGGTCCCGCACGACGGGCACTTGTAGTCATAACGCGCCATTTGCTTGCCTCCGAGAAAATCCTTGTTCACAAAACGTGGCCCTGCGGCCACGCACTTAACTTTACCCAATTTGGCAAGACGGCTAGCGCGTGAAGGCGGTTGCCCTTGGGTTTACCATGGAACGGCTGCAATGTAATGGCATATGTCGGCAGTGCGGTCCGTGCGGACCGCGCGGCTCGGCCATTCGGATGGAGCAGCGAGCCTCATGGCTCCGCTGGCGTTTTGCTGGCAGGTCGTCGGAACGGTACCAAGGCAAGGAGCATGCATGGAAATCACCGGTGCGATATTTGACTGCGATGGCACGCTTTTGGACTCCATGCCCATGTGGCACGACGTGACCGTGCGCTACCTTGCCGACCTGGGCGTCGCCGACCCTGAGTGGGCGTTCCACGAGTCCGAGCACATCAACATGTGCCCCATGTGCGACTGGTGGCACGAGCGCCTGCACGTTGGTGCCAGTGGGCAAGAGCTCTACCAGGAGCTCGTTCGACGTATCGAGCACGAGTATCGCACCAGCGTGAAGGCCTTCCCGCATGCGCAAGAGTTCCTGGAGCAGCTGCGCCAGGCGGGCGTTCGCATGATTCTGTGCAGTTCCACCATACCTGACCTGGTGCGCGTTGGTCTGAAGGCCAACGGGCTCGACGGCTACTTCAGCGGCATGGTGCCGCCCGAGAGCATGGCGCACGGCAAGGACACGCCCGACGCGTACGTGGCGGCGCTGCAGCTTGTGGGCACGCCTCGCGAGTCCACGCTGGTGTTCGAGGATGCGCCCTTCGCGCTGCAAAGCGCGCAAGAGGCCGGCCTCGTCACGGTGGCGCTGCTGAACGACCACGACGGGCGCGACCCGCACCAGGTGGCCAGCCACG
>JAQXQO010000027.1 GCA_029101205.1 Coriobacteriales bacterium | reverse complement strand
TAATCCTGAAGTTCTTCGTGTGGTTACGTTCGTGGTTCTTCCCGGGGCGTGGCGCAGTCTGGTAGCGCGCGTGCTTTGGGTGCACGATGTCGCTGGTTCGAATCCAGTCGCCCCGACCAGATTTTCAGAGCCGGGACTTTGTCTCGGCCTTTTTGTTGCCTCGCTTCGTGGATGCTGTGTTTCGTGGAAGCAACGCTTCGTGGATGCTGCACGTCTTGGCTGCCCCGCGCTTCGTGGGTGCTGCACTTCGCTGCGCCTTCGCAGCATTACGGCGGGGCGCTTTTCCCTTGCGCACGCAATCTGTAATCGTGTGTGCAAATAGCTCCGAAAATCGCAATCGCGTGCGCAGAGCCCCCTTCGTCTAGAGGCATCCCCACCGATTTACGCGCACTTTCACAAATTTGTGCGCACTTCTCTCCTGCTGTTTGCTTGCGTCAAACAAAACAGGCCGAAAGGCTTTCATGCCTTCCGACCTGCGCAAATGCATGGAGCGGCCGACGGGACTCGAACCCGCAACAAGTAGCTTGGAAGGCTACTGCTCTACCAATTGAACTACAGCCGCATGTACAGCTCAGTTACTGTATCACAAACGGCGCCTGCATGTCGACTTCCGAGTTCAAACGCGCATGACGATTTCGTCAGCCAGCACCTCCTCGTCAGCCGGTGCCTACTTGTCAGCCGGGTCTGCAGAGTCAGTCACGTTGGCAGTAACCTCGCTGGCGGCCTGCACCTTGGGTGCACTGGCTGCCGTCTCGGCAACGCTCGTCGTCTGCGCCTGGCCGCCTTCCGCTCCGTCCATCCCCTCTCGGACGTTCTTCACGGTCTTGCCAAGAGCGCTGCCCAGCTTTGGCAGGTTGTTCGGCCCGTAAATCAGCAAAAGGGCAAACAGTACGGCTATCAGCAAGTGTTCTGGGTTCATTGTTGCTACCTCCTTGGATGGACGGCGCGCCACGCCTTCATGACACGCTTGCCTTTGACATCACCAGAGGTTAGAGTCACCCGACCTATATGTTAAATACATATATGTGCTTCTATCGATAGAATATTCGTATCTGGAGTACGGCCGCAGGTTACCGCATAAACGCCGGCAGCCCACCCGCGGGTGCCGCATCCGCGATTTGCTCGAACGCCTGCGCAACCGAGTCCTGGTCAGCAGGCCCAATGTGCCAGCGAGCCGCAGCAGCCACCTGCGGCGTGGCGTTCGCCACCGCCACGGAGTTTGGCACGCCCTCAATGACCGCCAGGTCGTTCTCGGAGTCGCCAAACACGCAGACCTCGTCCAGACTGACGCCCATGCGCTCCATCAGGCATTCCAAGCCGGTCATCTTTGTAACGCCGGCGGGCGTTATGTCTATGGTTGAGGACGTGGGATTGGGAAACACGAAGCTCAGCTGGGGAAAGCGCCGAGCCAGGTCATCGCGCAGCAACTCCACGTGCTGGCGCGGACGGTCGCAGTGGATGTTCGTCTTTACGAACAGGCCGTCAGGCACGTGCTCGCTGGCCAGATGAAACGCATGGAACGCCTTCGGGTGACGGGCCATCTGCTCCACCGTGGTGCCCACGCAGATCTCGCGCCCCTCGACCTCGTCATCGTACAGGGTCAGGGCCACGCCCTCCCCCTCGGCCTCGCGCAGGTAGTCAGCCAGGGCATCCAACGTCTCCCTGCTGGGTGCCTGGCGCAGGATGACCTCCCCGCGCAGGCGCACGACCTGCCCATTCACAAAGATGCCCGTGCTGAAGCAGTCGGCCGCGCTCTGCTCGAACATCCACGACATCATGCCGATGGTCCTGCCCGAGATGGGCCCTGCCACCAGGCCGGGAATGGCATTCACGCGCCGGATGGCCGCAATGGAGCGGTCGGACGCCCTCCCCTGGCCATAGGGAATCAGCGTCTCGTCCAAATCGGTCAGGGCAAGTCGAATCATGTGCGGTCCCTTTCAGACGTTCGCGAGCGGTCCGTTCTCCTTCAAAACTATAATTGCTTTAACACTTGATTCATGCGGGCGAGGCGCAAGGATGCGGCTGGTATTCATAGGTGCACGCAAGAAGAACCAGCCCCTGCGCTGCTCGTCCGCAACGAAGGCTGGGCATAAGGAAGCGCACATGTCTTTGCAGCTAGGCAACACGCTTGTGGTGGCAAACCCCGCGGCGCACAGCGGTGACGGGGCCAATGCGGCACGCGTGGTAGCGCAGCTGCTGCAGCGACACCCCGAGGCAATACGCCGCAGCCACATGGAGCTGACCAGCGGCCCGACAGACGCCACCGGCATTGCCGCCAACGCAGGCGGCTACGACACGGTGGTCGCCGTCGGCGGCGATGGGGTCATCCACGAGGTGGTCAATGGACTCATGCAGCTGGGAGCCAACGAACGGCCCCGCCTGGGGATCGTTCCCGTGGGTTCGGGCAACGACTTCGCACGCACGCTGGGCGTCCGCAGGGGCAGTCCCACGCAGGCGTTCATGCAGCTTCTGCACGGCTACGAGCGCACGGTTGAGCTGGGACGCGTGAACGGGACCTACTTCTGTCAGACGCTGTCGTTTGGCCTGGACGCGGCCATTGCCCTGGACACCACCGCGCGCAGGCGCCAGGACGACCATCAGAGGGGCGCCGGGCTCTTTGCCACCTCGGGCATGCGCATCTTTGGTCGCGACCTGACGTCCTGGCCGTTCAGGGCCAGCTTCGACGGAGAGGTCGTCGAGGGCGTGGACGTAGTCTTTGCCGTGCAGAACGGCCCCACCTACGGAGGCGGGTTCAGAGTGTGCCCTCAGGCGGACCCCACCGACGGGCACCTGGACGTGTGCTACTCGGCGCGTCAGCCATCTGTGCCACACACGCTGTTGCTGTTTCTGCTGGCCCGCAACGGTCACCACACGCACTCCGACGTGCTGCGCTTTCGAAAGGTTCGCCACCTGGACCTAGAGTTCCCTCAGGGTGCTCCCCCGTGCCAGGTGGACGGAGAGCCCCTGCCGGCTCCCTCCTACTGCATCGACGTGGTACCACACGTCCTGCGCGTCATCTATCCATAAGGGCGCCTTTAAGGGCGCCCTTAAACTCCTACCGGCAGGAAGAACTATCTGCGCAGACATGCGGTCCGTTGCCATTTCGCGGCTTTTGCCCAATACGCAAATCCTTGCCGTATGCACAAGTTAAAGGGCCACTCCAAAGGAGTGGCCCTCTTTGTTACGCGACTGCGCGGTTGTGCGATTCACGTCGCACGTTGCGTGCGGAAGCTTATTTCGCGGCGGCCTGCAGGGCGGCGCGAACCTCGGCGGAGGTCTCGAGCTTCAGGATCTTCTCGACCAGGGCGTCGGCCTCCTCCATCGTCCACTGCGAGATGGTACGACGGGTGCGCAGGACGCTGGGCGCGGAGACCGAGAACTCGGTCAGGCCGAAGGACAGCAGCACGGGGATCAGCAGCGGGTCTGCCGCGGCCTCGCCGCACATGCCCACCATGATGCCGGCCTTGACGCCGTTCTCGATGATGCTCTTGAGCGAGCGGATGACGGACGGCTGGTAGACGTTGTACAGGTATGCGACGCGGTCGTTGCCACGGTCGGCGCACATGGTGTAGCCGATGAGGTCGTTCGTGCCGATGGAGAAGAAGTCGCACTCCTTTGCCAGCAGGTCAGAGATCAGCGACGCGGAGGGCGTCTCAATCATGGTGCCGACCTCGATGTCGGGGTTGTACTTTACGCCCTCGGCGTCAAGCTCCTTCTTGCACTCCTCGACCAGGGCGCGGACCTGACGGACCTCGTCCACGGTGGTGACCAGCGGGATCATGATCTTCACGTCGCCGTAGGCGCTGGCGCGCAGCAGGGCGCGAAGCTGGACCTTGTACTGGTCGGGGTTCTTCAGGCAGTAACGCACAGCACGGAAGCCCATGAACGGGTTGTCCTCATGCTGCATGTTCATGTACGGGATTTCCTTGTCGCCGCCCACGTCCAGCGTGCGGATGATGACGGGCTTGCCCTTCATGGCCAGGGCGACCTTCTGGTATGCGGCGAACTGCTCGTCCTCGCTGGGGAGCTCCTTCGAGTCCATAAAGAGGAACTCAGAGCGGAACAGGCCTACGCCCTCGGCGTCGTGCTCGATGGCGGCGTTGGCGTCGTTGGGGTTGCCGATATTGGCGACCAGCAGGACCTCCTTGCCGTCAGCGGTCTTCGTGGGCTCGCCACGGAAGGCCTCGAGGGCTGCTTTGTCGGCGGCGTACTTCTTTGCCAGCTCGCGGTAGCTGGTGAGCTCGTCGTCAGACGGGTTGTCGATGACCTGACCCTTACCGCCGTCGACGACCACCATGTCGCCGTTCTTGATGTTCTTCGTTGCGTCGGCAACGGACAGAACGGCAGGAATCTCGAGGGCGCGGGCGATGATGGCGGAGTGCGAAGTGCGGCCACCGGTCTCGGTCACGATGGCGGCGACGTTGTCGCGGTCGATGTCGGCAGTCATGGACGGCGTCAGCTCGTGTACGACGACGATGGAGTTCTCGGGCAGCGTGGAGAGGTCAACGACCTCGACGCCCAGCAGGTCAGCCAGGAGGCCGGTCTTGACGTCGGCGATGTCGGCGGCGCGCTCGCGGAACAGCTCGTCCTCCATCTGGGAGAACATGTTGTAGTACATGTCGTAAGCGTCGGACACGCCCTGCTCGGCGCACATGCCACCGTCGATGGAGCCGGTGACCATGTCCTTGATGCCGTCGTCTTCGGCAAACTCGATGTGGGCGTTCATGATGCCGGCCTCTTTCTCGAGACCGTTGGCCTTCATGCGCTCAATCTGCGCGTTGGTCTGCGCGATGAACTTGTCGATGGCGGCAGCGTAGCGTGCCTTCTCGGCCTCGGGGTCCTCAGGCTTGTGCGGCTTGAAGGACAGGTCGGGCTCTACGGCAACGCGGGCGACTCCGATGCCGATACCGTCAGAAGCGTTTACACCCTCGTACATTAAGCTCCTCCTCGTGTACATCACGAAACATGACGAAACTAGACCCTACACGTACGTTGTAAACCAAAGAAGGGCTGGAAGGTTTCCCATCCCAGCCCTTCGGTCGATGTTGCCATCCGAGCGGCTGATTAGCTACCCTTGAGCGCTAATCTGCTTGTTCAGGGCGGCAACCACGCGGTCTATAGTAGCGCGTTTTGCGATGGCCTTGCTACCGGCAGTTGCGGTTCCGCAGGCAGATGCGAAGACCAGTGCCTCCTGATAGCTGGCACCCTCGAGCACTTTTGCGATGAAGCCTGCCACCATGGAGTCGCCGGCGCCCGTGGCGTTGACGAGCTTGATCTTTGCGGTGGGAACGGTGTGCTCCTCGTCGTGCTCGTCCACCAGGGCGGCGCCGTGGCCGCCGCAGGACACGATGACGTTCTGCGCGCCCAGCTCGTGGAGCTTGTGGGCGTAGGGCATGCAGTCCTCGGGGGTCTCGGGCTGGGCGTTGAAGATGCGGCCAACCTCGTGGTTGTTCGGCTTGATAAGGAAGGGCTTTGCCGACAGCGACTCCATCAGCAGGTCGCCGGGGGCGTCCACGACGAAGCGGATGCCACGGCCGTCCAGGCGGCGCATGATGATGTCGTACATGTTGTCGGGGAGCGACTTCGGGATGGAGCCGGTCAGCACGAGGACGTCGCCCTCGCCGATGCCATAGATGCGGGTCAGCAGCTCGTCGACATTCTTGTTGGAGATATTCGGACCCATGCCGTTGCAGATGGTCATGACGATGCCCTGCAGCTTCACGTTAATGCGCGTGTAGCCCTTCTCCAGGGTGACGAAGTTGCAGGCGATGCCCTTCTCCTGCAGGCGCTTCAGCAGGTAGTCGCCCGTGAAGCCTGCGGTGATGCCCAGGGCGACGTTGTTGACGCCCAGCTCGTTCAGAAGGGTTGAGACGTTGATGCCATTGCCACCAACATGAATCTCCTCGCTAGAGGACCTGTTGGTGAAGCCCATGTCCAGCGTCAGTGGATGCATCACGTAGTCAATTGCCGGATTGAGCGTCACGGTATAGATCAACGCAAGCTCCTTTCAAACGTTGTTTGCCAGCAGATGCACGAATAGGTGCAGAGCTAGTCGGAAAGCCTATCGTTGATGGCGTCCGCGATAACCTGGGCGTCCTTGGACTCCAGGATGGTGCTGCAGAAGTCAGGCTGCATCAGCATGGCGGCAACCTTGGCCAGGACGGCCAGGTGCGTGGTGCCGGACTCGTCCTCGGGGACATAAATGGCAATGGCAGCCTTAATGGGCTTGTTGTCCATGGACTTCCACTCGACGTCGTTCGCAAACTTCACGACGGCTAGGGCAACGTGCTTCACAGCTGCGGACTTGGCGTGCGGCAGAGCAAAGCCGCCGACCATGCCGGTGGAACCCTGGGCCTCGCGCTGCTTGAAGGAATCCAGGATAGCGGCCTTGTCGTCAGAGATACCCAGCTCCACGGCCTTGTCGGAGAGGAACTCCAGTGCCTCCTCAGTGTTCTTCGCGGGGTTGTCGAAGAAGACATCCGTGGACTTTACCAGATCTGCCATACCAAGCTCCTAACGTTTCTAGCCTACGAGAAACAGCCCTACAACTGTTTGTTAGCCCGACCAACAGACAGTTGGATACCAGTTGGTAACCGTCATAATTATACGGGTTCACAACAAGTATTTTCCTTATATAACGCCTTATCGGTCCAGAAATTAAGGTTATTTGCTCGCCAATTTTGCAGGCGGCGCAAGAAGAAAATTCACTATCACTGCAAATTGATAACAAGTTCAATTATTCGATGAATGAAGCACGAACGAACGAAAGTCCGGCATTCGTCAAAAGAAAAACGGTCTCGACATCAGGTGTGTCGAGACCGCTGTAGGCTCTGGTGCTCCCTGGGCGATTCGAACGCCCGACCGGCGGATTAGAAGTCCGATGCTCTATCCAGCTGAGCTAAGGGAGCCTTTGGGCGCCACGGCCGCAGCCGTGCGCACGGCGTTCATTCTACTGCAGCGGCACCGCTTCGTCACGTCGCCACAATTCCACGCGCGGTCACCCCCGCGGGCGATTGCTCCTGAACGCGACTGCCACACCGGGCGCTTGCCCAAGCCTTCGGCGCATGGCGCATTGTTCTGTAGCCCAAATTCGCTCGTCTCTAGGCCAAGAAGGGCTCACGGGCGCGCCAGCGCGTCGTATGCCGCCACGATGGTCTTTCCGTCCTCTATGAGACCCTCGTGGATGGCGGCCATGACGTCCGCCACAGGCAGCCATGCCACGTCCACGTACTCGCCCTCGTCCGGGCAGGCATCTCCCCTTCTGAGGCCCCACGCGCGAAACACGCGGGTCTTCTCGTTGCTGAACCCGGGAGCGCTAAGAGATGACGCCACGAACTCCAGGCGCTCGGCACGCAGGCCCGTCTCTTCCTGCAGCTCGCGTGCGGCGCACTCTGAGGGGTCCTCGCCGGGCTCCAGCTTGCCCGCGGGTATCTCCAACGTCATGCGCCCGATGGCGGCGCGATACTGCCTCACGAGGCACATGCGGCCGTCCTGTACGGCCAGCACCCCCGCACCGCCCAGATGCAGCACAATCTCGCGACCGTCCACGCTCCCGTCTGGCAGACCCACCTGCAGCGTGCGCGCTTCGAAGATGCGATTCTTCCAGCGGCTGATGCTGGTGCGCACGACCTCCACCATGGCTGGGTCGTCCTGCAGCAGCTGGCGGATGCGGGCCGTCGAGCCCCGACGCAGCACGGACGGACGCTGCGATTCCGCGTCCTGTCGCACGCGCTGAGGCTCCTCGCCCCCAGTTGCGCCCACGGGACGGGGGCGGTCAGGCCACACCAGGGGCTGCCGCTGCGGAAAGCTGGGTCCGGATGACCTGTGGGTGGACTGGCCGTCGACTTTGCTTTGTTGGGGCACTCCCTCGGTATGGTCTGGCAGCATGATGGCTCCTCTGGATTGCGGTCGAGCGTTAAGAAAAAGCCTCGCATCACTTTCATGACACGAGGCATTCTGTGCGTGGTGGGTCGTGAGGGGGTCGAACCCTCGACCTTGGGATTAAGAGTCCCCTGCTCTACCAACTGAGCTAACGACCCATATGCAATTAAAAACCAGGCGAACCTGGTTGCGGTGAATCAAAGTGGTGGGTCGTGAGGGGGTCGAACCCTCGACCTTGGGATTAAGAGTCCCCTGCTCTACCAACTGAGCTAACGACCCACTTTACGCGCCTGATGAAATGGGGTGGGTAGAGGGGCTCGAACCCTCGACCTACGGAGCCACGGTCCGTCGCTCTGCCAACTGAGCTACACCCACCAAGTGGCCACCTCTTCAAGCAGCTCGATTATTATGCACAACGGCAGAAACTAATGCAACCCCAAATTTGAAAAAATTTCGCGAGCACGTCGCGCGGCTGGGCGCAAAACACGACTTTCCCCTGGTCGGCACGCTATTTAGACATGCGTTCCAGATACAAAAAAGGGGCACAGCCCGCCCCGTTTTCGCAAAGAAAAGCAAGACAGACTGTGCCCCCGTGAGCGATGGCACCACATGCAGACGGTAGCATCGTAATCGGTGCCACCGCGGGAGAATCGCCCAAAGCAGCTACACGAGGTACTCGGCAATCTGGACGGCATTGGTGGCGGCACCCTTGCGAATCTGGTCGCCGCAGCACCAGAACGTGAGGGAGTTCACGCCATCAGGTGCCGACAGGTCGCGCCTGATGCGACCCACGTACACCAGGTCCTGGTCGCTGGTGTCCAGCGGCATGGGATAGCGCAGGTTCGCGGGGTCGTCCACGACCTTGACGCCGGGGGCACCGGACAGCACCTCACGCGCCTCGTCGGGGCTGATGGGACGCTCGAACTCGCAGGTGATGGACTCAGAGTGCGAGCGCATCACGGGCACGCGCACGCAGGTGCAGTTCACGCGCACGTCGGGCAGGTGCATGATCTTCCTACCCTCGTTTTGCATCTTCCACTCCTCGGACGTGTATCCCTCGTCCTTGAAGGAGCCGATCTGCGGAATCAGGTTTGCCGCCAGCTGGTAGGCGAAGGGGCTCGTGTCGCCCATCTCGCCGCCCTCGGCAACGACCTTCATCTCTCGCTGGAGCTCGGTGAGGCCGGGCATGCCGGCGCCAGAGGCCGCCTGATAGGTGGAGACAATCAGGCGACGCAGGCCGGCAAGCTTGTGCAACGGCCAGGTGGGCACGAGTCCAATGATCGTGGCGCAGTTGGGGTTGGCGATGATGTTGCGCGGGTGGTTGGCAATGTCCGCGGCATTGATCTCGGGGATGACCAGCGGAACGTCGGGATCGAGGCGAAAGGCGTGCGAGTTGTCCACGCACACCGCGCCGCGCTTAGCCGCCTCGGGAAGCAGCGCCTTCGCGGTAGCGTCACCCGCGGCGCCAAGCACGATGTCGGCGCCCTCGAACGCCTCGGGGGTCGCCTCGACCACGGGCACGGCCTCACCGTGGAAGGAGACGGTCTTGCCCACCGAGCGTGCGCTCGCGAGGGGAACGAGCTTGGCCACGGGGAAGTTCCGCTCCTCGAGGCACTGGATCATCTGCGTGCCAACGACGCCCGTAGCACCGAGAATGGCGACGGTCTTGTCTGCCATGATGTTGGGTCCTTTCTCTGCGTGCCCCTGAGGGCAGCGATGGGTTGTCTAGGCCTTCTCTGCCGAGACCATCTCGTTTCGAACAAAGCGCTCGTAGATGACCTTGATTGCGCGCTCGAAATCAGTGTTGTCAACGCCCAGGATGATGGAGATCTCCTCCGAGCTCTGGGTAATCATGCGGATGTTGATGCCGGCATCACCCAGCGCGCCGAAGATCTTGCCCGAGGTGCCGGAGCGCCTGGACATGTTGCGGCCGACAACCGAGATGAGCGCGAGCTTGTCGACCATCACGATGTCGTCGGGCTTGATCTCGCGACGGATGTCGTTGACGATCGAGTAGATCTTGTCCTTGACGTCGGCAGCAGCGACCACGACGCCAAACGAGTCGACGCCCGTGGGGATGTGCTCGATGGAGACGCCGTAGCGCTCGAAGATGGAAAGCGCGCGAGAGATGACGCCGACCTCGTTGGACATGTGCGCCTTCTTGACGTGCACCGCCATGAAGTCCTTGCGGCCGGCGATGCCCGTGATCAGGTGCTCGTCCGCACCCGTCTCGGCCGTCTCGCGAATCGTGGTGCCAGCGTCCTGGGGACGGTTGGTGTTCATGATCTTGATGGGGATGTTGACCTCGCGCACCGGGAAGATGGCCTCCTCCTGGAGGACCGAGGCGCCCATGTAGGAGAGCTCACGCATCTCGTCAAACGTGATGCGGCGGATGGAGCGGGGGTTCTCGACGATCCTGGGGTCTGCGGAGAGGAAGCCCGAGACGTCCGTCCAGTTCTCATAGACGTCGGCATCGAGGCAGCGGGCAGCGATGGCACCCGTGATGTCGCCGCCGCCACGCTGGAAGAGCTTGATGGAGCCGTCGACGGTGGCGCCGTAGAAGCCGGGCAGCACGAAGGCACCGTTCCTGTGGGCGAAGTCTTTGAGGCGTGCGGCGGTGCGCTCCATGTCCACGTTGCCGTCATGGTGAAACACGATGACGTCCGCGGCATCCACAAACGGAAGCCCCAGGTACTCGGCCATGATGTTGGCGGTGAACCACTCGCCGCGAGAGACCACGTACTCGGGCGAG
>JAQXQO010000026.1 GCA_029101205.1 Coriobacteriales bacterium | reverse complement strand
ACCCCCTACCAACCCCAACCAACCCCAAACAACCCCAAACAACCCCAAACAACCCCAAACAACCCCAAACAACCCCAAACAACCCCAAACAACCCCAAACAACCCAACCCAACCCCAAGGAGAACCATGTACGGATTGAAGACCGAGAGCAGCTTCGACGGCGCGCACTTCTTGACCGACTACTACGGCAAGTGCGAGAACCTGCACGGCCATCACTGGAAGGTCGTGGCCTACCTGCGCGTGGACCAGCTGGAGGGCGAAGGCACGCAGCGCGACATGGTCGTGGACTTCGGCGTGTTCAAGAAGAACCTTCGCGAGTTGACGGGGGAGTTGGATCACACCTTCCTGGTCGAGGAGGGGTCACTGAAGCCCAGCACGGTTCGTGCGCTCGTGGAGGACGAGGGGTTCAAGCTGACGATGCTTCCGTTCCGCACTACCGCAGAGAACCTGGCGCGCTACTTCTACGAGCGCATGGAGCAGCGTGGCATGCCAGTGAGCCAGGTGGACGTGTACGAGACGCCGCTGAACTGCGCCTCTTACTTCGGCCCGGGGGATGGCGGCGCAGAGTAGCCTCGGGCGGCTACGGCCGCGAATGGCTTGTGCCGGGGATGACTTATGCCGCGAACGGCTTCCGCGGCGGCCGTCTTTCGCCTGGCGACGGGATGGTCGTCTACAAGACCATCGGGGCACACCGAAGAAGGCTAGGATTCGGGCCGTAGGCGGTCCAACATACTGTCGTACTACCTGTCGGGCTACCCACACCCGTGTTGTTTGCACCCGAAGGTGCACAGTCGCCTGGTCCGGGTACCCACAGCGGCGTGGTCTGCACTGGGCGGGATTGTCCTGCACGCAAAAGGCCAGGTAGACGGGCTGGCCATCTTCGAGGGCCGGCGAAAGGGGTGCAGAGTCGGCAGGTCCGGGTACCCACAGCTGGCTAGTCTGCACCCGAAGGTGCAAAGTCGGCAGGTCCGGGTACCCACAGCTGGCTAGTCTGCACCCGAAGGTGCAAAGTCGGCAGGTTCGGGTACCCACAGCTGGCTATTCTGCACTGGTCAGGAATGGTGCCATCGAAAAGGCCCAGGTAGAAGGGACGCATACCCTGTAGCCGATGAACTCCCGGTGCAAAGTCGGCAGGTTCGGGTACCCACAGCTGGCTAGTCTGCACCCGAAGGTGCAGAGTCGCCTGGTTCGGGTACCCACAGCTGGCTAGTCTGCACCCGAAGGTGCAGAGTCGCCTGGTCCGGGTGACTGCTCTTGTTGCGGGCGCTCCGCGTGTGCGAAAAATGCCGGAAGCTGGCGACGGCAGGCAGAATGTCTGTGCCATTTCCGCCCCACCTTCGAAGTATCGGCATCCGGAAAAGGGTTCGCGGATTCGCCACGGACTCGAAACTATCGAAAAACGCACCTTGCGGTGCTGGTTCCAGCCATTTCCGTATGCTTGATTTTCCCAAGAAATACTAGGTAAAAGGCATGTTTATTTCGCTGTGAGCGGTACTCATTCAATTAAGTCACCGCGCATAGCACGAGGAAACTATACCTGTGAACCGCGAAAAGTTACCGTCCGCCGAAATAGAACTCAGAGCGCATGCTGAAAGGGAACAGAGAACGTATAGTACCTAATACCCCAAAGGTAATAGGCATTGAGTTGGGCACGACGGCACGGGTTTTATGCACGAGCGCACGGAATTCAGAGTGGGATTTCACAAAGGGAAATCAACCGTTGGAACCAAAGGGGTGGATCATATGACCTCACAGTTTGACAGCGAGCTTCGCTCGAACGAGGCGCCCTCGCGGTACCGCTACATCCACAACGGCGGATCTACCGCATGCACGCTTCACGGCTTCAAGATTGGCTGGGACGGCAGGACCTACGGCCTCCTGTTCTGGGGCAAGGCCGGAGCGGTCACTGCCACGCGTTTAGCCGGCATTCGCATGAATCTGCAGTATCTGGGAGGCTGCACGCTCGTGCGCAAGAGCGACGTGCGCGCACCTGGAAAGCAGGGAATCTTCCTGGAGTTTCGTGAGCCCATAGACCAGACCTACATCGACATGGCTCTGCGCTACGGGCAGGGCGGCATCGAGGTCTCGTCGCTCGACGCGCTCCAGAACGCTCGCGTAACATCAGCCTAGATTGGTACCTGCCTTTGAGCCACCGTATTGCCTTGGAGTGTTGGTGGCACGTTCGTGCGACATGGCGTATGGGGCCGTTTGATGAGTCCCGTTTGGGATTGGCCGGCCTCCAGTGACTTGTCGGGGTGGAGCTGCCCACGTGCAGGCAGTTGTGCTGCTTCATCAGCTCTGCTCGGAGCGGCCCGGTTTTGGTGACCGGGCCGTTCTTTTAGGTACGTCCATTCCCTCATGCATGCCTACTCCTTAACGCGCGTCCGCTCCTTCGACAGGGAGGCTTTTTGCCAGGGGGGCGGTCCCAGTCGGAGGTCTTTAGCCCAAGGTGCGTTTCAGCCAAGAAGTACATGCGTGCAGCATCCACACACGCCACAGTTTTTGTGTGACGAATACCCGTTCCGCATTGGGGCCTCACGCGGCTTGTCATAGGTTATTCTCGATGTCTAAACATCGGTCGGAAGGCTACGCCCGCATGGACGTGCCCCGGGAATTGGAGTCTTGCGATGAGCCAGACGAACGACCTGCTCGCCAGAGTTCGCGACGTGGTACGTGACCAGCCCGAAATGCCCGCCTACAAGGTGCAGGGAGAGGGTGTGACCACCTATGCGCAGCTGTGGGCCCATGCCCGCCACGTGGCGGACGCGCTTCTGAAGCGGACGTCTAACCGTGCCCCCGTGATTGTCCTGGGCAAGAAGTCCTCGCTCATGGTGTCGTCCTTCCTGGGCTGCCTCATGAGCGGTCACGCCTTCGTGCCCGTGGACTCCGGGCTGCCCACCACCCGCATACACGACATCGCGTCCCAGATCGAGGACACCCTAGTTCTGGCCACGTGCGACGTGTCGGACGAGCTGGTGGAGCTCTTGCCCCAAAGCAGCGTGCTGGACGCGCGCAAGCTGGCGGTGGAGGGGCAGCAGGCCGCCGAGCCCGACGAGACCGTCTGGGTGTCCGGCGAGCAGACGCAGTACATCATCTTTACCTCGGGGTCCACGGGACGTCCGAAGGGCATTGAGGTCACGGCCAACTGCGTGGGCAACTTCATGAGGTGGATGCGCACGTTCCCCGTGGTGCGCGACGGCGGCAAGGTCTTCCTGGATCAGGCCCCCTACTCGTTCGACCTCTCGGAGTACGAGCTCGTGGGTGCGCTCAGCACGGGCGGCATGCTGTATGCCGTCACCGACGATGCCATGAACGACTACGGCAAGCTGTTTGCCGAGGTGGAGGAGTCCGGCGTGCAGGTGTGGGTCTCGACCCCGTCGTTTGCCGACTTCTGCCTGGTCGACAAGGGCTTCGGCCAGAAGCTGGCCCCCAGCCTGCAGATGTTCCTCTTTTGCGGCGAGGCGCTGCACCACACGACCGTGGAGGCGCTGCGCAAGCGCTTCCCGGACGCCATCGTGGCAAACACCTATGGGCCCACCGAGTCCACGGTGGCCATCACCTATGGCGAGATTGGCCAGAAGCAGCTGGACGACCCGACGCCCCTGCCGGTAGGCGTTGCCCGCCCCGGCACCGAGGTGCACATCGTCAGCCGCGACACGGGGGCAGAGGTGCCGCGTGGCCAGCAGGGCGAGATTTACATCGTGGGCGACACCGTGGCCAAGGGCTACTACCAGAACCCGCAGAAGACCCAGCAGTCCTTCTTTGACGCGCGCATGGCCAACGGCAAGCACGTGCGTGGCTACAAGACCGGCGACCTGGGCTACCTGGACCAGGACGGCGTTCTGCACTGCTGCGGCCGTCTGGACTCCTACATCAAGCTGAACGGCTTCAGGATCGAGCTGGGCGAGATCGAGGGCACCCTGGAGGAGCTGCCGCACGTGAAGCAGGCCGCCGTGGTCCCCGTGGAGCGCAACGGGCGCATCAACAGGCTGCGCGCCTACGTGGTGCTGCACGGCCACCAGGAGGGCAAGTCCTTCGAGGAGGCCCAGGACCTGAAGGCGCAGCTGGCCAGGCTGCTGCCGGCCTACATGGTGCCCCGCACGGTAAAGGTGATCGACCAGATGCCGCTGAACGCCAACGGCAAGATCGACCGCAAGGCGCTCAAGCGGGGGTAGCGCATGTCCTTCTTTGCTGACCCAAGCTTCTTTGAGCTGCTGGCCGTCGTGGTGGCGGTCGCCGCCGTCATCGGCCTGACGGGACACTCGCTCAGGCGCTATGGCCTGGTGGTCTCGCTGGTGTTCCTGTGCCTGATGTTCTACACGACGCCCCTGACGGGGGCCTTCGCCGCCTGCTTCATGGTGGTGGCGCTGGCCGCCGAGCAGTTCCTGCTGCGCAAGCCCGACTCGAAGGCGCGCTACCGCGTAGCGCTGGCACTCTCGCTGACGCCACTGGTGGCATACAAGGTGGGAGCCGTCTGGGGCGCCAACATCCTGGGCTTCTCGGGTATCTCGTACGTCACGTTCAGGGCGGTCCAGGTAGTCATCGAGACGCACGGTGGGCTCATAAAGGAGCTGTCGGTGCCCGACGAGCTGTACTTCCTGGCGTTCTTTCCCACGTTCACGTCGGGCCCCATCGACCGCAGCCGCCGCTTCGTGGACGACGCGCACAAGGTGTGGGAGCGCGATGAGTACGCCGGCATGCTGGCGCGCGGACTCCTGCTACTTCTGGCGGGCATGATATACAAGCTGGTGCTTGCCACGCTGGTGCACCGCTACTACGCGCCCGCCGCGTGGAGCGACACCACGGGCTTCTGGTACCAGGTCCAGACGGCCTACCAGTACGCGCTGTACCTCTTCTTTGACTTTGCGGGATACTCCCTCATGGCCATGGGCGTCAGCTACTGCCTGGGCATACGCACGCCGCGCAACTTCCGTGCGCCGTTTGTCAGCACCAGCATCGACGACTTCTGGAACCGCTGGCACATCAGCCTGTCCACGTGGCTGCGCGACTTCGTGTTCATGCGCGTCACGCGCGACCTCATGCGCAAGAAGCTGATCCACGGAAAGAACCGTCGCCTGAGGACGGCCCAGATAGGCTTCCTGTGCAACATGGTGCTGATGGGCGCTTGGCACGGCCTGACGCCTGACTACCTCATCTATGGCCTGTACCACGGCGTCTTGATGGGGCTGGCCGAGGCATACCATAAAAAGTCGAAGTTCTACAAGGCCCATAAGGACCAGAACTGGTACAAGGTTGCATCCTGGTTCGTAACCATGCAGCTCGTTGTGTTTAGCTTTGCGATATTCTCTGGTCAGGTATCCATGCTCGTGAAGGGAGCTCTCAATGGCTAAGATGACCGACGAGGAGTTCGATGCAAAGATGCTGGACCTCCTCGAGGACGTTTGCGACGACGACGCGGTGAGGGATCACCGGGACGACGACCTGTTCAAGCTGGGTCTTCTGGACTCCATGGCCGCCGTCGAGCTGCTGGTGGGGATCGAGGACGAGTTCGGCGTGTCCATCGAGCCCACCGAGCTGCCCCGCGAGCAGATGAACACCGTCAACAAGATCTGCGCCCGCGTGCGCGAGCGGATGCAGTAGCCATGCGCGGACGTCACCTTCTGGCCGCCGTGGCACTGGGCCTGGGCATAGCCGCCGCCGGATTTGCAGCCTATGACAACCTGGTGCTGACAAAGATGGGCCCCGCCGACTCGACGCGCCTGTACGACTACACCTACGCCTCGGGAAAGTCCGAGAGCGTGGACTTCGTCACGGCGAACATGTCGAACGACGGCTACCTGTGCTTCGGCTCGTCCGAGTGGTACATCTCGAAGAAAATCGTCGAGATGTGCCCCCAGACAGTCTTTGGCGAGAACGTGACGGGCGTCGACATGACCTACATCGGCGAGGGCTACGACCAGAGCCT
>JAQXQO010000025.1 GCA_029101205.1 Coriobacteriales bacterium | reverse complement strand
GGCTGCCCGTGAGCTCGAACACCAGAACGACCGCCGTCACGGGAGCCCTCACGACGGACGCAAAGAGACCCGCGATGCCCAGCACGATGAAGCTGTTCTCGTAGGCGGTGGGACTGCCCAGGAAATGGCCTGTGACCAGGCCAAACAAGGCGCCGGCGAGCGAGCCCATGACCACGAGCGGGAACAGCGTGCCTCCGGGGGCGCCCGACGCAAAGCTCATGGTGGTAAAGAGGTACTTGCCCACCAGAAGGGCCGCAATGGCTGCCAGCGAGAGCGCACCGGGGTTCAGGAGCTCGTCGAAGATGGCGTCGCCACCGCACATGAGCTCAGGGAACGTGAACGCCACGACACCTGCCAGCGCGAACGGAATCGCCAGGCGCGCGTACGGGACGTGCTTCTGTATGCGGCCGTACAGCTTGTCCTGGCAGGCGAACATGCCTTTGTTGTGCAGGGCGCCCAGAAGGCCGCAGTAGACGCCCATGACCAGCACCAGCAGGTAGTCCAGGTGCGGAATGTCGTTCAGGAAGGTCAGGCGGATGACGGGCTGGACGCCCAGAACCTGCGACACCAGGAAGTCGGACACCACCGACGCCGCCATGACCGAGATGATCAGCGGCGCGGTGAACTCCTTGTGTATCTCCTCGATGGCAAAGAGCACGCCCGTCAGCGGCGCGTGGAACGCTGCCGACATTCCCGCGGCGGCGCCGCACGTCACCAAAAGGCGCTCCTCTCCGCGGCCCTTGCGCAAAAACTTCGCGGCCGCCTTGCCGGCCATGCCGCCCAACTGCACGCTGGGCCCCTCGCGGCCCAGCGAGAGGCCGCCGAAGGCACACAGCGTGCCCTCGACGAACTTTGCCGCCAGCACGCGGTACCACGGCATGTCAATCTTTCCGGCGACCTCGGCGTCCACCTGGGGTATGCCCGAGCCCTGAGTGTAGGGTTCCCACACCATGAGGCGGCACACGACCACGCACACGACGGCCAGGACCACAAACCACAGGGCCATCAGCAGCGGATGTCCCGCGGCGTACCCGGTGATGGACCTCAGGAGCGTCTCGGCATGGCTCAGGCAGAACCTGTACAGCGTCACCACCGCCCCGCCAAACAGGCCCACCAGGGCGCCCTCGCCCACCAGGCTCACCTGGAACCTGCGCGACATCCTCTGCCGCACCAGGGCCGCGTGCCCCTGGTGGCGCTCACCGCCACGGTGGCGGCGCTCCCCCGGCGTCCGGCTTGAGTCGCGGGCGTCGTTGCAATCCGCCCGGTTGGCAGCCCCGGCCTGCGTCGAGGCAGTCCCCGAGGCGCGTTCTTCTGGCCTTGCAGAACTTGTCATGTAACATCTCCACGTCCGACGAGGGCGCATGCGCGCCCTCCACCAGCATACGCCCTGGGCAAAGTTTCGCAAAAAAATGTGACCGAGCCACAAGAAACGACCCGGTCACCAGTTTGAGCTATCGCGTAACTTGCAGCTACTTCACCTGCACGAGGGTGTACATCTCCTGCGGGTACTCCTTGGCGATGACCTTGCGCGGGTTCAGGAAGGCCAGCTCCAGGATGAACGAGAATCCCTCGACCTTGGCGCCGGTCTGCTCGCACAGCTTTGCTGTGGCAAGCGCGGTGCCGCCCGTGGCGATGAGGTCGTCCACGATGAGGACCCTGTCGTCGGGACCCATGGCGTCCTTGTGCATCTCGAGCGTGTCGGTGCCGTACTCAAGCGCGTAGGACTGCTTGTAGACGTCACGGGGCAGCTTTCCGGGCTTGCGGGCGGGCACGAAGCCGGCACCCAGGCGGTAGGCCACGGGAGCGCCCACCAGGAAGCCGCGAGCCTCGGCGCCGACGACCTTCGTGATGCCGCGCTTCATGAAGTGGTCGGCGATGTCGTCGATGACGGAGCCCAGGCCCTGGGGGTCGGCCAAAAGGGGCGTGATGTCCTTGAACACGACGCCCGGCTCCGGGTAGTCGGGGATGTCCACGATGAGGTCCTCGTAGTTGAAGTTCGACACGTGCGGTCCTTTCTCGAAGGTATAAGCCCCGACACCTGCGGTGCCAGGGCCTGAAAACCCATGATTGGTGGTGCGTTTCGTGCTAGGTGCGCCTTTCGTCGTGATGCTCGTCCGCTGCAGGCGCTTTCAGACGACGCCGGATCAGGGTGTCACGCACCTTGTCGGTGAGGGCCAGCATGTTGGAGAGGGCCTGGTCCTGCTGGGCGCGTTGCTCGTCGTTCTGCACGACCTCGCCGGCGGCCTTGCGGCCGTAAACGGTCAGAGCCTGCTGGAATGTGCCGCTCTCGCGGTTAGCGGCCTGCACGTACCAGCGCAGGTTCTTCGGCAGGATGCCGTAGCGCGACAGCTCGTTGCAGGCGCGGATGAGCGAGAAGTCCCTTCCGTCCACGAGGTCGCGCCCTCTGGGCGAGCGCCTGGTGGTGATGACGCCGGCTTCGGAGAGCTGGCGCACGAAGCTGACCGAAACGCCCAGGAGCTCGGGCATGCGGTCGATGGGATGGAACTTGTTGAGGACCTCCTCGCTGTCCACGTCCTCGTCTGGGATGGTGGGTGCGGGAAGGTCGGACAAAGACGCATGCGCGGGCGAGCCGGTGGCAGAAGTCATCAGCTCTCCCCTGCCGTCCTCGGCCTTCTGCAGCTCCTCCTTTATGACCTGCAACGGCATGAAGCGCGTCTTTTGCAGGTACAGGATGGTCTCGAGCTGCCTGACGTCGTGCTGCGAGTACAGCCTGTATCCCCCGGGTGTCCTCGAGGGGTTCAGGAGACCCTCCTCCTCGAGGTAGCGAACCTTCGAGACGGACAGGTCAGGGTATTTTGGCTGCAGTCTGGCAACGACCTTGCCTATGGTGAGGTAGCCCGCATCCGGCATGCTATGCGCCGGTCTCCACCCTCATGGGGCGGCGGTTGGTGTGGAATATCATGCGGAACGTGCCGATCTGGATGGTGGAGCCATCCTTCAGAAGGGCCTTGTTCACGATGGCGCCGTCGACCCAGGTGCCGTTCAGAGACCCGAGGTCCTCGATGGAGGCGACGCCACGCGCTACGTTCGAGATGTCCATGCGGGCATGCTTGCGCGAGACGGTCATGTCGTTCAGGTACACGTCGCTGTGCGGGTCGCGCCCGAGGGACACCTCAGGACCGCTCAGCTGGAACGTCTTTCCCGTAGAGGGGCCCTTCACGATGGTAAGCGTGGGACTGGCGGGCACGTTTGCGCCCATGAGATCAGGTATCGTGGCGTCAGAGGACGGCATCCGGAAGATCTCGGTGGCACCCATGTTGTTGTTGGGCTGCATGTGCGAATCTCCAATCGAAAGTTCGTTACAAGCTACATCATACCGCTAACGGCATGCGACGCAGTCCATTTCTACAAGGGCGCCCAAAGGCAGCTGGCGCACGACCACAACGCTGCGGGCGGGAGCCGGACTGACGAACCGCTCCGCGTACACCTGGTTCACCGCGTCGAGGTCACCGTCGTCCACCAGGTACAGCGTCGTTTGGGCGACGTCCGAAAGGGAGCAGCCCACCTCGGCCAGAATGGTCTCGATGATGTCGATGACACGACTGGCCTGCGCCGCCGCATCGCCCTCCATCAGCCTGTGTGGCTCGTCGGGGTCCACGGCAATCTGGCCTGAGGTGAACACCAACCTGCCGGCGGTGGTCCCCTGCGAGTACGGCCCTATGGCATCCGGTGCCTCGTGGGCATTGATGGCATACTTCATCGCCGGCTCCTCTTCTTGCGACGTCTAGTTGCTACGGGCGCAGTCCCCTGGCGCCCACGAAGTCGTTCGTCTGGCGCACCAGGCCGTAGTTTTGCAGCTGCTGGTCGTCCAGCGATATGCGGTCGCTACCCCGCAGAAGGCCGGCCCAGGGCAAATCCCGCAGAAGCCGCTGGTGCAGCGCTTCCGTCCCCACCGGGTGCACCTCCTCGAACGAGAGGAGCGACCTCCACAGCACGCGCGCCTGATTCGAGGGGACCAGCATCAGGTATGCTGGCCTAGCACCCAGGTCGGGTGCCATGGCCAGGACGTGAATCCTGCCGTCAAGCGCGCAGGCGCACACGCATCCCGGCGCGGGAAGACCCGAGCTGTTGGGCACGTAGTCGGTCAGCGTGCGCTCAGCCGCACGGCCCCACAGCAAAAGCGGCGTCATGCGATCGTCCACGTCCTCGCGCACGATCCCCTCAAAAGGCGTAACGCCCCTCTGGCTTACTTGGGCCAGGAATCCCAGCCACGCCTCTAGGGCCTCGCATCGTTGAGAAAGGTCGCACACGGCATACTCCGAGTCACCCGTGCGCGCCAGAAGCGGTACCGATGTCACGGCGCCATCACCCGTCAGGACAGCCTCGAACGAGCAGGACCCCACGCGGAGGTCTGTGCCGGCAAACGCGGTGCGTGCAAACGAGGGCGCGCAGGCCCCACTCATCAGACGCACGTACATGCCGCTGAGGTCGCACAGCGCGGCACCCTCATCGAATGCCTCGAGCTCTCCCCTGCCGTCACCGTATGACTGCGGTACCGCGACGCCGTTGAGCCCCCGCCCGAAATTGGCGTCCAGCATAAGGTGCTCCTGATACAGGGCACCCATGCGCCTTCCGGAGGCGTTCGTGTCGTTTTCCTGCCGTGACATCAATTGCTCATCCCCAGCTGACTTGCGGAATAGAACAGTGGCAGCTCAAAGACGGGCCAAGCCGATACGTTCCTCACGAGCTTGGCCTGCGTCCCATAGAAGCCATAACCCAGCGTGCGGTTATCCTGCATCCATAGGGACCAGCCGTAGCCATCGCCGTTCTCCAGAAGCGCCGCCTGGGTGGGAGCCACCGTCTGGTACGTCACGTCGCTGCCGTCGGGCCACGCCAGCCCCGTGCTGTCCTGAGTGCCCACGTATGCCACCTTCGCCGAGAAGTCATACGCATAGGTGCGCATTCCCAGCAGCCACTTCGTGGTCGACATGGTGATGCGATTGTACTTCTGGTAGGCCCAGTCCCACAGCGCCGCGGTGTCGGCGAACCTGCCCGCATCGGTGGTGCAGCCCAGCACGCACGAGAACAGCTGCACGTTCTGGCGCTCTGACGCGCCCAGGAAGCACGTGCCCGTCTCGACGGTGCCGGTCTTTATGCCGCGAGCTCCCGAGTAGGTGCTCAGAAGCTTGTCCGTGGACGAGAACGTGACCTGCTGCCCGTTGACCGTGCCCGTGGTGGACTCGGTAGACACCAGCTGCGCTATGAGCGGGTAGTGCTCCAGGGCGTAGCGGCCCATGGTCACGAGGTCCTTAGCCGTGGAGTAGTGGTCGTCCTCGGCCAGGCCGTGCGGGTTGCTGAAATGCGTGTTTGTCATGCCAAGCTCCTGGGCCTTCTGGTTCATGAGGTCCACGAACGCGTCCTCGGAGCCGGCCACGTTGACCGCGATGTTGTACGCGGCGTCGTTGGCGGAGTACACCAGCATCACGCGCATGAGCTCGCCGAATGTGGGCGTGTCCGTTGCGGTGTAGCCCGCCATCTGGGCATCGGCCTGCAGGTCGGGCACCGTGATGGTGCATATGTCGTCCAGGGACTTCCCCGAGTCCAGCGCCACCATGGCGGTCATGATCTTTGTGATGGACGCCATGGGCATCTGCTGGTCCTCGTTCTTCGCATAGAGGACGTTGCCCGCCTGATCGGTGACATAGGCGGCCTGTGCCTGTGTCAGGTTCGGCTCGTCTGAGAAGGCCTGGGACTGCGACGCATCGCTGGACCCCTCCGCCAAGGCCTGTCGAGGCGAAGCGAACACGAACATGCCCAGTGCCAGCACCAGAGCCAGCACCCAGGCAGCCAACAGCCTTTTAGAAGAACGCATGCAGTGAGCCTCCAAAACGACGCGTCCGGTCATGCGCAGCGCGGGAGTTTCTAGTACGGCAATGAATCCACAACCCGCGGGCCTATTTACCCTACCGCAAACACCCCGCACCCGATTGGACTGCGGTGTTTGCACACATGGCCACAAGCTTGCCAAGAAGCCCGTGCCAAGGCGACGTGGTGAACTAGCCCCTCTGGGAGGTGGCAGCCGCATTGCCATCGTGCGCCGCGCGGGTCTGAAGCGCGGTCCTGCGAATGGCCAGCCCTTCTCGCGTGTAGATTACTGCGGTGATGGTGGAGCACACGATGCCCGCATAGACAAAAAAGATGCCCAGGGCGGCGGGCGTGGAGTTCAGCCCCGGAAGCCAACTGACACTGGTCAGCCCAAGCCCGTTCACCTGGGGCACGTCCAGCAGCAAGTCGACAAAGCCGGCCATCAGGAGGGCGGTCGTGACCTTGCCGATGTACACGACATCCACCGGGCGCTTGCGATAGCGACGCAATATCATGGCCCCGACGGCAAGGTAGGCGTCGCGGCCGATGACGAACACGGCAACCCAGATGGGCAGCTCGCCCGTGATCATGAGGCCAAGGACGCCCGTGAACAGCAGCACGCGGTCCATGATGGGGTCCATGATCTTTCCGACCCAGCTGACCGTCTGCGTGCGACGTGCCACCTGGCCGTCCAGGAAGTCCGTGACGGCGGCAATAGCATAGCAGCACAGCGCAACGACCCGGCTCCCATGGTTCACAAAGAGCACCAGGAACGCGATGGTCAAGGCAAACCGGCACAGCGTGATGAAGTTTGCGACGGTGACGACCTTGTGCGATGGGTTCTGGGAGGTGCCCACGGGCGCGGTCACGGTACCAGCCGCTTGGGACTCGGCCGCATCTGGAGCCGCGTACTCTCTCAAGGTCTCTTTCGCTCTTTCAGACTTTGAAGCCACCTCGGAGCCCTTCCGCCTAGCATTGCCGTCACAGACACGTTGATGTTACCCCAAAGACTCGGTTAACCAACAATCTTCCATCTATTCCGGCAGCCGGCGTCGCTATCGTCCGGCGTGGAGCCTGCTGGCGCACCTCACCGGAAGACAGCGCGGACTTAACGGCGCCTGGAGTGCAGCTGCACGCTGGCCAGGATGTACTCGGCGGCACCGTCGGACATGCCGCACCACAGAGAGCCATCGTCGTGCTGGCAGGGAACCATGCCGCAGCGAATGCCGCGTTGCGTGGGCACCCAACCGATGGAACCGTCGCGGGCGCTCGATACCATGACGAAGCCGTCGCGCTGGAGCCATCTGAACGCCGTGTCCTCCTCGGGCTCGAAGTCCAGCTTCTGGCTTATATAAAGCTCATGGAGCACCTGCGCCAGCGTGGCGCACACGCGTGTGGTGGCCTTCGAGGCAGATGCGTCTACGTCCGCGCGGGCATCCTGGCTCTCGTCCTGCGAAGAAGGGCCAGGTTGGTTGGCGGAGGAGCCGTCGGCCTGTGCCTGGCTGGGCTCTTCGCCGGAGTCAACCGCACCGTCCTGCGGCTCATCCTGAGGCACGCCCTGCTGGTCGTCCCGTGCCCCCTCGGCATCCGAGGGCGTTGAGGGCCCGGCCGCCTCCGAGGGCTCCTCGCCCACTTCGGGCTCGGGCAGCGTCTGGGCGCTGTCGGATTGCGGCAAGTCCTCCTGGCCGGCCATCCCGGATGCATTGGTGCCCTCGGTTTGGCCGTCGGTGCTGACCGCCGCGTCCTCGGTACCCTCTATGCCATCGGAATGCCCTGCGTCCTCGGTGCCCTCTGCGTCCTCGTCCACCGTGGCATCATCGGAGTCCTCGGTCTGATCGTCGTCCACAGCGACGTCCTCAGCGTCGGGCTGGTCCCCATCCACCTCGTCGGCCTCAGTCATCCCGTCGGCGTCACCGCCCGAGCCGGAGCCATGTCCGGCCTCGGAGTCCTCGGCATCGTCGACGTTCTCGGCCGATTCTGCGTCGTCCGCCTGGTCCTGGCTCGGGCCGGGGACCGTGGGCGTGGAATCGTCCGTCCAAGGCGTGGCGCACAGGAACAGCTGGCCCACGGCCAAGCTGGACCTTGTCCCCTGGCCCCTCCAGCTGTCGTCGCAAAAGACGGCAAGGGCCTTCTGCGCAAGGGCGGACGCAACGCACAGAAGCGACGACACGCCGAAGGTGAAGTCGTGGTTCAGCTGGTCCACGCTCGTGACGCCGGAGAATATGACAAGCGGCGCCTGCTCGCCCGATGCCTGGCGGATGGTACGCACCTGCACCATCCTGGCCATGGTCGCGTCGGTGGAGCACAAAAGGTTGGACACCAGCTGCGCGTGCGAGGTGTAGGGTGTGACGACGCAGGCGAACGGTGCGTCCGACGTGGCATCGCCGACACCATAACGTCTGCGCAGCTGTGCGAAGTGAGCCCGCAGCCAATCGACCAGGCGCTGCGCCTCGGCGGAGCTGCGCAGGCTGTTTCCCACGCGTTCGGGGTTGCTGGGGCCCTCGTCGAAGATGTAGAGAGCAGAGACGCCGGGCTCTGGAGCCGAGCTGGCCCGCCCGTCGTAGAACGCCTTCGAGCGGTACTCCGCCAGCACGCCCGTGCTGGGTGCCAGGCTCGACAGCTGGTACAGCGTCCTGGGAGAGGCACCGCACGCCTTTATGGTGGCGCCCAGGAATCGCTGTGGCGCAGACGCGCCGATGTCGTGCGATCGCACGAAGTCCCAGCCCGCGGCGCTCATGGTCAGCCTTGCTATGTCGTGGTCGGCCTGGGGGTCCAGCTCCCAACGCGGGCCGATGCCCGCCTGATCACCCATGACCACGGCACGGCGGCACAGTGCCAGACACGACAGGGCCTGCGGCGTGCGCATGCGCTCGGCGCGCAGGCACAGCAGAAGGTCGATGGCGGGCTGCCCCATCAGCCTTCCCACGAGCCCTGGGATCTCATATATGGTTGCGACGGTACGCCAGCGCGGCATGCGCCTGACCCTGCCCGACGCCAGCTCGCGCGCCTCGTACAGGTGCACGGCCAGCCAGAACTCGCAAGGGCGGACCGTCTGGTCCAGAACCTTGTCCAGCCGCTGCGCATTCAGCTGTCCGCCCGAGAAGAGCGAGTCCAGCTGGCGCTTCTTTGTGCGGTCCAGCTGGCACAGCTGCACCAGCGTGGCCACGTCCTCGGCGCCGCGCGTGCCCGACAGCGAGTGGCGCTTCACGCGCAGCTCAAGCTTTGCGGTCTCTCGGCGCGTGGATGCCAGCTTGTCCTTCTGCTGCTGCACCAGCTTCGCATAGGCGGAGACCACCTCGTCCAGCGTCTGGCAGCCCAGCGCCAGCTCCTCGCCCTCCTGGGCGCCCTGCTCGATGGCGGCACGCTGTCCTCCCCTGCCGCGTCCCAGGGCGCGGTGCGCGCGCCCCTGCTCGGCAAGGTGGCTCCAGTACTCCAGGCGGGCCTGGGCCTTGGCATGCTCGTCTCGCAGGCGTGCCAGCGCCAGCAGGCGCTCCTCCTGCTGGCGCGCCAGGTCAGAGGCAGTGCGCACCTCGGCGTAGCCGTCCACCAGCTCGCAGCGCAGCTGGTCTATGCGGCGCAGCAGGGCCGCCAGGGCACCTGCCACCGCCTCGGGGTTGGCATGGGGCCTGCCCAACGCGGCCTGGGCGGAGTCCAGAAACTCCTGCGTCACCCGAGGCATCTCCGACTTCACGAAGCCACGGCGCAGCCATGGCCTGTACAGCACGCTGGTCTCGTTGGGGAGCGCCTCGTCCAGCGCCTGCGACACGCGACGCCTGAACACGCCGCTGGATACGCCCAGCACCACCAGGGGCTCGTCCTCGCCGCGCACGGCGCACTCGGTCACGCGCTGCGCCGCCAGGGACGTGGCCAGGCGAAGGGCCTCGTCGCCCAAGGGCACCTGCACGCAGCTCAGAGGCTCGCGCGGTTCCGCGCACAGGTCGCGCAGCGCGTCATAGGAGTCTGGAGCCAGCTGTGTGGTGGCCTGGCAGGAGCCCCGGCGCATCTTTGCATTCTGCATAAGGCGGTCGGTGGCGCGCAGCGAGGTGGGGTCCTTCGGCGCGTCAAGGGCACGGTCGTCGTGGGCCGCGGGCAGCGTGCCGCGCACGGCCTCACCTTCCTGGCCCTGCGCCTTGCTGGCGTTGGCCGCTGAGGCGGCGCTGGGGGCCTCGCGCTCGGCATCGGCCTGCTCCAGGTCCAGACGGCTGAGTGTCAGCGTGGGTGCGGAGTCCTCGTCGTCCGGCGCGCCCGCGAAGTACGGCTTTAGGACGGGCGGCATGGTGGCACTGAGCACGCCCGTGTCTGCGGCGCCCATTCCCAGGGGCGCCTCTCCCAGGTGGGCAAACACGTTGGACGCTGTCAGCGTGGGCTCTGGCATGGCCAGGCACTTTATGCGGCACAGCTCGGTGTCGACGCGGCACCTGGAGTCCGCCAGGCCTTCGGGATCCAGGTGGCATATGGTGTCGAACATGCTGATGGCCAGGTCCACGTACACGCCCCAGGTGACGGGGTCGGCAAACTCGGCCTGGTGCTCTATCTGGAAGTGCCGGTAGTCGGCCAGCGAACCCACCGTGATGGCCCTGGGGGCGGAGCCCGGCGCGCTCAGCCGCTCCAGGGGTATCCACGGCTGCTGGGTGCCCAGGTCCACCGAAAGCCTGCCGTTGATGTCCAGCATGGCCGGCAGAAGGACCAGGCCCTTCGCGGAGCGACGGGGGTCGTCGTACACCAGCGTGCGCAGAGATATGACCACGGGCACCCTGCCGTAGCCGTCCAGGCTGCCACCGTGCACGTTGCAGAAGTCGTCCACCAGCCGGTCGGTGTCAGCCTTCGACAGCACGCCGGCGATGACCGTGTAGGGGCGCACCAGGCAGACGCACTCGCCCATGCCATATGACACGGGACCCTGAGAGGCGAACTTCGTTACTTCCGATAGGTATCCCAGAGCCTGTGTCAAAGACGACATGTGCTATCCCCCTGCATTTCATGGGTGCGGTTGCAATGGGCGCGCCGCCTCCGCTCGTGCGGCGCGCCCGGGAAATCCGTGCAATCGAGGATAGTCCATTATTCGCCCCGGCGAGCAAAAATCCCCAGCCATTTCCCATGTCTCATATAATGCCTGGTAACAAGCGTAATTCTGGGTCTGGGAACTAACCGTGAATCAAGCCGGCGGCGCGCAGGATGTCCGTCGCCGTGCGCTCGCGCTGCTCGGTCTTCGGAGCGTCCTCGCGGTACTGGTCCATCATCTTTGAGAAGAGCTCGTGGGCCGCAGGCGGCGTGTAGGTGATGGCGTTTGCACCGGCGTCTATGGTGGCCGCAATCGACTCGTTGGTCTTTCCGCCCGACGCGATGATGGGGATGCCGGGGTGATCCTTGCGGATCTTTGCCACGATGTCGGGAGTGTCCTTGCCACCGGCCACGTTGATGATGGCGGCGCCGGCGTCCAGGCGCCTCTGGATGTTGGTCTGGGCGCTGACCACCGTGATGACCGTGGGGATGTCCACCGACATGGCGACCGCACGCAGGTTCACGTCGGACACGGGCGAGTTCAGCACGACGCCCATGGCGCCCTGGCACTCGACGTCTCGGGCCAGCATGACCGTGCGGACGCCCCTGGTGGTTCCGCCTCCCACGCCGCAGAACACCGGCATGCTGGACGCGCTGATGATGGCGTTGCTGATGGACTGCTGCGGGGTGAAGGGGTACACGGCAAAGACGGCGTCGGCATTGCAGTTCTTTATGATGGCAAGGTCTGTCGTGTATACCAGCGTGCGGATCTTCCTACCAAAGATGCGGATGCCACTGGCTTCCCAGGCGGCGTCGGGCATCTTTAGTATGTTGTGACGCAGCTTCGACTCGAAGGAGGGAGCCACCTTCTCCAGGATGACTGTCTGTCCGGCGGCCTGTCCCTCGGCTGTCTGCTTGTGCTGCGCATCGTTGCGCCCCTGCGCGTCGGCAGCCTGTCCCTGTGTGGGCTGTGGCTTTGCCTGCGGGGAGCCGCCCTGCCCCTTGTCTGCGTTTCCACTGGCAGCCGCTGCGCTGACCTGGGGCGCGGTGCTCGTCACCTGAGACTGGCCTGCGACGTCGCTCGTCTTGTCCTTTTCGGACGTCTGTGCGGGAGCTGCCTGCGCCTTCGAATCTGGCGTGCCAGCGGTGGGATGGTTCAGTCCACGCTTCAGCATGATGTGCGTCCTTTCGACGTGGATGTCATGGCGTCGAGTCAAAATCGACTGTTCTGAAATACCACATCGAACCTGCGTCTATACGATCTGTTGTGAAATTGGGCAAATTGGCAAAGGTCCGTACCTTCATTTGTCAAATCACAAGTCGCCGAAGATAGTTCTTGCCGTAATCGACCTTGGGTGCTAAAGTATCTTCTTGCGAGCAAGAAGTTCGCACAACGGGTGGTGGCGCAGTTTGGTAGCGCACTTGACTGGGGGTCAAGGGGTCGCTGGTTCGAATCCAGTCCACCCGACCAAGATTTTCAGGCCAGACGAGTTCTTCTCGTCTGGCCTTTTTAGTATGCAGAATCATATCCGCGGCGGATAACCTTGCTGAAAAAAATGTTGCGCAACAAATTTCGCCGGGCGCATGGTATAAAGACATAAAAAAGGAGAGGCCGGTGCAACGACCTCTCCAATGTGCGGGGGATTATGGA
>JAQXQO010000024.1 GCA_029101205.1 Coriobacteriales bacterium | reverse complement strand
CATGTACTGGATCACGAGCGAGCGGCACGTCGGGTCGAACACCGGGTAGGCAATCTCGACGCGGCGCTCGGTGTTGCGCGTCATCATGTCGGCAGAGCTCAGGTAGATGGTGTCGGTGTGGACGCCGAAGGCATACACGCGCGCGTGCTCCAGGAAGCGGCCCACGATCTCGCGGACGACCAGGTTGTCGGTCTTCCCGGGGATGTTGGCCCTGATGCAGCAGATGCCGCGCACGATCATGATCACGCGGACGCCTGCCTCGCAGGCCTCGGACAGCTTGTCGATGACGTCGCGGTCCGTGAGGGAGTTCATCTTCATGAACACCTGGGCCGGCTGGCCGGCGCGGGCGCGCTCGATCTCACGGTTCAGGCCGCGCATGACCAGCGGCTTCAGGCCCGCAGGAGCCACGCCCAGGTAGCGGTAGGAGCCGCGCAGGTTTCCGATGGACAGGTTGCGGAAGAACACGTTGCCGTCCTCGGCTATGCCGCGATGCGCCGTCATGAGCATGAAGTCGGAGTACAGCTTTGCCGTCTTCTCGTTGAAGTTGCCGGTGCCCAGGCAGGTGATGCGGCTGATGTTGCCCTTGTCGTGGTAGGTAATCTGGCAGATCTTCGAGTGCACCTTGAAGCCCTCGGAGCCGTAGATCACCGTGCAGCCGGCCGCCTCCAGGCGCTCTGCCCAGGCGATGTTGTTCGCCTCGTCAAAGCGGGCACGCAGCTCCATCAGCACCGTGACGTCCTTGCCGTTCTCGGCTGCGGCGATGAGGCTCTCGCACAGGTGGGAC
This sequence comes from Coriobacteriales bacterium, assembly GCA_029101205.1. GTDB lineage: Bacteria > Actinomycetota > Coriobacteriia > Coriobacteriales > Atopobiaceae > Olsenella_K. The sequence continues at coordinate 2,866 of JAQXQO010000024.1, read as the reverse complement.
TGCTTTGCCACGCGGTACAGCGTGATCTTGATCGAGATGCAGTCGTCGTCGGAGGATGCCTCGCGCAGCAGGGTCAGCAGCGGCAGCATGGACTCGTAGGGGTAGAACAGCAGAACGTCGTGGTCCTCGATCTGCTGGCGCATGGGCTTGCTCATGTCGACCATGGGCGAGATCTGGGGCTCGAAGGGCTGGAACACCAGGCCGCCGTGGTAGGTGTCGGGGATGTGCGACTCCAGGCCGTACACGAAGCCCAGGTCCAGCGGGATGTTCACGTGGAAAACCCGCTCCTTCGTCAGCTCCAGCTCGGCGGTGATGAAGGACTCAAGCTTCCTGTCCAGGCTGCCGCGGATCTCCAGGCGAATGGGCTGCAGGCGCTGGCGCTTGCGCAGCACCTTCTTCATGTGCTGGCGGTAGTCCTCCTCCTCCTCAACGCCCTCGCCGTCGGGGTCGATGTCGGCGTTGCGCGTCACGCGGATAACGGACGTGGCCGTGGGGCGGTAGTCACCGAAGCACCCGTCCAGGCAGGTGATGATGATGTCCTCCAGCAGGGTGTAGCGGTAGCACTTGGGGGTGGAGGGCAGCGGCACCACGCGCGGTAGCGAGGGCGGCACCTCGACCAGGCCCAGGACGTCGTGCTCGGTGGGGCCATCCAGCGAGCAGGCGACGTACTGCTGAGAGTTCCTCAGGTTGGGGAAGGGGTGGCGCGGGTCCACGATCATGGGGGAGATGATGGGCGCCACGTTGCGGTCGAACTGCTGCGCCACGGCGTCGATGTCGGTCTCGGTGTAGTCGCTGGGATGCACGTAGGCAAGGCCGTGGTTGGCCAGCTCGCCCGTCACCTGCGCCCAGGCGGTCTCCTGGCGCGACAGCAGGTTGGGCAGGATGTCAAACACGGTGGACAGCTGCTCGGAAGGGGTCTTGTTCGACTTGTTGTCGGTGGGCTGGTGCTTCAGACGGGCCAGGTCGGACAGGCCGCCGATGCGGATCATGAACCACTCGTCCAGGTTGGACCCGAAGATCTCGACGAACTTCAGGCGCTCGAACAAAGGTACGGTCTCGTCGAAGGCCTCGTCCAAGACGCGGTTGTCGAAGTTCAGCCAGCTGACCTCGCGGTTCTGGGTGTACGAAAAGTCTCGCTCGTGCTTCTGGGTCTTCCCCTCGGTCTTCTCGGCCTCGTCCTTGGTCTTTTCCTTATCGTTTTTCTTGCTCATAGATGCCTCGAATCGCGTATCGGACCGGTGAAATGAGTGTTACCAGTGCGTTTGCCGCCAAGTTTGCAGGGCGGGTGGAGCAATCATTTCCTTGGTTGGGGTATCCATTACCTAGCGGTGATTGATACATACAAAGCTGATTCTAGCAGTGTGGAAACTGCGTTTCGTCATGCCCCGGTAAAGCACCGGGCACACCTGGCAAGGGGGAAGTGGTTCGTCACATGGGTAGGGGACTCTGCGTGCATTCGGAGATAGGGCGCCTGCGGACGGTCATGCTGCACCGTCCGGGAGACGAGCTGCTGAACCTCTCTCCGGCGAATCTGGACCCTCTGCTTTTCGACGACATTCCCTTCCTCCAAGTTGCGCAAGAAGAGCACGACGCGTTCGCGAAGGTGCTGCGGGACCACGGCGTGGAGGTGCTGTACCTGGACCAGCTGGTGGCCGAGGCGCTGGACGCCACGCCGGGTCTTCGCCAGAAGTTCACCCGACGCTATATATATGAGAGCGGCGTTGCGGGCGTGCGCATGAAGGAGGCCATCCACGAGCGGCTGGACGACATCGGCGACACCCTGGAGTTCGTGGACAAGACCATCGCGGGCATCCGGCGCGACGAGGTGGACCTGGGAGCGCACAAGTCGCTGGAGCTGGCGGACCTCGTGGGCACGGCACAGAGCGGAGACTCCGACCTGGTGGTGGACCCCCTGCCGAACCTGTACTTCTCGCGCGACCCCTTTGTGGTGGTGGGGCGCGGCGTGTGCCTGAACCACATGTACAGCGAGACCCGCAGGCGCGAGACGCTGTATGGGCAGTGCGTCTTTACCTACCACCCGAAGTACGCGGGTGCGCCGCTGTGGTTCGACCGTGACGGCCGCTACCACATGGAGGGTGGCGACATCCTGAACCTGAACGCCCATACGCTGGCCGTGGGCATCAGCCAGCGCACGCAGTCGGCAGCCATCGACGAGCTGGCCTACAATGTGTTCTGGGGCGACCGCGGCAGCGAGATCGACACCATATACGCGCTGCTGATTCCGGAGTCGCGCGCCATGATGCACCTGGACACGGTTTTCACGCAGGTGGACGTCGACAAGTTCCTGATTCACCCCGGCATCATGGGGACACTGCGGGTATTCAGGGTCACGCGTGGCATGCATCGAGGCGAGTTCCAGATTCGCACCTCGGACGAGCCCCTGGAGGACATATTGGCAGACGCCCTGGGCCTGGACGGAGTGCAGCTCATACGCTGCGGCGGCAACGATCCCATAGCGGGCTCGCGCGAGCAGTGGAACGACGGCTCGAACACGTTGGCGCTTGCCCCCGGCCAGATAGTCGTGTACCAGAGAAACTCCGTCACGAACGAGATCCTGTACAAGGCCGGGCTCGAGCTGTTCGAGATACCCTCGGCGGAGCTTTCGCGCGGACGCGGCGGACCCCACTGCATGAGCATGCCCTTCTATCGAGATGAGCTTTAGGAAGCAGGGCCTCCGGACAGGGTGCCACGTGCGGGCCATAGTGTTTCGGGAGGGCACCGGATGGCCGACGACGGGTGCCCAGGCGCCAGGTTGGCGCTAGTATCAAGGGTGTCCCCGACGAAAGGAATCACATGGGCGTAAACATCAGCGGACGCAGCTTCCTCAAGCTGCTGGACTACACTC
>JAQXQO010000023.1 GCA_029101205.1 Coriobacteriales bacterium | reverse complement strand
AAACATCGTTACCCGAAACAGCCCTTCTTCGCAGAAAATCGCGCTGTTTAGGTCGCTGTTCCGCGGCAGGCCTGATGCCTACGCCACTGGTTACCTGCGCAAAGATGGGCATATGGGATATGGCCCTGCCTGCTCGAATTTATGGCATCCGGGTCTGTGCGACCGACGTCACGTGAAGTGTAGCGAATGTCCGAATCGCAGCTTGCATGCGCCAGATGCCCGCACCCTGATAAAGCATTTCGTGGGTGCGGACCCTCGGCGCAAAGATGTGCTGGGACTGTACCCCATGACCCAAGACTCTACCTGCTGGCTGCTGGCGGCGGACTTCGACGATGATGGGTGGCAGGAGGCTGCAAGTGCGTATCGAGACGCTTGCCGCCGTCGAGACCTTTTCTGTGCGGTGGAGAGGTCGCGCTCTGGGCAGGGCGCTCACGTGTGGATGTTCTTCCAGCAGGAAGTCCCTGCGGCAGAGGCGCGTACGCTGGGCACGCTCCTTTTGGACGATGCGCGGCGGCACTGCTCAAAGATCGGATTCGATTCGTATGACCGGCTGTTTCCGACGCAAGACTCCATTACCTCGGATGGCCTGGGCAATCTCATTGCTCTTCCCCTGCAAGGCGCTGCAGTTCGGGAGGGCAACAGCGTCTTTGTGGATGACGACTTCAGGCCATTCGACGACCAATGGGCGTTCCTCTCGTCCGTTGAAAGGGTGCCAGCCTCCACGGTGCACGAGCTGGCGGAAGGCTACATTGCTCCTGCGATGGGGAGCGGGAAACTTCGTTGGAACAGCAAGAAGAACGTGGTGGCCGCCGATGGTGCGGTGACCGAAGCTGCCACGGTATCGAATGCGGCGTCATCGCAAATCGACATCACACTTGACGGCATGGTGCAGCTGAGAAAGGACCAGCTGTCGCAACCCATGGTGACGGACCTGTCTAGCCTGGCAGCGATGGCAAATCCTGAGTTTTTTCTGAAGCAGAGGATGCACCAAAGGATCTATCCAAAGACGACCCCTCGCTATCTGTGGTTTGGCGAGGAGACCGATGTCGTGTTGCGTCTGCCTCGCGGGTGCCAGAATGCTGCAATGTCTTACCTGCGCGAATGTGGTTGCAAGGTCGACGTGCACGACAAGCGGACGTTGGGACGCACGATTCATGCCAACTTTGTCGGCACGCTGCGCGCGGGTCAAGGTGAGGCTGCAGGTGCGCTTGCGCAGTACGACGATGGCATGCTGGTGGCTCCTACCGGCTTCGGAAAGACCGTGGTTGCGGCAAACCTCATTGCAAATAAAGGCGTCAGCACGTTGGTATTGGTGCCCAGCAGCTCGCTTCTGGACCAATGGCGCGAATCGTTGGAGCACTTCTTGCAGATACACGATGACCCGCCCGTTCTGCTGACACCGACAGGACGAAAGAAGAAAAACCAGCCGGGCCAGGTTGGTGTGATAGGCGGAGGGAAGAAGCTTCCCAGTGGCATCGTGGACATAGCCCTGGTGTCGTCGCTCATGCAGAATGGCAAGGTGACGGGGGATCGCCAGGTGAGCGACCTGGTGAGCCGCTATGGCATGGTGTTGGTGGATGAGGCACAGCATGTTCCCGCATCCGGCCTGGTAGAGGTGCTGAAACGCAGTAATGCAAAGTATGTTTATGGGCTTACAGCCACGCCTCGCAGAAAGGACCGCCTGGATCGGGCGCTCCAGATGTTCCTGGGTCCTGTGCGCATGACGGTGAAGCCGGATGCGAAGGAGCGGGTGCAGCGTGCCGCCAGAGTGCTGGTGCCACGATTTACGGGAATCCGGCCACCTGCGGATATGGACCCTGCGGATTGGAATGGGCTTCTGGATGTTATCTGCAGCAGCGAGCAGAGAAACGCCCAGATAGCTGACGACGCGTATGCCGCTGTGGTGCAGGGCAGGTATCCACTGGTGTTGACCAGGCGCGTCGACCATGCTCGTACGTTGGCCGAGCTCATCCAGAAGCGACTGAACGAATGCCCCCGCCCGAAGAAGGGAGCTCTAACGAAGCGGATTCCCATGACGGAGTCTCCCACGGTAATCACCCTGGTGGGAAGCGATGGCCAGAAGACCCGTCGCGAGCGTCTGGATCAAATACGAAACCTTCCGACGAATCAGCCCGCATGCATCGTGGCCACTGACTCATATGTGGGCGAAGGCTTTGACGAGCCTCGTCTGGATACGCTGCTGCTGGCGGCGCCGGTGGCCTGGGAGGGGCTGCTCACCCAGCTGGTCGGCCGAATCCAACGACAGATGCCAGGAAAGGCCGACGTCTGCGTGTACGACTACATCGACGAGCTGGTGCCGCTCTTTGCCAGGCAATGGCATGGCCGGCTGAAGGCGTACGCCAAGCTGGGATATGTGGTTCGGGATGCGGGCTCCGGCGCGGAGCCCAGCCACATCGTGACGGCCGGCCCCGCTGCGACTGCCCTCCTGCAAAGCGACATCCAGAGGGCCCGGGCAAAGATTGCGCTCTTCTCGGCATGGGTGGCACCGAAGGCGGTGGATGTCGTAGAGCCCGCGCTTCGCGAAGCTGTGGCTCGTGGTGTGGAGGTGTCGGTCGTGGTCCCCGCAAAGCCGGGAGCCGATGGCGTGCAAGTCTGCCTGGACCGGCTGGAGCAGATGGGCTGCCGGGTCACCCGGACGTCTGGCAAGGTTCCGAGCGCCGCGGTCTTCGATGCGGAGCTGGTCTGGTTCGGTGGCATCCCGCCTCTGGCCTTTGCCCGCTCGGATGACTGCAGCGTCCGCATCGTGAACCGCGAGCTTGCGGGGGAGCTCACAAGGTCATAGGAGTTTACCAATCATCGATAAAATAGAGCGTTTATCGTAGGATATCTTCGATAATTAATCTAATATTGTGGATACGATAGATTGCTATCGATCAGTTCTACTTCTGGAGGGACTTCATGCTCATCCTATTTTCCGTAAAGAACTATCGATCGATTCGTGATGAGCAGGTGCTTAACCTGGTTGCATCTCCGTATTACTCGGGGAAGAAGTCGGATGATCGCGCTCGGACAAATCGGCAGCTGCAGCTGATACAGAAGCGGTTGCCAGGATTATCTGGAAAGGACTTCCTGCGATCTGTGGCAATCTATGGTGCCAATGGTTCGGGAAAATCAAATGTCATCCATGCAATGAAAGCCATGCAGCGAATAGTTCAAGGGTCTTCTTCCTATGCACCAAAAGATAAGCTGCCATATGATCCGTTCGTTTTGGACCAGAGCTCTCAGAAGAATCCAACGGAGTATTTCATCGCCTTCTATTGGGAGGGCGTTCGCTATGAATATGAGTTCTCACATGATGACCAGAGAATAGTCGAAGAGCGGCTGCGCTCTTTCCCCAAAGGCCATAGACGAACGTTGTACGAACGTTCAGCCAGCTCATCTGGTAGTCCCAGAGTTCAAGACTCATCGTACTTGCCCATCAATGATGTCGTTGCAAGCATGCTCAATCCCAACACACTGCTCTTGTCATTTCTGTATGGACATCCAGGGCTACAGGGCTTTGACGTGATTAAGGGGGCTGGCGATTTCTTCCGCGATGGGCTGATTGTTCTTGATCGGGTGAGGGATCGCTGGCTGGACTTCCCTGTATCGGGTGAAGTATTGGACGGACAAGCAGGCAGCGACTTCCAGCGTGATCTCGTGCAGAAGATGATGTGCGATTCCGATGTCGGCATCTCATCTGCCAAGGTGGTCCGTCGAAAGGTCCCGAAGAAGTCGGCTGCAGGAAGCGAAGGTGCCGAGGAAAATGTGGAGCCGGTTATTCAAAAAACCGTAGTGCTAGAGCACAGGGGCAATAAGGGCGAGGGTGACATCAACCTGATGAACGAGTCGCTAGGCACCATGCAGGTGTTCTCGCTGAGTTCCTTCATAGGGGAAGCGTTGGAGAATGATGCAACGCTCGTAGTTGATGAGCTCGATGCGTCCATGCATCCTATCTTGGCAAAACGGATTGTGCAGATGTTTGAGCGTCCAGAGTTGAAAGGGAATGAGAACGAGAAAGAGAGGTCCGCTCAGCTGATTTTTACCGCACATCAAACGTATTTGATGTCGGGAAACACCTTGGAGCGGGACCAAATCTGGCTAACAGATAAAGGGCCTGATGGTGGCACGGTACTCTATCCACTTTCTGATTATTCTCCTCGCAAGGGTGAGCCGATTGCCCAGGGGTACTTGTTGGGAAGGTATGCCGGCGTTCCTGTGCTTCCTGAAGACTTCGGGGTGCTGCTCTCCAAAGGTGACCATCATGAGTAATAAGCGCAGCTATAGTCGCAATGCCCCCAAGAAATCCCCCAGGCCTTCGATTGTCATATTGGTAGAGGGTGAGGTGACTGAGCCAGAGTGTCTCAAGGCTCTTATGGGAGCCCTTCGTGTTCCAAGTGACCTGGTTGACATCCGTAAGGCTGAGCATAGCGATGCTGACGGAATAGTTGGGGAAGCGAAAGAGCTGCTACTGACGTCTAAGAGAAAGAAATCCACACCGAAGATTGACGAAATCTGGGTTATTGCGGATACGGAGTCGGAGCATAGCAATGGGTCTCCAGAAAATGTTTTGCATGCAATTAATCGGTCGGGAGATGATGTTCGACTAGTGCTGGACTCTCCAGGCATCGAGTACTGGTTTTTGCTCCACTTCGTAAATACGACACGCAACTTTCCTAGCGTTGCGGACGTCATTGCCCAGCTGCAAAATCATTGGCCGGAGTACTCCAAGAGAAAGGACACTTTGAACTGGGGGCTTCTTGTAAAGAAAACACCAAACGCAATGAAGAACGCTGAGCAAGTGAGAAAGTATCGCGAGGATTCTCAATCAAACAGGCCCATTGCCGACCTAGACGTGTTGGTGGCAAAGTTGAATGGTATGGGCAAGTTTGATGTCTTTGATCTATCTACAAAAGAAAAGAATCCGGTACATTTGCCTACGCGCGAAGATCTCTTCTCGTGGAAATGGACGCATAAGCTCCGTTAGATAAATACGTGGGGTTCCTCTGGCGAATATTCGTCGCTCGCTAGCAGTTGGCGGCAGAGAGCGGTAAGGGCATTACGCGCTCAAGGGCGGCAGCCAAGAAGAACGTTCTTCTTGGCCGCTCAATTCTCCGTAATGAGCTATGCGATTGGTGGTGCTTCGGGCGATCGTTGCACCCCTTTTACCACCTAGCCAGCTAGATGCGGTACTCCATCCAGTGGATGTAGTCGCTGATGACCTCGTCGCGGCACCACTCGTTCATGACCTCGTGGTAGCAGTTGCCGTAGATCTTCATCTGCTTGTCCTTGCTGGCGATGGCGCCGAACAGGTCGTAGGTGTCCTCGTACGAGATGATGCCGTCCTTCTGCCCGTGCGTCAGCAGCACTGGGTAGGCGAACTTCTGCTTGTTCTGCCCGAACCAGCGGATGCCCTCCTGAAGTGCATACACCAACCCTGCCGAGAAGGTCTGGCGGTTCAGCGGGTCCTTCGCGTACCAGTCGCGGACCTCCTTCACGCTGCAGACGCCGTCGCCCAGCTGGTTGGGCAGCTGTGTGTGCGGATCCAGGTCGTCGGGCACGCCGGAGAAGGCGCCGGCCTTGTCCTCCGTGAGGCCACCGTTGCAGATGATGCCGCGCAGCTTTTTGTCGGGGTACTTCACGCCGTACAGGGCCACGCAGTAGCCGCCCATGCTGTGACCAAACATAAACACGGGGCGGTTGGGGTTCTCGGCGATGGCGCGGTCCACCACCACGTTGGTGTCGTCCAGGATCTCGTCCCAGCGAGAGTAGTATGCGCACTCGCCCTGGCTCTTGCCGTGGCCGCGGTGATCAAAGCGGTAGGTGCCGATGCCCGCCTGGTGCAGCTTCTGCGCCATGTAGTCGTAGCGGCCCTGGTGCTCGCACAGGCCGTGCACCATCACGCAGACCGCCTTGTCGTCCGGCGTTACCTCCGGGTTGTAGTACAGCTGCGTGCCATCGAACGAGGTGATGAACTGGTCTGCCATGATTCCTCCTTTGGCTGGTAGGAGGCCCGTGGATGGGGGAGCGGTGCAGGGCGTCGCGCGCACAGGCGACGCCGGCATGTCCTTGCGTCTGGTCGCGTGCCATCCATGGGTCATTGCATGTTTGATTCTAGAGGGGTGTATGACCTTTGGGGCATCAGACTGGGGGACGGCTGGTGTGGCAGGTTGTGTGGCGGTGGTGGCTTGCGAATGTTTTCCAGCTTATGTGAAGCTATGGCAGAAGGTGCGCGCCAACGTTATCGGTGCCGTTCTGAACTACACAGAGGCAGACACCGCGAACCGCTACTACAACGAGTATCACCAAAAGAAGAGCGCGTCGTATGACTCCGTGCGTAGCCAGGTCAGCGAGCCTCCTGCGCAGAAGCCAGTCGTTTCCGAGCCCGCAAAGACCAGTCAGCCGATGCCTCCACGGAGGTCTGCTGTGTCTGTGCGTGAAGCTGCCGACCAGCAGGGTCAGTCGGTCCCTGCGGCTGCCGTCGCTACCGCACCCGTGCAGAGGCATGCGGCCGCGCCCGATGGTCGCAGGGTCTTCTTGCCTGCCGGTGCTCATGGGACGGTTTCGGTCTCCGTCTCGCCGGACGAGACGTCGCAGTTCCTGGCGAACGCAGGGTACAAGCCGCGCTTCTCGTCCAGCAACTGCGACGAGGACGAGTAAGGCCGCTGCGTGAGGGACATCCACTGCCACATACTGCCGGGGATCGACGACGGGTCGCCTAGCATGGAGTACAGCATGGCCATGTTTGACGCGGCGCTCCAGGCTGGCGTCACCAGCATCATCTGTACGCCGCACTGCCGCGACCCGTACTTCGACGACGAGGCGATACAGGCGGCGTTTGCCGACTTCTCCGACGAGGTGCATAAGGTCGATGCGAACTTCCCGCTGACCATGGGCTTCGAGGTGGCGCACGCAAAGCTGATGCAATTGGGCATCCAAACATTGGCACTGTACCTGGGATTGGGCTCCACGGGCATGTTCCTACTGGAGCTGGACACCAGGTGCACGAAAGCCAGCTTCGACGACTACGAGCGCACAATCTACGAGCTGCAGGGGATGGGCTATCGCGTGGTCATTGCGCATCCCGAGCGCTACGACGCCATCCGCAAGGACCCTACGCTGGTGCAGCGACTGCTGAACCTGGGGTGCGAGCTGCAGGCATCTGCCGACTTCGTGCGTGGCGGACGTCTGGGGAACTCAAAGCGCACGGCAAAGCGACTTTTCAAAGATGGGCTCTATCGCTACATCGCCAGCGATACCCACCGGGTAGAGCATTATCAGATGCTTGCCGACGCAGTGAAGAAGTACCCCGTGCGTGGGGCTCATGTGCGTTAGGATTTTCCGTGCAAGGGAGTTCTTCTTGTCATGTTAGGGCTGGATGGTGCCGTTGCTGCCGACTTACCATGGAAAGAAGAACAGCTTGCTGGGAATTTGCTACGGGAACCTCGTCACAGAACCGCGTGAGAAGGATTCTGCCAGCCGTTGAGTTTGACCTTGATTAAGGAAGCTACCATGGCAAAACATTTCAAACAGAGCCCTGGCCAGGGCGAAGGGGATGCTCTACGTCAGGATGAAGAAGGGCGGGGCTGCGTGCGGCCTGCTTCGAGCTACGAGCAGGATGCACCGAGCTACGAGCGCCCGGCTCAATCCTACGCTGCAGGTCAGGACGGCGGGCACGTGCCTGACGAACCCGGTCGCTATGACCCTGACCCCTCTACCAACGTGTACATGGACGCGGACCGCACGGGTTTCCGCGACGGATCAGCGCGGAGCGGGCGCGGCTCGCACGGCGGCCCGCGCAAGCGCCATCACGTGCTGGCGTGGGTGCTGGGCATCATTGCCGCGGTCGTGGTGGTGCTGGGGGTCAGCGGGTACTTCTTCTACCGCAGCGCCAAAGTCGTGGCGGCAGACGCGTCGGCCATGGTGCAGCAGACGAACGACTTCGTGTCCAGCGTCGCGAGCGGCGACACCTCGACCGTGGCGCAGCAGGCTTCGGACATCCAGGCGCTCAGCACCAGCATGCGGCAGCAGACGCAGAGCCCCCTGTGGGGCGCGGCTCAGATGCTGCCGGTGGTGGGGCCCGACGTCTCGAAGGTCGTGTCACTGGTCTCGGTGGCGGGCGACCTCAGCGACAACGTGCTGGTACCCGCGGCGCAGAGCCTGAATGGCATGTCCATGGGCACGCTGTTCCAGAACGGCAAGGTGGACGTGGCGTCCGTTAGCCAGCTGTGCAACGTGGTGGCGCAGGTGCAGCCCGCCATCGCGAACGACGCGCAGACGGTGGATGCGCTGGGCGACGCCAACATCCAGCAGATAAACGAGCCCCTGCAGAAGGTGCGCTCGACCCTGGACCAGCTGAACTCGGCCACCGCCACCCTGTCTAAGGTGGCTCCCTCGCTGCCTTCGATGCTGGGTGCCAACGGCACGCGCACGTATCTGGTGGTGGCGCAGAACAACTCCGAGATTCGCTCGACGGGCGGCTTCCCCGGCTCGCGCATGATCGTGACCGTAAGCGATGGCCAGCTGCAACTGGGTGACTTCCAGGCAGTGGGCGGACACTTCGCGGACGGACAGATTCCCCTGACCGACGAGGAGCGCACGGTGGTCAGCGACATCATGCAGACAGGTGCCGGCTACGCGCCTGGCGACGTGAACGCCGTACCCAGCTTCCCGCGCGCGGCGCAGCTGATGGAGTGGTGCTGGCAGCAGTCCTATGGCCAGGGCGTGGACGGCGTCGTGGCCGTGGACCCGGTGTTCCTGCAGAGCCTGCTGGGCTTGACCGGTGGTGTCACCACGAGCGACGGCACGGTGGTCGACGGTACCAACGCGGCCGAGATTCTGCTGAACAAGATCTACTTCCTGGACCCCGAGCTGCAGGATCCGTTCTTTGGCGAGGTGGCCGGCCTGGCGCTGCAGAACGTGATGAACAACCTGGGCTCCGTCAGCATGAAGGACCTGGCCACCACGGTGCGGGACGGCGTGAAGCAGGGCAGGTTGCTGCTGTACATGAACGATGCCACCGAGGAGTCGGCCATCGACGTTATGGGTGCCGACGGCCAGGTGAACCAGGATCCGACGCAGCCGCAGACCGGCTTCTATGTGTACGACAAGACCGGCTCGAAGCTGGACTGGTACCTGGACCTGCGCAGCCAGGTCAGCGAGCCCACCACGAACGCCGACGGCAGCAAGTCGTACAACGTCACGGTGACCCTGGGCAACACCACCACGCTGGAGCAGATGCAAAACGAGCTCTCCGACTACATCGTGGGCGTGACGCCGCAGGTGCACCACTACTCCATGATTACTTCTTACCTGATTATGGCGCCGGCGGGTGGCAGCATCTCGAACCTGCAGGTGAGCTCCGACGAGGTCAACGCACAGCAGGAGGCCTCGCTGTACGGCAATGACGTGTGGGCGGGCTACGTGAACATCTACCCGTCGTCCACGGCAACGTTCACGTATACGGTAACCACCTCGCCGCAGGCGCAGACGGACCTGACCGTGTGGACCACGCCGACCGGGCGCAGCTTCCAGTAGGGGAGAAGAACGCGGCGGGCGAGCGTGCTTGTTGGCATGTGAGTGCGCGGCCTGGCACGCCAATCAGGCGTGCCAGGCCATAGTTTTCAAATCGACCGATCTCGCCAGATGACGGGGTCGGCCGATTTGTCTTTCGTGGAGTAGATTGATTGCCGGGCGGTCTTCTCTTCTTAGGCGATCTTCTCTTCCCAAGCAGTCTTCTCTACTCCTCGGGCACGCCAAGCGCCTCCGCCCACTCCTTCGGGCGAAATCCGGGCGTCAGGGGTTTGCCGTCCACCAGTAGTAGCGGGCGCTTGACCAGCATGCCGTCTGTCGAGAGCAGCTGGCAGGCATCTTCGTCGCAAAGCCCCTGGTCCAGGCGCTGCTTGACGCCCAGCTCGCGATATAGCCGGCCCGAGGTGTTGAAGAACCTGCGGACGGGGAGGCCCGACGACTGCTGCCATGTGGCCAGCTCCCGGGCGGTGGGGTTCTGCTGCACGATGTCGCGGTCGGTGTAGCTGACGCCGTGCTCGTCCAGCCACTTGCGCGCCTTCCGGCACGTGGAGCACTTGGGGTATTCGATGAACAGGACATCCATGGTCGTTCCTCTCTGACGTGTGCGAGGGTGGTCCTTCGCTGTAGGCCTGCCTCAAAAGTGAACCGGTTTCCGCGGCGAACCTGCTTCCACGGCGAAGCGGCTTCCACGGCGAATCGGCTTCTACGGCGAACCGGCTTCCGATGTGGGGCTGGCTTCACATGCGGAGCCGTCCTTCGCTGCGGAGCACTCCTCCACTTTGACCGGAGCGTGGTTGTCAAATACTATGACTTGGGGTCGTGCGGCACGCAAGGGCTGCATTGGGGACGAGCGGTCGGGGAGGCAAGCCTCGTGCTAGCGGCGAAGCGCGTGTCGGTGGTGCAGCTCGTGCCAGTGGCGCAGCGCGCTTGTGTGCGTGCGGTGGCAGGTTCACGGGAGGATGGCGGGCATGGTGAAAAAGTCGGGCAAGAAAGTCGAGTTCTACTACGTGCGTCACGGGCGCACGGAGTTCAACCGCGACGGCATCATCCAGGGCGGTCGCGTGGACTCTCCGCTGGTGACTGACTCGCTGGACGCCATCCGCCAGTCCGCCGACGTGCTGCGCGACGTGCCGTTTCGTGCATGCTACTGCTCGCCCATGGGGCGCGCGCAGGAGACGGCAAGGATCCTGTTGGAGGGGCGCGACGCGCTGCCGGTGCACACCCTGGAGAACTTGCGCGAGTTCGACTTTGGCTCGCTGGACGGGCAGCCCTACAAGAGGAACCACCTGAAGTTCGCGCGCTGCTTCGTGCGACAGGACTTCAGCCCCTACGGTGGCGAGACGGGCGACCAGGTGCGCGAGCGCCTGCGCAACGCGTTCAAGAAGATGTATCGCTCCAGTTCGGATGGCGACAAGGTGCTGGTAGTGGCTCATGGCGCGCTGTTCCGCTATGCGGTGTTGGAGTTCTCGCCGGCAAGTGCTGCCTCGCGCAAGCTGATGAGCGAGACCATGCGCACGCCGAACGCGGGCATTGGGCTCATCACGTGTCAGGACGGCAAGTTCCTGATCGAGGCTATGCCCCTGAAGGCGCAGAAGTTCGCCGCGTACCTGCAGCGGCGGTAGAGGGTCAACGGCGGGCCGGCGGTACTGCCTATTTTGCCCACTTACGCGGGGGCATTACTTACGCGGTAGTGACTTGCGCATCTGACGCAGATGGTCCTTCGTCTGGGGAGGGATGCGGCGGCTCTCGATGGCTTTTTGAATGGTCATGCGTATAAGCCGCGGGTTCAATTCCTCCGAGTTTACTTCGCCCGAGTTCAAGATGTCCATAACGTCGTCTTCGTGCGTCACCATGGCTTCGGCCAAGTACCATGCCACCATCATGCTGACGTAGTACTCGCCGTTGTCCGCCGCCACGGCCAGCCGCAGTTGGGACGGGTCGTAACCCTCGTCCAGCAGATGGTGCATCAGTACCGACACGCCGAAACGGCGCGTGTAGGTGTGATTTGAAGCCATCCAGCCTTGTGCCAAGGGCAGCAAGACGTCGACGCTCTTGCCATTGAACGCTTTCGGGTTTAATGAGTCGCTCACGCTCCAGTTGTCGACCCAGGGCAGAACCGAGTTCAATTGTCGAACCGCCCGGTTCAAATCCCGTTCTTCGTTCAAGACGAACGCATGAACCAAGTACTCTTCGTACCAAGCGTGAGGCAGCTCGGCCAAGAAGGGCTCGCGTAGTTCCGAGTGTTGAACTTTCTTTGCGACCTTGCGCACGTTAGGCACCCTGACACCAATCACCGTGGCGGGGTCGGCCGTAGCCACGATACGGATGTTGAACTCGCGATACTCAGTTGTAGTGTCAGCGAGTTCTCGTAGCATGTGCTCAACTTCGACCATGGCTGTCCTTCTTTGCTGGATGCGACGGTTTGAACTACGGGCGGTTCTTGAATTACGGGCGGTTCTGAGCTGTTGATAGTTCTGAGCTAACGGTAACGCTAAGTTGCCAGAGGTGCTGAACCATCGAGATGGCGTTGAGCCATGGAGACAGCGCCATGAACCCGAGGGGCGGCGTTGAACCATGGAGACGGTTTCGCATCATATAGACGGCTTTGAACCACAGATATGTGCAATTGGACTAGAGCAAGCGATACGTGCGCCTCTTATATCAAAGACAATAGTACGTAACTGACGACGCCCAGGACGCAGCACCACAGCATGGACCTGGTCTTCCAGCACACCAATACCACGACGCCAGAGGCGATGCAGGGCATAAGGCCTGGCCAGATGCCGTTGGCAAACATGTTGGGAGACAGCAAGTCATTGGTCACGAGTGCGGCGAACGCTGCGGGTGGAATGTAACCCAATGCGTCGACAACGCGGGGCGAGAGCGACCTGCCTCGGAGCACCACGACAGGCGCCACGCGGCAGAACAAAATGAACCCGAACGAGCACAACCATAGTACGAGGAACTCCGTGATGCTCACTGAGCATCGCCTTCCTTCAGCGCGAGAGCGTCGGGGGTGGAGCTGTCGGAGGCTGTAGCGTTGTCGGAGCCTGCAGCGCTATTGGGGGCCAGAGCGTTGTTGGAGCGCGTAGCGTTGCCAAAGGCCGCAACGTTGTCGGAGCCTGCGATGCCGCGTGAGGTTGTGGCGTCATCCAAAGTTGTTGCCTTCTTGCCTTCATGTGTCAGCAAGGCCGATGCCATTCCAGCGCCCATGCCCACAAGTGCCCCAAGGGGCACGGCCACTCCGGTGAGTCCGACGCACTTGCAAATGAACACCGTGGCCGCCGCTCCCGCCATGGCGCAGACGTTGCCCGCGGTGTGCGACTGGGTGCACAGAAGATACACGAAGAGCGAGGTCATGGCAAAGCCGGCGATGGCGGTGGGTATGTCGACGACGGAGCCCAGTGCTGCACCGAGTGCGCACGAAATTGCCCAGGTAAATTGAACCGTCAAGTTCAAAAGCAACGCGTGCCGCCAGGTCCAGTTTCCGCCTTCGGCCAGCTTGCCCAGGCTGATTCCGTATGCCTCTTCGGAGTAGGTGCACGAAATTGCCAGCGCCTGCGGCTTGCCAAAATGCTGCAGGTACGGGGCTAGCGATGCCGAGTACAGCGAGAAGCGAGTGGAGATGGCGCAAACCGATGCCACGACCGAGCCTATGGGAATGCCAGCCAGCAGCAAGTTGCTCATCATGAACTGGCCGCTGCCGGTGAGGAACGTCAGTCCCAACACGAAGTTCATCAGCGGGTCCATGCCTGCCTTTGCGGCCAGCACGCCGCAGGGCATGCCAACCGCTACGTACGAGAGCATGACGGGCCATGCCAGCGAGAACACCTCGGCGGCGATGCGCTGGCCTGGCTGAGCGGTAGTGCATGCGTGGGCATCAGCCGAACGCGATGGCGCTGCCGGATGGTTGGACGCTGCTGGTTGCGTAGGCGTTGTCGTTTGCGTGGACGCTGCTGGTTGCTCGGTCACGGCATCTTCGCGGCTCTGGATGTTGTTGGGGCTATCTGACACGGTGAACCTTCATGGTTGGTGGCGTCGTTTCGGTTGGGCTGCATACCGAGTGCGTATTGGACGGCGTGGCGCCGCCTCGGACAGCAATGCGACCAGGGGCAACAATGCCCCCTGGGCGGCAACGTCGTCTCGGATGCAATGCCCGTTGGAGCGGCAGTGCCCACCCTGGCTGCGGGGTAGGGCACATGGTACTGCAGTTTCGGTCGCGTTCGTTCTTCTTTGATGTTTGGGAAACTTGGGAACGAGTTCACCTTTTAGCCGGCGGCATGGGCTGCTTTCGCGTCGAGCTTCCTACCGGCTCCCCACGCCAGGCTTCGGCGACTAACTAGGCGAACGATTACGGGTGTTGGGTTGACGCAGAGCAATACCCCTATAGGGTATAACGAGCGGAATGCCGGCGATTTAGTTGGTCTCAGGCAACTTTGCTCGGTACGTTTTCGGTCGCCCGGTCTCTCGGCGAGCGAGTAAAAAGGTACCGAACAAAGTGAGACTGAGCTAACGCTATACGCGCCGAGGGGTGCTGATATCGTCAGATACCCGATAGGGGTATATGCATGAGGGGGTGGCGATGTAGTTCGCCACTGGTAACTTTGTTCGGTACGTTTTCGATTGCTCGTCTTGCTGAGCCGTGACCAAAAAGGTACCGAGCAAAGTAGAGTGGGGCGAACTTTACGGGGTTGGCGGTCCGTTTGGAATAAACTAGCCAAATTAAGAAGTAAATAGCTAATACTACGGCGTTACCGGGATGGTCATCGCCTACGATGCTCCGGCGGCCGGCTACGGACGAAAGCCCCGGCCACCCCGGCGGTCAGTCGCCGGTGGAGCGGGCTTGTCGTGCGGGCGGTCAGCTGCCTGTTGAAAGCCATGGCTACCCCGCTGGTCAGCGTCAGCTGAGGGAGCTGGCCCCGCAGGTGTCTACTCGGGGAAGAGCATCTGGTTTTGCGGTTGAGCCTGCAAATGCGGTTGAGCCTGCGAGTGCGGCTGACCCTGCAAATGCAGTTGAGCCTGCGAGTGCGAATGGGTCCGCGAGCCCGCACCTGTCGGCGCGGGCGGGGCAACAAGCTCGGCGGCTAGGTGGATGCTAGAGCGGTCGGCAAGTTGCGCGAAGTCGGGGCCCAGCCAGATGGAACTCTCGCCGGGGCCCAGTACCAGCGGCATCCGTGAGTGGACGCGGCTCACATCGGAGTTCGGCTCGGTCGTCACGATGGAGACCTCGTTCTCGTTGGCCACGGCGGCCAGCAGAAAGATGCCATGTCCACTCATCGAGAATCTGACCGCGGACTTGCCAGTGGGGTCGGGCGAGCCGGGGCGGGTCCATGACTCGTAGAACGCGCGCACCGGCACCAGGCAGCGGCCCTCCGCGATGGGCTGGGCCCACATGCCGCGACCATTGCGCAGCTGGTAGAGGGCCGTATCTAGACGCGTGTTGAAGACGAGGCGGCGCTTGGGGCCGGTTGAGCGGCTGACACCGGCTGGACGACTGGACCCGAATGAGCGGTTAGGGCCGGTTGGACGATTGAGCCCGGATGGGTCGCTGGGCCCGGTTGGGCGACTGGAGCCAGCTGAGCGCCCGGCGCGCGTGAGCTGCCGCTCATTCGGCTGCCCGTCATCCTGACGCGAGAAGCCCCAGACGAGCTCTTGGGCTTGGAGTGGGAGGGGGCTTCGCGATTGAGAGCTGGTCGATTGGCGGCTCGGCGACGGGATGCCTTCGCCTGGTCGCGCGAGCACGATAGTGGCCAGCTTTGCGCCGGGGTAGACGTCCTTCGGCACGGGGTTGTCGCGCGGGATGCGCGCATGACCCGTCTGGGCATACAGGTCCAGCGCCAGCTGCAGCTCCTTGAAGAGAACCGGTGCGACTCTGTGGCACATGGTTGGACCTGCCTTTCTGCGTGTCAGCGTGACGTCCGACGTTGGCGTGACGGCCGGCGTTTGTGGAACCGCGCGACACTCGTGTCGGCACGATACGACGTTTGGACGCACCTACATTCTAGGTCGCCCCGTCGTGCAGCTATCAAGAAGAACGGCCGCGGCTTTCGCGGCGGCGCGCCTGCGCGGTTAACATGAGAGTGAAACTTTTCGCCTGAAACTGCGTCGAAAGAAGCCCGTCCGTGATAAAGCTGATTCTTACCGACCTCGACGACACCCTGATTCCCGTTGGCGCACCGTGCGTCTCGGAGCGCGCTCGTGCCGCCATCCACGCGCTGCTGGACCGCGGCATCCACTTCGGGCCCGTCTCGGGGCGAATCCCCTCGGCCATGGGCTGGATGTTCGCGAACGACTCGGCCTGCTACGCCACGGGCGCCTTCTCCAACGGGCAGATTCTGCACCTGGATGGTCGCCAGGTTGGCGTGAAGGAGCTGCCCTTCGATGCCCTGGAGCGCGTCGAGCATCTGCTGGACCAGCAGGGCCATGCGGCCCTGGCCATCTACGATGTCCAGGGAGACGGCCGTGCGGTCCTGTACTCCGGTGTGCCGGAGAAAATCCAGCAAGACCAGCAGATCTTCTCGGAATCCAACGGCCAGATCCATCAGCGGCTGGATCCCAGCGCGCACTATATAAAGGCCAACATCCACGTGTCAGGCGGCTACGAAGAGCGCTGCGCGCTGCGTGACCATCTGCGCGATGAGGTGCCTGAGTTGGGCTTTGTTCTGCCGAATGCGAACGCGCCGCTGATTGACATCTCGCCCGCGGGCTGGGACAAGGGCTCCAGCGTGCGCGCGCTGGCCGAGGCTCTGGGCGTGTCGCTGTCCGAAGTGGTCTGCTTTGGCGACTCCGAGAACGACCTGGCCATGATTCAGGCCGTGCCGAACGGAGTTGCGGTCGCGAACGCCTCGGATGAGATCAAGGCGGCCGCGCGCTGGCACATCGGCGCCTCGAAGGACGACGCGGTCGCCGCCGCGCTGGAGGACCTCGCGCGTGCGACCGACGTGGGCACCCTGCCGTCTTTCATGCGGGAGTAGGTGGGGAAGAAGGGCTAGCCGTTGGGAGTGTCTTTCCGAAGGGCATGCGGTGACGAGCGCTGGTTGGCAGCGGCGTGCGCTGGCGCGTAGTGGCGAGCGCAAGCCGGCGGCCGCGAGCGCTGGCTGGCGATGGCGAGTGCACGCCAGCGGCGGCAATTGCAAAAGAGCGGGCGGGCCGAGAAGTTCTTCTCGACCCGCCCTTTTGATGCGTAGGGGATGCTGTA
The DNA here is from genome assembly GCA_029101205.1 of Coriobacteriales bacterium. GTDB lineage: Bacteria > Actinomycetota > Coriobacteriia > Coriobacteriales > Atopobiaceae > Olsenella_K. The sequence continues at coordinate 26,985 of JAQXQO010000023.1, read as the reverse complement.
GCTGCGACTACTCGCCGAAGTAGCGCTTCAGCAGGCCGGCGAAGGCCTTGCCGTGACGGGCCTCGTCGCGAGCCATCTCGTGCACGGTGTCGTGGATGGCGTCCAGGTTGGCAGCCTTGGCGCGCTTGGCGAGGTCGGTCTTGCCGGCGGTGGCGCCGTTCTCGGCCTCGACGCGCATCTGGAGGTTCTTCTTGGTGGAGTCGGTGACGACCTCGCCCAGCAGCTCGGCGAACCTGGACGCGTGGTCGGCCTCCTCGAAGGCGGCCTGGCGATAGTACATGCCGACCTCGGGGTAGCCCTCGCGCATGGCGACGCGGCTCATGGCCAGGTACATGCCGACCTCGGAGCACTCGCCGGTGAAGTTTGCGCGCAGGTCCTCGACGATGTCCTCGGGCACGCCCTCCAGCTTGCCGATGCCCACGACGTGCTCGGAGGCCCAGGTCATCGTGTCGGCCTGCTTGGTGAACTTGGAGCCGGGGCAGCCGCACTGGGGGCACTTGTAGTCGGCGGGCAGCTCGTCGCCGTCGAACTCCTCAACGTAACCGCAGACGGGGCAGACAAACTTCATGGTGCATCCTCTCTCGTGTGGGAGGTTTCCCTCCAAGCCTAGTGAAGTCCCTTCTTGCATTAGGCTTGTTCATTTATTAGGAACAGTTATTAATATTAACGCATGTATCCCGATTGTCAAGCGTAAATGGCTCACACGTTGTTAAGCCTTGCGTTGCGCTAGGGTTTGCGCAGAGAATTGTGCAAGGAGACGTGGCGTTTTTGCGGCCGCTATGCGCGCTTCCTGACAACAGGTTGGCAAAGCAGCGTGAGAACAGAAAGGACCCCCATGAAGGACCTGGCAGATGTGTGCAAGATTGCGGTCGTGCAGTCCCAGCCGACCATCTTCAACAAGGAGGCCTGTCTGAACTCAGCGCTGGACGCCATCCGTCGCGTGGGCCGTGAGCACCCCAGCGACCTCATCGTGCTGCCCGAGCTGCTGGTGCCGGGCTATCCGCACGGTCTGACCTTCGGCTTTGTGGTGGGCATGCGAAAGCCCGAGGGCCAGCTGGACTGGAAGCGCTACTACGACGGCTCGCTGGTGGTGGGCGGTCCCGAGACCACGGCCATCGCGGACGCCGCGCGCGAGGTGGGATCGTGGGTCAGCATCGGCATCTCGGAGCGCGACGCCGTCAGCGGCACTCTATATAACACGAATCTGGTCTTTGACCCGCAGGGCAGGCTGGATGCCTGGCACAGAAAGCTGAAGCCCACCGGCGCCGAGCGCCTGGTGTGGGGAGACGCGCAGGATCGCTACTTCCCCGTGTCGCAGACGCCGTGGGGACCCATGGGCACGCTGATCTGCTGGGAGAACTACATGCCGCTGGCTCGCGTGGCGCTGTACCAGAAGGGCGTCACGATCTACCTGGCACCGAACACGAACGGCAACGAGGAGTGGCAGGCCACCGTGCGCCACATCGCCATGGAGGGCCGTTGCTACGTGGTCAACTGCGCGCCGCACATCACGAGGGCGGACTACCCCTCCGACCTGCAGTATCCTGAGGAGGTGGAGGCACTGCCGGACGTGATCTACCGCGGAGGCAGCTGCGTCGTGGACCCGTACGGCCACTACGTGCCTGGCGCCGAGCCGCTGTGGGACCAGTCCGGCATCCTGTACGCCGACCTGCAGATGCAGGAGGTCGCTGCCAGCAAGTGGGAGTTTGACCCGGTGGGCCACTATGCCAGGCCGGACGTGCTGCGCCTGCAGGTGAACGACATCTAGCGACGGTGCGGAACTGGGCCTGCGTTTTGGACAAAGGCTGATGTGGGCCCAGCCTGCCAGATACCGGCTAGTCGGTTCGAGCCAGCGGCTGGCATGGGTCGGAAGGCTCGGCCTGTCGGCCTCGTGGCGGGTCCGTTTTGCACGGGAGAGTTGGGGGCAAGCATGCGGGACGGCTTTCGGGTGCAGGACAACGACGTCTATGTCTACTGTGACGAGGAGGCTGATTCCGGGGCCGCCCGCCCGGCTCGCATCAACGTTGTCTACCTGCACGTGTTTGATGGAGATGGGCAGCCCGTGTGGCAACTGTGCCGCCAGATGGGATGTCCCGACTTCTGCCTGGTGGCTGTGGCGCCCCGGAACTGGGACGACCAGATGACACCGTGGCCTGCCCCGCCCGTGTTTCGCAAGGGCCAGCCGTTCGGCGGACATGCCGACCGCCAGCTGGCGCTGCTGCGGGAACAGGTGATGCCGCAGGTGGAGGCCATGCTGACGCAGCGGCTTTCGGCGCAGACGGCGAACGCGCCCGCGTTGGCTTCGGCTGCGCGTCAGGTCGCGAGCGAGCAGTTCTTCTTGCGCACCATCGCCGGCTACTCGCTGGCGGGGTTGTTTGCCACGTGGGCGGCGTTCAACAGCGACGCGTTTCAGCGGGTTGCCAGCGCGTCGGGCTCGCTGTGGTACCCGGGCTTCGTGGACTACGCCCGCCAGCACCCGCTGGCGCAGAGCGTCGAGCGCATGTACTTCTCGGTGGGGGCGGACGAGGACAAGGGCAAGAATCACGCCATGCGTACGGTGCGGACGGCGACCGAGCGCATTGAGGCGCAGGTAGAGCGCCTGGACGTGAGATCGACGTTCCAGCTGAACCCCGGCAACCACTTCACCGACCCTGACGGTCGCATGGCGCGCGGGATTTGCTGGGTGCTGGGCGCGAAAGGTCACGTGGGTGCTGGGGAGGCCGCGGGCGCTGATGCCGATGCGGGGATAGCTGCGGGTGACGACGCGGGCGGTTCCTCTTGCTAGGCGAATTTGGCACCGAGCGTGCCGGCGTGCCGGGCGCGGGTTCCGCGAGCGCGGGTTCGGCGCGCGCGGGCGCAGCGCGTGTGGGCGCGGCGGGTGCCGGGTCGGCGGACGAGCGCGACCTGCGCGAGCGCGTCTTGCACGTTTTGGACAGCAGGAACATGCTGATGGCCGATGGGGTGACCACGCGCTTTGGGCAGCCGGCGTTTCGCGCCGTCTTGCCCGGGCGCGAGCCCGAGCGGCTGATGGACGCCACCCAGCCGCAGCGCAACCTGGTGGCCTGCTCGTATGCCACGCCTTGGACCAGTGGAAATGCCTGCGCCGAATGGATCGAGCGCGCGTATGCCCGGCAGGGATACGGCGTGGTGCAGGGAGACGCGTATCGGCTGTTTCAGGACTTCTGCTCACGCACCGACACCGCTCAGCTGAAGGTGGGCATGATTGTGGGCGTCGGCCGCCATCCCTTTGGGGCGAACGGGCTGTGCTACGGTCATGTGGGGCTGTACGTGGGTGACGGTTTGGTGCGAGACAGCGCGGACGAGCGCCTGCGGACGTCTCCGCTGGAGGCGTGGCTCAGTGTGTACGGCGTGATGGAGCAGCCGCGCTGGGGCTGGTTGGGCGGCGTGGCGTTGGACCAGGTCAGGCGCGTGTGACGACTGGAGCCGTGACGGGTGTGACGGCAGGAGCGACAGCTGGAGTAACCTGGCGGGTGCTATTGGGGCGTCGTGTCCAGCTCCTCTGCGGCTGTGGCAAGGTTTCGGCAAGGATTCCGCGAGCGAGGGACGGACGGCAATGTCGGTGCAAGAAGGGCAAATGACGCTTCTGGTGTTGGACGGAGCCGACCAGGCGGAGGCACAACGGCTGGCCGAGCACCTGCGTGCGAGCATGGCGGTCGAGGTCGTGCATGCCGGAGACGGGCAGGTGGCTTCTGACCTCTTGCCGGATGGGGAGCGGGACCAGAACCGAAGGCGCGGCTCTGCCTCGGCGAATTCCGGCTCGACATCCAGCTCGAAGTCTGGTTCGAAGTCTGATTCGAAATCCGGCTTGAATTCCGACTTGCAGTCTGATCCGTATTTGGTCCTGGGTCCAGACGGACTGGCGCTGGAGTCCGACGGCATGTCCCTGCGCGGCGACCTCCAGCACATGGAGCGCAGGTTGCGCCCGGGAAACCTGAGCCACGAGCTGGTGGTGCGTGCCGCTCGGCTGAAGGGCGTCGAGCACCCGACGGCGGTGGACGCCACGGCGGGGCTGGGGGAGGATTCGCTGCTGCTGGCCGCGGCGGGCTTCGATGTGACCATGTACGAGCGCGATCCCGTGATAGCAGCGCTGTTGCGCGACTCTCTGAGGCGCGCGGCTGCAGTGCCGCAGCTGGCGCAAGCGGTCGGCCGCATGCGGCTGGTCGAGGGTGACTCGATTGAGGCGCTGGAGGGGATGGGCAGCCGGGCCGGTGAGTCCGGTCGAGACCCGAGGCTCGTGAGCCAGGATAGCCTCGATGGGCGTGATGATACCCGCCCTGACCTGGTGCTTCTTGATCCCATGTTTCCCGCGCGGCACAAGAGCGCCTCGGTGAAGAAGAAGCTGCGGCTGCTGCAGACCCTGGAGCGCCCCTGCGACGACGAGGAGCGTCTGCTGCAGGCCGCCCGGGACGCCGGGCCGCGAAAGATCATCGTGAAGCGACCTGCGAAGGGGCCCACGCTGGCGGGAATGAAGCCCAGCTACAGCGTGTCGGGCAAGGCCATCCGCTTCGACTGCCTGGTGCTGCCGCGGTAGCTCGTAACCCGGTGCTGCCGCGCACGGCCATGACGTCCCTTGAACTGTCGTGCTAGCCCGACCGACTTGTGCCGTCGCACTTGGTTGCGACCATCGCGGGATGGGCTGCGTACGCGGCAGTTCTTCTTGAACGCGCCAGTCCTTCTTCCTAGCATTTATTTTCTTGTGAAATGGTCCAAATAGGCGTTCACTCGAAAGTTTGCCTTGCCATACGATGAAGCTGGTTGTGGCAAGGTGCGTGCGGCCCAGGCGGCCGCACCCGGCAAGGGAGGTGCTCATGGCTGGCGAGAGGCCCGTGGGAAGGCGGAGCTCTTACGACAAGTACCCTGAGGTTCGCGTGGACGGCTACGATGACCAGGTGTTTCATGGAAACGCGGACGTGTATGCCGCGCTTTCGGGACTGCGCGGCGCCAGCACGGTCACGGTCGACTGCTACCCGGGCGTGACGGACGACGTGCTGGACCTGGTCAGGCGCGCGGTCGATCCCGACGTGGTCATCATGAGCGGGCTCGTGTACCTGGACCAGCAGAAGGTGGACGCCATCTTGGCGCCGCACGTGACCCAGGACAGGGTGCGCGGCGTCATGTTCTACGGCTGCCTGGAGGACCTGATGGACCCCGAGCAGCTGGACCGTGCGCGCAGCAAGGTCCAGCAGGCGGTCGACCGGGGACTTCGCGTGATGGTGTACGGCGTGGGCGCCTCTGTGGTGTGCCCCGGCGACGTGCTGGTTTACTGCGACCTTGCCCGTTGGGAAATCCAGCAGCGCTATCGCCATGGCGCCTGCAACTTCCTTGCCAACAACGCCGAGGAGGACGCACTGCGCAAGTTCAAGCGCGGCTACTTCATCGACTGGCGCATCGCCGACCGTCACAAGCGGCAGCTGTTCGACCGCATTGACTACCTGCTGGACTCCAACGACGCGGGCGACCCGCGGCTGATTACGGGCGACGCGTTCCGGGCGGGGCTGGACCAGGTGGTGCGCCGGCCGTTCAGGCTGGTGCCCTATTTCGACCCGGGCGTGTGGGGCGGCACGTGGATGCGCGACCACTTTGGCCTGGACCCCGCCGCGCCCAACTACGCGTGGAGCTTCGACGGCGTGCCCGAGGAGAACAGCCTGTACCTGCGCTTTGGTGACGTGCGTGTCGAGGTGCCCGCGATGGACGCGGTGCTGCGCCGGCCCGTGGAGCTCTTGGGCGCGCAGAACTACGCCCGTTTTGGCGCCGAGTTCCCCATCCGCTTTGACCTGCTGGACACCATGGGCGGGCAGAACCTCAGTCTGCAGGTGCATCCGCTGACCGACTACATCCACACCCACTACGGCATGGCCTACACGCAGGACGAAAGCTACTACATCCTGGATGCGCAGCCGGGGGCGGGCGTGTATCTGGGCCTGCGAGAGGGCGTGTCGCCCGCGCGCATGATGGCGGCGCTGCGGGCGGCGCAAGACGGCGGTCCGGCGTTCTCGGCCGACATGTACGTGAACCGCGTTCCGGCCCATCGTCACGACCACTTCCTCATTCCGGCAGGTACGGTGCACGGTTCGTCGGCGGGCTGCATGGTGCTGGAGATCAGCGCGACGCCCTACATATTTACCTACAAGCTGTGGGACTGGGGCCGGCTGGGCTTGGACGGGAAGCCCCGCCCGATTCATCTGGACGATGGCGAGAAGAACATCCAGTGGAACCGTCGCACCGACTGGGTGCAGAGCAACCTGGTGAACCAGTTCCGCGACGTGGCCGCGGGCGACGGCTGGACCGAGGAGCACACGGGGCTGCACGAGCTGGAGTTCATCGAGTCCAGGCGATTCACCTCAACCGTGACGACGCAGCACGACGCCAGCCGAGGCGTGCACATGCTGAACCTGGTGGAGGGTGACGCCGCTGTGGTGCAGAGCCCCACAGGCGCGTTCGAGCCCTTCGAGGTGCACTACGCCGAGACCTTCATCGTGCCGGCCGCGGCGGGCTCCTACACCGTGCGACCTGCGGTCGAGGGCCAGCAGATTCGCTTCGTGCAGGCGTACGTGCGCCAGGTGGGGTAGGGGATGGTTGTGCCGGGGCGGCAAAGCGACCGCCCCGGCGCGTTTTCCGCGGTCCGAACGCCGGCGGCCCTCTTGCGCCCGCTGGCGGAGCTGGCCCGTGGACTCTGCTGGCAGCTAATGAACTTCTTGCCCGTCCTTTCTAGCATCGGAAATCTGAGAAGCCTGCGGATGTGGTCGCACGCGCATTGTCTTGGTGCGGACGCGTTGAGGCGGTTGTGCGTGGTACCGACAAGGGCGCATATGTCCGCAGGTAGAAGGCTAGGAAGGAAGGGTTCAGATGTTTGGTCACACACGTTCGAACGCACATCCCGCATGCCCCGCAAGCTCTCGTTCCGCAGATGGCCGCCGCGCAGGTGCCCACCTCTCCGGATCTGGGTTTGGCGGATGGCGGCTCCGTGGGGTTGCCGCCCTGGCGTTGGTGCTTTCGGTCGCCATGGCGGCAACCTTTGGGCTGAGCGCCTGCGGGTCCAGCTCCAGTAGCTCGAGTGGGTCGTCGGACAGCTCGGCCGCGGCGTCGACCGACTCGACGTCCGACGCCTCTGCGACCTCCGATGCGTCGGCGAGCACCGACCCGGCGGCCGACAAGTACACCATCACCGATGAGGTCGCGGACACCTCGAACGAGTACATGTACCAGATTACCGGCACGCTGACGAACAACACTGACAAGGAGCAGTCGTACGTCGGCATCACCTACACCCTGTACGACGCGGATGGCAACCAGATTGGCAACGCCTACGCCAACACGAACAACCTGAAGGCGGGCGGCACGTGGAAGTTCACCGCTACGGGCACCGCCGCTCCCAGCGAGGTGGCCCGCTTCGATCGCTCGGACGTGACCATTTACTAGTGACGGGTGGTTGGCGACACACCGGGTGCGACGGCGAGCCAGCTGCGACAACGTCATGGCGGCGACCATGCGCAGATCGACGGCGCGCTAGTTACGATCACAGGCTTGCTTTGGCGACGTGCTCGATGCGTTGGCGCGTCAGCTTCAATGGTCATCTGCGCCGGCGCGCCACCCGCGATGGCTGGCCAGCGGTGACGACTGGCAGCGCACCAACCACAGGCGGCAGCGCGCCGACCGACCCGGCAGGATGCTCGACGACGGCCCCGTGAGCCCCAACGGCTTGCGGGGTCGCTTGCGTTCGGTTTCGATATTCGCTCGGCCCCGACGCTCCTCGCAGTCCCGGTGAATCATACGGCTTCGCCTCGCAGTTCCGGCGAACCACGCGGCTTCCATGTGACGCACGGTTTCGGCAAGCTGCTCAGACGCTATCGACGCGGCGCCACGACACGCCCGCAGGCGACACACCGCGCAGCCGACACACCCGCATGCGATGGACGCAGCTCTAGCTCCCGCGGCATTTTCGCGTCAACACCGCCATCTCCCCGGCATCGCCATCGCTCGATGCTCCATTGGTTTCCGGGGTACCTCCAGGGGCATCGCCGGGGCACACTCTTGAGCTGGGAGAAAACAGTTGCCCCCGTTCAACTTTGAGAGGTGCTATTTTGGTTGCCCTTCTTGCACCCGCCGCAATCAAATCCGTACCGAACAAAGTTGGCTGCAGCGAACAGAAGCGCCAGCCACCACCGGACTACCAATGATATACCCCCATGGGGTAATAGCATGGTGTAAGGCACAGACCGTGGCTATACAGTCAGCCTGGGGCAACTTCGCTCGGTACCTTTTTGTTCACCGGGTCCACCCAGGGGCGACCAAAAAGGTACCGAGCAAAGTATGACTAGGCGAACTGTCGGGATGGTTTCACAGCAATAGATGGCATATCGCGACAATCATCATATATGACATATCTTATCTGGAAAGTACTACCGAGGTGCCGAATTTGACCAGTTGTGATGGGATTTCAGCTGATTTAGTTAGCTACTCCTTACTTCGAGCGGTGCGGATTTGATTGCATCGGGTTGGTGTCGGCAATCAAAAAGGTACCGCTCGATGTCGGTGGGGGCTTACTGGTCGGTGGGGGGCTCGCTGGTCGGTGGAGGCTTGCTGGTCGGGAGGGTTACCGCCGGGGTGTTTGCGGCTGACGTTGCTGGCGGGGGCTGTCCGCTGAGGGCAAGAAGGGCACTTGGGTGGGGAAGGGCAACGGGCACAAGGAGGCAACGGGGAGCGAGGGGGGCGGCGGATCGAAGAGGACAACGGGCGCAAGGAGGCGCCGATGCGAAGGAGCCAATCGGAACAAGTGGCGCAATTGAGAGCGGACAGCGCATATCTGGACGCAGGGGTCGTCATTTGTTGGACAATGGGACGGAGTTCGCTGGTCGTCGAAGCTGTCGCGAAGGCTGGCGCGGCGGGGTTGGGCCTGGGCCGGGTCGGGGCTGCTGCGGCAGACGCGCGGCTGGCCAATGGAGGCCGTCTGCTTGACGCGGGTAATGGAGGTGCCGTGGACATCTGCTGCTATGTGGTGTGGTTCGGGGTCATCAGCTTCTTTGGGTGGCTGTACGAGTGCATCTTCTGTGCCATAAAGAACAAGCGCTGGGACAACCGCGGCTTCCTCTTTGGCCCGGTGTGCCCCATCTATGGCTTCGGGTTCACCACGGTGCTGGCGCTGTTCCTTAACGTGCAGACGATGCTGGGGTCGACGGCGTTGGGGTCGACGGTGGGCTCTGCCGCCGGTGCCGACCTCCAATGGTGGCAAGTCTTCATCGCTAGCGCACTGGGCAGCGCGGTGCTGGAATATGCGACCTCCTACGTGCTGGAGCGCTGGTTCCACGCGCGCTGGTGGGACTACAGCGGTATGCCCCTGAACGTCCACGGTCGCATCTGCCTGCCGTTCACGCTGTGCTTCGGCGCTGCCGGCGTGGCGGTGTATTACCTGCTGTGTCAGCATCTGGTCGACGTGGCTACGGATGTGCCGCAGGTGTGGTGGGAGGTCGGCTCGCTGGTGGTCGTAGGCCTGATGTCGGCCGACGCGGCCCTCAGCGTGTCGGCCATGTCGGACCTCACCAAGCGCATCGAGGACGCGCAGGCCGACTTCGACGCGGTCATGGAGGTGGCCGTGAACGACATCGCCACGGGGCGGGTGCCCCTGCGCCACGACGTCGAGGAGCACGCGCGGCGCCTGGCCGGCAGCCTGACGGGCATCCAGCGCCGCGCGCTCACCAGCATGCGCAGCTTCTCGACCGAGAGTCGCAGCAAGGCGGCAGCCCTCCTGCGCCGCGGCCTGAGCTGGCCCGGCCAGGGTAAGTAGAGAAGGGCGCGCCCCCTCTGGCCCTACGCCAGCAGCAGGACGTCCAGCACGGTCACGAAGGCGCCGATGGCGCACAGCAGCACCTTCAGCGCCAGGCCGTTCGCGTAGCGGCCCATGACCCTGTGCGAGCTGGTCAGGTATATCTGCAGAAACACGGTGATGGGCAGCTGCAGGCTCAGCAGCGCCTGGCTCCACAGCAGCCCCTGGAACGAGTCCTGCACCAGGAGACACGCCACCAGCGCCGCGACGAAGCACAGGGCAACGCCGCCGGACGAGTGGCGGTCGTGGATGTCGTACTCCTCGCCGAACATGCCGGCCGTGATGGTGCCTGCCGCCATGCCCGCCGTGATGCTGCTGGACAGCCCCGCCAGCAGCAGAGCCAGCGCGAAGACAACGCGCGCGCCCTGCCCCAGTATGGGTGCCAGCGTGCTTGCGGCCACGCCCAGGTCGTCTACCACGATGCCCTGCTGGTAGAAGGTGGTGGCCGCCAGGATGACCATGGCCGAGTTGATGGCCCAGCCGATGCCCATCGAGAACAGCGTGTCGGCGAACTCGTACTTCAGACGGCTCTGGATGACGGCGTCGCCCTGGCCCTCGAAGTGCTGGCTCTGGATGACCTCCGAGTGCAGGAACAGGTTGTGCGGCATCACGACCGCCCCCAGCACACTCATCACGATGGTGCCCGAGCCCAGGGGCAGCGACGGCGTCACCCAGCCGGCGGCCGCCTGGGGCCAGTCCACCTGCACCAGAGCCAGCTCTGCCAGGAACGCCACGCCTATGAGCGAGACGAACCCGATGATCCAGCGCTCGATGTGCTGGTAGGAGTTCGTGGCCAGCAGCAACAGCGCCGCCACCGCCACCAGGACGCACCCCACCTTCAGTGGCAGGCCGAACAGCATCTGCAGCGCAATGGCCCCGCCCAGCACCTCGGCCAGCGCCGTGGCCACCGTGGCCAGCCAGGCGGTCGCCAGCAGCAGGCGTGCCAGGGGCCGGGGAAGGTGTTTCGTGGTGGCCTCGGCCAGGCAGTCTCCGGTAACGATGCCCAGGTGGGCGGCGTTGTGCTGCAGAACGATGAGCATCAGCGTCGAGAGGGTTACCACCCACAGCAGCGCATAGCCAAACTGCGAGCCGGCGGCCATGTTGGACGCCCAGTTGCCCGGGTCGATGAAGCCCACGGTCACCAGCAGGCCCGGGCCGATGTGGCGCAGGATCTCAAGTCCGCCGTGGCCTCCCGTGCGCTCGCCCCAGAAGTCGCGCTCGAAGCTTTGCTGCAGGCGCTGCGTGGAGTTTATGCCCCTTGAGCGGCTTGTGCCCCGTGAGTGGTCTGCGCTTCTCATGTATCTCAGCCCCCCAAGAATCGATGGTGCGTCGAATAAAGTTACCCATTGCTAACAGTATAGAGCCCATTCGGACGCGAGACTATGCCCTTCTGGGTTTGGTCAAGAAGTACATCGAGGCGAGAAGCACAGTTATAAAGTGCGACGATGCACCCTGGTGCAGAAGGGTGTCGAAGTGGCACCGCGACGGCCTTGCCGCCTACTCCACCGTGATGCCCTGCTGCAGGAAGGTGCCGTTGTCCAGCTGGCGGAAGGCCTCGTGCAGCTGGTCCATGGTGTTCATAACGATGGGGCCGCTCCAGGCGATGGGCTCGCCTAGGGGTAGGGAGCTCATCACCAGCACGACCGAGGGCTTGTCGTCCGTGGCGGTGATGGCCACTGGTTGCCCTTCTCCAGCTTTGCCGCGGTCTTGGGGCCCAGGGGCAGGCCGTCGATGCGGGCCAAGCCCTCCAGCGTGAAAGCCATGACCGAGCGGTCGGGCTGGACGTCCAGCGTCACGGTGGCGCCCGGATCCACGGCCAGCTCGTAGTAGTCCAGAGGCAGGTGGCCGCCCTGATGCCCCTGGTGAGAGGTGCCGTCCGGCTCGACGAAGCTTCCGGCCAAGAGGCGCTGCGAGCGGTTCGGGTGGCGCGGACATGCAGCAATTGGCATCAAACCGATAGTATATCTATGGCGGCGCCGAAGCGACGCCATAGCAGTTGAGTGAGGCTAACTTTGCTCGGTACCTTTTTGGTTGGCAGCGGGATTGGCGGGCGACCAAAATGGTACCGAGGGATGTGAGACATGGCTAACATTTTCGCCCCAGCTGAGGCTGAATTACGTATACGTTTCTTATGAAGCAAGAAAAGCTTACGAAAAATGCCATCTGTTGGCCAGGGTGCCGTCTCGGATTTGCGGCGCGTTTGCCTGCGGCGCGTTTGCCGCCCGGCGCGATATTGGGGTGGGGGGCGATGCCAGCAGCGCGCTTGTTGTCGGGTGCGCCCGTCGAGCGTGCGTCGGACTGGAGGATTAAGGCGTGGCGAGTTGCCGGCTTCGCGTGCAGCCCGTGCCAACGTTGTCGTACGATTAATGCCGGTAATGACTGCGGTTTCGTCGAGAGGAGCTGCCATGAACCAGCAGATTGAGGCTATGGAGCATCGCCGGAGCATTCGAAAGTACAAGTCGGATCCCGTCCCGAAGGAGCTCGTGCAGCAGGTCATCGATGCGGGCCTGTGGGCTGCCAGCGGCATGGGACGCCAGTCTCCCATCATCGTGGCCGTCACGCAGAAGACGCTGCGCGATCGCCTGTCGCAGGAGAACGCCCGCATCATGGGCTCGCCCGAGGGTACCGACCCGTTCTATGGAGCGCCCGTCGTGCTGGTGGTCTTGGCTCCGAAGAGCGTTCCCACGCACGTGTACGACGGCTCGCTGGTGATGGGCAACATGCTGAACGCCGCGTACTCGCTGGGCTTGGGCAGCTGCTGGATTCACCGCGCGAAGGAGGAATTCGAGGAGCCCGAGTTCCAGCAGGTCCTGCAGCAGCTGGGCGTTCCCGAGGGCTACGAGGGCATCGGCCACTGCATCCTGGGCTATGCCGCGACCGAGCTGCCTGCCGGTGCGCCGCGCAAGGACGGCCGCGTGTTCTGGGTGGAGTAGCTGCGTAATCCTTGCCGCATGGTTCGACGCCGGTGGCGTGTCGCGAGGCTATGGCCAAGAAGCGCATTCGAACCAAGAAGCGCATTCGAAAACAGTGGCGCCGTCGGTTCCGCGAGGTCCCGGCGGCGCCACCCTGCTATCCGACCATGGCCCTGACCTGCAGCGCAATGGCGCAGATGCTCAATATCAGAACCACGGTGTCCACGATTCCGCCAGACTTGCAGATGCCTAGCCGAGCCTCGGCGTGAAGCGGCCACAGGAGCCGCTCGCCTTGCTGGTTCAGCACGTCCAGCACCAGATGCGACAGGTACCCAGCAAAGAAATAGCTGCACAGGGGCGAGAACACCAAGCTGACCGCAACCGTGCACAGGCACAGCGCCACGATGGAATGCGTGAAGCCGCGGTGGCCCGACACCCTTCCGCAGGCGCATACCGCCACCAGGATGGCGACGCCGGCAACCTGGCTCATGCCCACCGAGGAGATGGCAGCCCATAGCTGTGCCGCCACCTGCGTTCGCACGAAATGGTCGATTGCAAGGACGATGGCGACCGACATCGCCAAGATGGCCCAGCCACGCCGCAGCTCCTTCGACGCTTGGCTGGAGCTGACGTCCGCGTCGGGTAGCAGGCCGCCGATGGCTCCGCCCAGGATTGCCAGCAGGCATACGGTGACGGCCGCGAGGGCGGTCGACTGGCCTGCCAAGACGAAGGCCTGCCCGCTGTTGGCAGCAAACGCCGACATGGTGCCGGAAGTGGCCGCACCGGCCAAACTCGCCGCCCCACCGCCCGAGCTGAGCGGGAATGCCCCGCCTGTGACGGCAGCCGCGATGCCCGCCAACGCCGTGCCAATGCTGGCACCCAGTTGCGTCAGCAAAGCGCCCAAGCTCCAGAGCCCGCCGCCGGCCACCCAGAGGGCGGTCGCCGCACCAGCCGCTATGTGCGTCTTTCCCGTCATCGATGCGCCCGTTAGCCTACAGTACCTGCTCCATGCAGGTCTTCTGTACGCCCATGCCCATCTTCTCGTAGAAGGCGCGGGCTCCGGGGTTGCACTCCCACACGTTCAGCGTCACGTTGTGGAAGCTGCCCTCGCGAGCGAACTCAATGATGTGCTGGTAGATGGCAGTGGCAATGCCCCTGCGGCGCGCTGCGACATCGACGCAGATGTCATCGATGTACAGCGTCTTTATGGGCTGCATGTTGTTCGAGCCGGTGAAGTCCTGCACCACGCAAAAGCCGTAGCCCAGGATGTCACCGGGCTTGGCGTCGGGGTCTACCGCCACGAACACGGGACGCGCGTCGTCGGCGACGATCTGCCGCAGCTCGTCGTCGGTGTACTTGCGGGTGCCCGAGCGGAACAGGTCGGGCCTGCCCTGTGCATGGACCTCCAGCACCTGCGAGAGACAGCGGTTGAGGCCGGGGATGTCGGTAGGGGTTGCGCGACGGATCTGCATGTTCTTCTTGCCCTCCTCTGTGCGAGCCGTCTGCGCCTGCCACTTGGCCTGGCGGCGGCGGGAGACGATTCGCTCGACGTAACGAACAATCATAGGTTCGATTGCCGCCCAGCTCAAGAAGGCCATGCGGGCAAGAGAAGCGCGCGGGTAGTACGGGCAAGAAGAGCGCGCATGTCGCGGCGCCGGCGCGAGGCGTCGGGTCAAGGCGGTGGCCGAATCTCCGTGCGCCAAGGCGGCGACCGAATTCTCACGCCAAGGAGACCGCGCCAAGGAGACCGCGCCAAGCCAAGGCCATCTTACCAATCAGTTTGTCGAATCTGGATGGGCTTGGGGCGATGGCTTGCGCGCCGCGCCGCCACGTGCGCTATGCTGATACCCGAACACTGCGCTGTGACTGACGGAGAATCGTGGGCTACCACGGGGGAGCGGCGCACTACATCACACGCCGACCGTCTGGGCAAGCCACACCCGCAGGTGTCGCTTGCCTTTTTTGTGCGGCGACCTTCTGGGGATGGGGCTGGCAGCGCGCCGTGAGCGTGGGCATACGAGTCGAGCGCCATGAGCGCGGACATAGTGCCCGTTTGCGACGCGCGACCGAATTTGGAGCGAAGCCAACAGAAGGGAGTTCGCATGCTGGATTTGGCCGAGGTTCTGCGGGGTAACTCTTACCCTGGCCGCGGAATCGTAGTGGGCAAGGACCGCGTGTACTACTGGATCATGGGGCGCAGCACGAACAGCCGCAACCGCGTCTTTGTGGCGACGGACGACGGCATCCGCACCGAGGCGCACGACCCCAGCCAGATGGAAGATCCCAGTCTGATCATCTATCACCCCGTGCGCACCATGGGCGACGACCTCGTGGTGACCAACGGCGACCAGACCGATACCATCGTGGAGCGCGGCAGCTTCCGAGACGGCTGCATGGCGCGCGAGTACGAGCCCGACGGCCCCAACTTCACGCCGCGCATCAGCTCGATCATCCACCCCGACGGCAGCTTCGAGATTTCTATCCTGAAGCACCAGTCCGGCCGCTGCCTGCGCGAGTTCTTCTGCTACGAGGGCGTCGACGAGGGCGAGGGCTACTTCATCAGCACCTATCAGCACGACGGCAACCCGCTGCCCAGCTTTGCCGGAGAGCCCCTGCGCGTCAGCGTCCCCGACCCCGCCACCGTCTGGTCCGCCCTGGACGAGGACAACAAGGTCTCCATGTACGCCAACGTCGCCGGCCAAGTTACCCTCTTCAACAAGAACCTCGGCGACTAACCAAGAGCTCTTCTAACCATTTGCACTTTGCCCTTGCCCTTGCCCCTTAAATATGTAATGTCCTTGCACTCCCTGCTCTTTGCAGCCGTACGTCGTAGATGCGACCCAGACCTCCACCCTCGTGCCCCCCGCCCCCTCTGCCCCCGGCGAGTTCCGCAGCGCGGGGTTAGCGCGAGGACTGCTCGAGCCGGGGGCAGAGGGGGCGGGGGCCTACAGAAAGGATTGTTATGAACGAACTCGAGCTCAAGTACGGCTGCAACCCGAACCAGAAGCCGGCGCGCATCTTTATGAAGGACGGGTCGGACCTCCCCGTGACCGTCCTGTCCGGCAAGCCCGGCTACATCAACTTCCTCGATGCCCTGAACTCCTGGCAGCTGGTCAAGGAGCTTAAGGAGGCCACCGGCCTGCCCGCCGCCGCCTCGTTCAAGCACGTGAGCCCCGCCGGTGCGGCTGTGGGCCTGCCCCTGACCCAGGTGGAGCGCCAGATCTACTTCGTGAAGGACGACGAGCCCGACCCCAGCCCCATCGCCTGCGCATACATCCGCGCGCGCGGCGCCGACCGCCTGTCCTCGTACGGCGACTGGGCCGCCCTGTCCGACACCTGCGACGCCGACACCGCCCGCTACCTGAAGGCAGAGGTCTCCGACGGCATCATCGCCCCCGGCTACACGCCCGAGGCGCTGGAGATCCTCAGCTCAAAGAAGCGCGGCAAGTATAACGTGGTGCAGATTGACCCCAACTACACGCCCGCGCCGAAGGAGTGCAAGGACGTCTTTGGCATCACGTTCGAGCAGGGCCACAACTTCAGCAAGATCGACGAGAGCCTGCTGACCAACATCGTGACCCAGAACAAGGAGCTGCCCCAGCAGGCAAAGGTCGACCTGGTCCTGTCGCTGATCGCCCTGAAGTACACGCAGTCCAACTCGGTGTGCTACGCCAAGGGCGGCCAGACCATTGGCGTGGGCGCCGGCCAGCAGAGTCGTATCCACTGCACGCGCCTGGCGGGCAACAAGGCCGACATCTGGTACCTGCGCCACCATCCCAAGGTGCTGGGCCTGCAGTTCGTTGACGGCATCCGCCGCGCCAACCGCGACAACGCCATCGACGTCTACATCAGCGACGAGCACGACGACGTGCTGCGCGACGGCGAGTGGCAGAAGTGGTTCAAGGTCCGTCCCGAGGTGCTGACCGCCGAGGAAAAGAAGGCCTGGGTCGCCACCCAGACCGGCGTGGCCCTGGGCTCCGACGCGTTCTTCCCGTTCGGCGACAACGTCGAGCGCGCCCACAAGTCCGGCGTCAGCTACATCGCCGAGCCCGGCGGCTCCATCCGCGACGATAACGTGATCGAGACCGCCGACAAGTACGGCATGGTCATGGCGTTCACCGGCCTGAGGCTGTTCCACCACTAAGGCCGGCAGCTGCGAGCGTCAACCGCTGCAACCCAAGAGCCCTTCTTGCCCAATGCTGGCAAGAAGGGCTTTTCTTTGTGGCTGGGTGCATCGGTGACGCTGCGATGGTGCGGGGGCGACATGTGGTCCAGGGTCGAACCGTAGGACCGCGGGCGGCGGGCTACCGCTGGTCGTGGCTGTCCCGCGCGGAGTCTACCCCCGAAGCGTGGCCTCCAGCGCAATCTCCAGGCCGCGGACCATCAGGTCCAGAGACATGCTGGGCGTGTCCGGCCTCATTTGCGCCGCCTGCTCGGGCAAGAATGGCACGTGCACGAAGCCACCGACGGCGGGGTGGGTCTCCTGTGCCAGATGGTGCAGCATCCGGTACATGACGTCGTTGCACACGTAGGTGCCTGCCGAGTAGCTGACGCTGGCCGGGATGCTGGCCTGGCGCAGGGCGTCGACCATGCGGTAGACGGGCACGGTGGCGAAGTGGGCGTCGGGACCGCCGGGCACGATGGGCTGCCGGTGGGGCTGTTGGCCGTCGTTGTCGGGAATGCGCGCGTCCGCGTGGTTGATTGCCACGAACTCGGGTGTCAGCTGCGCTCGGCCTCCGGCTTGGCCCACGCACAGGACCACGTCCGGTCGCTGCTGGTCGATGGTCTGGCACACCGCGTCGCCGGCTCGGCCGAACGCCACGGGTATCTGCAGCTTTGTGACCTCCGCACCGCTGATGCACTGGGGCAGACGCCGCACAGCTTCCCAAGACGGATTCGTCTGCTGTCCGCCGAAGGGCTGAAATCCGGTAACCAAAATGCGAGTCATATGTCCTTCTTGCCTTTGGATGTCGTGGAGCATGCGTGATGGGGGAGGGCTGAGGCCGCCGTTGGGGTACCAAAAGCCTATACACTGATGACCGGCTGAGAACGCGACCACGGGGCCGTCGTCGCGAGGAGTGCCACGGTGGACCTGTTGCCACGGCCGTTGCCGTCGCGGACATCGCGGCGAGACGCTTGCGGCGGCGGTTGCCGCCGTGGGCACCGCTGCAAGGTCGCAACCATCTGCGCATCACCATCACTACGGCAAGGAGCATACATGCCCAACAACAAGCAGGTAAAGATAGTCATGCTGACCGGCTACCTGGGAGCCGGCAAGACCACGCTGCTGAACCACATCCTGACCAACGAGGAGGGCATCCGCGCTGCCATCATCGTGAACGACATCGGCGAGGTCAACGTGGACGCCGACTACATCGCAAAGACCGGCGCCGTCACCCAGACCGCCGACATCATTCCCATGACGAACGGCTGCATCTGCTGCACCCTGTCGGACGACCTGTCGCGCCAGCTGCGCAACATCGCGGATTCCGGCGACTTCGACTACATCATCATCGAGGCCTCGGGCATCTGCGAGCCCATTCCCATCGCATACACCATCTCGGCGTTCTGCGACCAGAGCAAGGACAGCAACGCCCCGCTGGACCTCGACAACATCGTGGCCGTGGTCGACTGCGCCCGCATGTACGACGAGTTCAACGGCGGCAAGGCTCTGCTGGGCGACAACATTGACGAGGACGACATCGAGAGCCTGCTGATCCAGCAGATCGAGTTCTGCACCACCCTCGTGCTGAACAAGACGGACAAGGTGACCCCCGAGCAGATTGCCGAGCTGAAGGCCATCGTGCGCAGCCTGCAGAAGAACGCCGTCATCGTGGAGGCCGACCACGGCAACGTGCCGATGGATCAGCTGCTGGATACCGGCCGCTTCAGCTTTGACAAGGCCTACAACTCCGCCGCGTGGATTGACGCCATGGACCACCCCGAGGAGCACGAGGACCCCGAGGTGCTGGAGTATGGCATCTCGACCTTCGTGTACGCGCGCCGCAAGCCGTTCGACATCGACGCGCTGTCCGACTTCGTCACCACCTGGCCGGACAGTGTCATCCGCTCGAAGGGCATGCTCTGGGCCTCGCAGGACCCCGACATGTGCTACGTGTTCGAGCAGGCGGGCAAGCAGGTGACCCTCTCGGAGAACGGACTGTTCATCGCCTCCGCGCCGGACGAGGAGCGCGAGCAGCTGATTCGTGACAACCCCGAGGTCATGGACGACTGGGATCCAACGTGCGGCGACCGCCAGACCAAGCTGTGCTTCATCGGGCGCAACATGGACAAGGATGCCCTGGTAGCGGGCCTGGACAAGTGCCTGGTCGACTGGGAGCCGGACCAGGAGTAGGCGCTCGCTGGTCGCGGTCCTGCCGGCAGCCGCGGGCAGGCGTGGCGGCCATGACTTCACTTCGGACACCTGCGGCCACGAATGCTGCGAAAATGAACGCTACGGATGCGGCGACGTCACTGAGCATGGCGTCGCCGCTTTAATGTGTGCGAGCGTGCCGTGCATCAGCTACGAATGCGCTTCTTGTAAGTTACGTATGAAGCATATTTTACGCTGTCATGGAAACGCCTGCGTCGCCTCATGAGTTAGTCGATGCTCACTTCGTTCGGTACCTTTTTGGTCGCTGACCGTTTCCCCGGACGATCAAAACCGCACCGAACGAAGTCTGCTCAGGTGAACTAACTGGATGCCTCATAGCTTTTGCACATGGTAAGCGATAAGCAATGTAAACAATGCATGATTGGGATGGCGCTGACCTGGCCGAGATGGCGCTGACCTGGGCGTTTTAGGCAGCCGAGCTGAGGGAAGGCAAGCGGCTTTTGCAACGGTTTTCGGAACGAAAATAGAATGAGGAACACTTGTACGCAAGAACAAACGTACGCTATAATTCAGCCATCGGATAGCAGGCTTTGGCGAGTTCGCCTTGCTTTGAATTGTGTGGCATCGGCATTAGTGCTGGCCTAGTGTCCGTGTTTGCTTCATGCCCTACCTTGAGTTGCGTTTTGCCCGCGTGGTACCTGACCGTAGCGTTGCTCGGCGGCGCATGGTCGCTTGATGGGATTGGTGTGTGAGCACAATGACGGGGCTCGCGAGGGAAGACATATTCAACGCGTTGCGTGACGCGAGCGCTTGCCAGATGTGCCTCGTGGTCTCGAATGATGCCATGCGTCAGCGACTCGAGCGACTTGTGCGCAGGGGAGAAGTGCTTCGCGTCCTTCCAAGCTGCTACGTTGAGGCAAAGACATGGCGCGAGCTGAATCCTCTGAAGAAGCACCTCTTCAAGGTTAGAACTTTGGCTCAGAAGCATCCGGACTGGACCTTTTGCGGCGTTTCGGCGGCGGTAGTGCTGGGATACGACGTCTCATTCAGGCGGCTAAACAAAGTGCACGTGGTCACAAAGCCGAGCATTCATCGTAAGGACACGGCTTCGGTCAGGTTTCATCGGCTCGATGGAATTGAAACCACGGTTGCTGGCGGGGTAAAGGTGACGATTCCGGAGCGCACTGCTCTTGACTGCATGAGGACCATGCCCGTGTGCGAGGGAGCGGCGGTTGCCGATGCTGCCATTCGTAGGGAGCGTTGGGATAATGCTCATCTTGATGAATGGATAGCGGAATTCAGAAAGAAGCACCGCTACCGGGGGATTCTGCGGTCGCTGCTTGTTTGTGATATTGCCGACGGGCGCAGCGAGAACGGTGGAGAGTCGATTGCGCGTGCCAACATGATTCTTGCGGGTTTTGAGGCACCAGAGCTACAGGTGGAGATTCGCAACCCCGTCGATCCTCAGCAGATCTTTAGAGCCGACTGCCTTTGGGTGTGCGCGGATGGCTCAATTGTCGTGGGCGAGTTGGACGGTCGTCGCAAGTATACGGACGAGAACATGCTTCGTGGCAGGGACATTCAGGAGGTGCTGTTCGAAGAACGACAGCGCGAGTCCAGAATCAGCGCGATGGGTGCAAAGGTCATGCGCTTCCCGTTTGAGGTAGCGAATGACCGCGAGCGCCTAGCGGCCTTGATGGATGTGTTCAAGGTGCCTCGTCGTCTAGAGGGCACCCCAACGACTCGCCGTCGCCGTAGGAACGATCGCGTGCGGGTGAGGCCTCGGGGGCACTTGCAATACCGAGAGCTTGGTGGGTACCGAATGGTATCGGGCGAATATGACCGCGTCTACGCCGACGGGCACGTGGGAGGCTATATCGCTACGAGAGCCGATTTGAAATCTGCGGAGTGGCTCGACCAAAAAATAGGGGAGCTGCCGTATTAGGGACCGTTTTTCTGGACGTGGCCGTATTTGAGGTGCCGCCCTATTGGGCCCTGGACCGGGTCTTGTGTCGAGGTTTGTGCCAGGTTCTGCCCTTAGACCAAGGCTTCGTGCCAGGTCCCGCATTGAGGACTGAGTCTTCGCGCCAGGTTCTGCACCGAGACCAAGGGCTAGGATGGGGTCGTTGGGAAAGATGGCGTTTGCTGCCAGAATTGGTGGCTGGCGCCATCTTTTTTATGCGCGACTTGTACGAGGCGCACGGAATGGACGGCTGGGCCTGGAATGGCCGGCTTTAGTGAATTGCCAACATGCTGTTGGGGCTGGGTAGACACCTGTCATTCATAGGCGAAGCACATAGATTAAGCAAAACTATGCTTTTGCTGTATTCGGCTATATCCGGAGGCCACTTTCGGAACGCGAGTTCGCTTGGACCAACTTCGTTCGGTACCTTTTTGATTGCCGGATAGGAGGCCGACTGACCAAAAAGGTACCGAACGAAGTAGGAGTAGGGTAACAGTTGTGTGCCAGACACCCAGCTGACCACCAATGTCGGTCCGTACCCCATACAAGGCCGGTTCGTACCCCATACAGATGAGAAGACCAGGCTAGGTCAGACCAGATTGCCACAGTTGCTCGGGGTGCGACGACGGCTTCGGCGGCTGCTGTGCCGGCTGGTTTTGGCTGGTGGGGCGCCGGCTGTGGTGCCGGCTGGTTCTGGCTGGTGAGGCGCCGGCTGCGACGACGGCTTCGGAGGGCGCGTGCCGGGTGCGGCGCCGGCCAACCGCATCGGTCGCAATATGGCATTTTAGCTGCGGCGATGCGGGTCCTTATCGCAACGATTCAGGCAACTAGCGCAGGTGGCGATGCCGCCGAGGGCGGTCTCGCGCAGCTCGAACGGCAGGGAGCGGCCGACTCGGCTCATGGCATCGACCGTCTCGTCGAAGAAGGCGGTCGAGTGGATGCCTGCCAGTGCCATCTGTGCCGATACCAGCGCATTTGTGGCGGCGGAAGCGTTGCGCTTCTGGCACGGCTCCTCCACCAGACCGCCAACCGGATCGCACACCAGGCCCAGCATGTTCGTGATGGCGATGGCCGCTGCCGCCAGGCATTGCTGCGGCGAACCACCTAGCAGCTGAGTTGCCGCACTGGCCGCCATCGCGCTGGCGGTGCCCATCTCGGCCTGGCAGCCGCCTTCGGCTCCCGCGACGGTGGCGTTCCTGGTGACGATATAGCCGATGGCTGCCGCGTTGGCCAAGGCCTCCTGCAGCTGGGTGTCCGGGAAGTGCCCGACCTCGTCCAGCGCCATGATGACCCCGGGCAGGACGCCGGCCGAGCCCGCGGTGGGGGCGGCGACGATGCGGCCCATAGACGCATTCGTCTCGAGGACGGCCATGGCGTAGGTTGCCGCCTTCGAGAATACCCCGCCAAACACCTGGCGCAGAAGGTTGGGGTCGAGTTGCTGGTTGGGGTTGTCGGCGGGGGCCGATGCGGTGGCAGGCGCCGAGTTGGTGGCGGGCACCGACGCGGTGGCTGCTGCCGATGGAGTCGCACAAAGCTGCGTGAGCGCATGCGCTTCTCCGCCGATGAGGCCGCCCATGGTCTGGGTGCGGTGCTCCAGAGGCGAGCTGACGGACTTGCGCATGACCTTCATCGCGCGGTTCAGGTACGAGCGCACCGCAATCATGCCCTGTCCCTGCATCGCCAGCAGCAGCTCTTCTCGATCCAGGAAGGCGCGGCCCAGGTTCTCGTTGCGACTGTACGCGTGTGTCAGGATGGCAGTGCCGTCCTGGTAGTCCAGCTGCGGAAAGAGGTCCTGCGCCTCCTCGGGCGAGAAGCGCGGCGGGTCCGGTGGCAGGTTTGCCACCAGCGTGTCGGCGGGGATGAAGCGGATGCGAATCACGCGCGGGTCGGCAAGCAGCGTCTGCTTTACGTCCTCGGGGATGGGGCTGTCGACCTCCAGCACGTTGTACGCCAGGCCACCCTTGCTCTGGCGGTTCAGGTTGGACGTACCGATGTTGATGCCCGCCTGCGCCAGCGTCGTCGCGATGAAGCCCAGCACGCCAGGGACGTCCTGCTGGTAGATGATCGCGGCGCTGTACTCGCCCGTGACCTCGACGTTTATGCCGTCCACGCGGGTCAGCCGGGCGGCGCCTCCGCCGATGGACTCGCCGCGCACGCTGAGCTCGTCTCCGGCCGCGTCGCGCACCCAGATGTCGACCGTGTTGGGGTGGCGTGGCTTCGTCTGGGTGTCGACCTTGAACTCGAACGAGATGCCATGCGCGCGGGCAATCTCGAACGAGTCTCGAATCCGCAGGTCATCGGTCCTGAAGCCCAGCATGCCCGCCACGAGTGCGCGGTCGGTGCCGTGGCCGCGATAGGTCTGGGCGAACGAGCCGTACATCGTGAAGCGCAGCTCCCGCGGCGGCTGGTCCAGAAGGTCGTGCGTCATGAGCGCGATGCGCAGCGCCCCTGCCGTGTGAGACGAAGACGGTCCGATCATGATGGGGCCGATGATGTCGCGAAGTCCCAAGGTCTTGCTATGGCTCATGCTTGCACGATCCCCTCTGCTCGCGTTGGAGGTTCCTGTCGCGTTGAGATGGCCCGCTGATTCCGCCTGCTTGCATCGTCGCCGCGACCGAATGGCATCCTCGAACAAAGCCCTAGTCTACGCCGCGCGCTAGCAGGTGGCGACGGGAGGAGCCCAGGACCCGCGCGCGAATCTTGGAGGTAACCTGCAGGTAATGCGGATTGGATTTTTCGGAAGAGGGCGAAGGCGTGCCTACGCACCGCTTTGGTGCCAACCCGAGCGAATTGCTCAGGGTAACAAAAGCAGCGTGGTGTCGCCGTGATGTAGTAACGTGTTGACAATTACTTCCGCAGTAAAGAGGTGCGCTTCTTGCTCGGCAGGTTGTCGCACAGACGGGGTCGACCTGCACTGCCGACCTTGAGGTGCGCGCAACAGGGGAGAGCACACAGCACATGAACTACGACTTCGACAGCATTCTGGACCGGCGCGGCACCCACGCGTTGGCTATCGACGGTCTGGGCATGCCGGGCGGCTTCGCGCCGGCTGCGCCGCGGGAGGGCTTCGACGCCATTCCCATGTGGGTGGCCGACATGAACTTCGCCGTGCCGTCCAGCATCACCGACGCCATCATCCGCAGGGCCCAGCACCCCGCCTTCGGCTACTTCATCACGCCGCAGGAGTACTACGACGCCATCGCCCGCTGGCACCAGGCGCGCAAGGGCGTCGACGACTTGGACCGCGAGTTCATTGGCTACGAGAACGGCGTCCTGGGAGGCGTGGCCAGCGCCATTGCCGCGTT
The DNA here is from genome assembly GCA_029101205.1 of Coriobacteriales bacterium. GTDB lineage: Bacteria > Actinomycetota > Coriobacteriia > Coriobacteriales > Atopobiaceae > Olsenella_K. The sequence continues at coordinate 2,630 of JAQXQO010000023.1, read as the reverse complement.
CAGCGCGCCGGGTGACAAGGTGCTGCTGCATTCACCCACCTACATCGGCTTCACGGGCACCATCAACCGCATGGGTCGCCAGATTGTCCACAGCCCACTGGTGCGCGACGAGGACGGCGTGTGGCGCATGGACTACGAGGACATGGAGCGCCACCTGCGTGACGAGAACATCCACGTGGCCGTGTTCTGCTCGCCTCACAACCCGTGCGGGCGCGTGTGGGAGCCCGACGAGCTGGAGCGCGCGATGGCGTTGTTCCAGAAGTACGAGTGCGTAGTCATCAGCGACGAGATCTGGAGCGACCTCGTGATGCCCGGTCACAAGCACCTGGCCACGCAGCAGGTGAGCGCCTGGGCACACGACAACGTTGTGGCAATGTACGCTCCCAGCAAGACGTTCAACCTGGCGGGACTGGTGGGCAGCTACCACGTGGTGTACAACCGCAGGCTGCGCGACCGCATGGCCGCGGTGTCTGAGTCGACGCACTACAACCAAATGAACGTGCTCGGCATGGAGGCGCTGCTAGGTGCCTACACCAAGGAGGGCTCCGAGTGGCTGGACCAGCTGCTGGTGGTGCTGCAGCGCAACCGCAACCACTTCTGCGACTTCGTGAACTCCGTCGAGGGGGTCCGGGCGTTCAGGCCCGAGGGCACGTACATGGTGTTCGTGGACTGCGCGGGCTGGCTGCAGGCGCACGGTCAGACGCTGCAGCAGCTGGAGCGCTCGTGCTGGGACGTGGGCGTGGCCGTTCAGGACGGCGCCATGTTCAACGGTCCGACCTCCCTGCGCGTGAACCTGGCGCTGCCCACGTCTTGCGTGGACGAGGCCATCGCGCGCCTGCACAAGTACGTGTTTGCGTAGCGCTCCGTCAATGAGCCGCAGGTCAAGAAGGGCATTGCTCTCTTGGCTGCGCCTGGCGCGTGAGGGCAGTCAAGAGGAGCATCTCCAATGAAGAAGGGCATCCCGCTCCGGGATGCCCTTCTTTGCCAAGGCGAACGGCGCATGCGGATTGGCGCGTGCGGGACGGAGCGCACGGGTGCGTGTCGCCTGCCGTGAGCCAGTCACCTGCTTGGTGTCAGCTACGCCTTTGCGAAGTTCAGCAGCAGCCAGGCGTCAGCTACGATGTTGGCGTGGTCGAATGCCAGGCCCGTGCCATGGACGTCGACGGCGCGCGGGATGCCGGTGATGGCCTGCGGCTGCGTGGCGAAGTCGCTGGTCAGAAGCGTGCCGTCGTGGGCGAGCTCCAGGTGCGTGCGATTGGCCTCCTGCGTCGCGCGGAGGTCGAACCAGACCGCCTTCGCGGCGTCGTCGCCCGCATGCACCGTGACCCCCTTCTGGTCCAGCGCCACGAACGCGTACGACATGGTCCAGCCGCGCGGGTCGCGGTCGGGCGTGCTGTACAGGTGCAGCGGCTCCAGTGCCAGGCCCGTGACGCCCGTCTCCTCCTCGAGCTCGCGCTGGGCGCAGTGGTCCACGGTCTCGTTGGGGTTCGTGAAGCCGCCGGGCGTGGCCCAGTGGCCGAGGAAGGGGTGGCCGCCCCTCTGTACCAGCAGCAGCTGTAGCTGGCCGTCGACCCGGCGAAACACGCAGATGTCTGCCGTCACCGAGGGCTGGGGGTACTTCTTTGGCGTGTAGCTGCGCAGGAACTCCTCCTCGGTGAGGCCGTTCTTGTCGCGCAGGGGCTCGGCGGGCTGTTGGTCCCGAGTTGAATTATTCATATGCGCCAATCCTTTCGCTGGATGGGGCTGGTTTACGCAACTAGCATAGAGCTTGAACAATCGTAGACGTGCGCTTTTGTGGCAGCGGCATGACAAGGCGCAGCCAGCTGCCCCGGTGCCAGTCTCTCGAACGATGCTTGGAGGAAGAACTCATGCGCAACTTTGCCTGTGACGTCCATACCCATACGCTCTTCTCGTGCCATGCGTACTCGACCATCGAGGAGAACGCCCGCGCGGCGGCGGAGCGCGGGCTTGAGGTCCTGGGCTCCGCCGACCACTACGGCTGCATGCTGTTCGAGGAGCAGACCCTGCGCAACTTCCAGTACTTCATCAACGTGGAGGCGTGGCCGCGCCAGCTGCATGGCGTGACGCTGCTGCGAGGGTGTGAGGCTGACATCGTGGATTTGGACGGGAACCTGTTTGGCTGGGACGTCATGTGCGACCGTAGCATCAACGGCGACTTCTTCAAGCACGCACATTCCCTGCGGGAGCTGGTGTTCCAGCACCTGGACTACGTCGTGGCCAGCGTGCACGCGAAGCAGTTTGCCATCGCCGCGGACCTGGAGCAGACCACGGCGATGTACGTGGCGGCGCTGCAGCAGCCGAAGGTGCTGGTGCTGGGCCATCCCGGCCGTGCGGGCGTGCCCTTCGACGTGAAGACCGTGGTGCGCGAGGCCGGCCAGCTGCACAAGCTGATAGAGATAAACGAGCACAGCCTGGGTGTCTCGAACCGCGACCGCTCGTGGGACCCCTGCAAGGAGATCGCCGTGGCATGCGCCGAGGAGGGCGTCCAGATAGCCGTGGACTCCGATGCGCACATCAGCAGCGCCATCGGCCAGTTCCAGAACGTGTCGCAGATGCTGGACCAGATCCACTTCCCGCAGGAGCTGGTGGCCACCCGCTCCAAGCAGGCG